>JAFSAW010000086.1 GCA_017442085.1 Oscillospiraceae bacterium | reverse complement strand
GGTAGCAGGTGCCGCATGGGCAACAGTAATATCACAGTTTTTGTCCTGCTTCTGGACACTTGCATTTTTATTTGGCAAAAGGGTGCATATATCTTTAAAACGCCACAAACTTTCATCTCTTATAGCAAAAAAAGTGGTTTCACTTGGTTTTCCGGCTTTTATTATGTATGCAACGGACAGCGTTATCCTTATTGTACTCAATGTTGTACTGCAGAAACACGGCGGGGCAGAAATGGGTGATATGCTTATATCTGCCGCAACAATTGTGCAGAGTTACGGGCTTATAGTGTTAAGTCCACTTGGTGGCATAACAGCGGGCACACAGGCTGTGTTAAGCTACAACTACGGTGCAAAAAACAGAGAAAGGGTGATAAAATCCTTTACTGTTATATCTGCAATGGCGGTTACATTCTGTACAGTTATGTTTATAATATCCCGCTTTGCCCCTCAGTATTATGTGGCATTTTTTACACAGGACCAGCAGCTTGCACAGATGGCAACCTGGGGTATCAAGGCATATACTCTCGGGCTTATTCCGCTGGCACTGCATTACGAAGTTACCGACGGACTTACTGCATTGGGCAAGGCACATATTGCTGTTTGTATGTCAGCCTTCCGCAAAGGCACTTTTGTATTACTGGTTTGCATTATTCCATTTTTCCTGTCCCCGCAGTATACCTTTGCAGCACAGTCGGTTGGCGACGGTGTGTGCGGCCTTATAAATACAGTTATATTTGTATTTCTGTTTAAAAGAATACTCAACAAAATGGAAACCGAAACAATATAACATAATAACATCAGACACTCTTTTGGCATAATATAGGCCAAAGGGGTGTTTTTATGTTTACGGATATACTTTTTATTGTAATAACAGCTTTTGCGCTGTTTGGCCTATATTGTCTGGCAGAGACAGTTTCGGATACGGCATATGCTTCAAAGTTTCCTCCGTCAGTTATTATTGTAAACAACAGTTCGGATGAGGTAACGTTCAAAAAGATAAAATATGTTCAGGAAAATATACCGAATAACCATATAATTGTTTTTCCGTTTGAAGAAAATGTACATACACTGCAGTCATATGATAATTTTGAAGAATATCTTAAAGATGTACTTTGTGTGAACAATAAGTAACAACTTTATTTTTGGGTAGATAACAACTGCAAATTGTGGTACAATAAATCTGTAAATTCAAAATAACAGAAGGTGCATTTTGCAGACACTAAAAAAGATTGAAGGAACTGTAGTTCACATTACCTTTCAAAGTGAAGATACGGGTTTTACAGTTCTGGAACTGGAAACGGAAACAGAATACATAACAGTGGTAGGCGAGATGGCTGGTATAGGTGAAGGGCAACAACTTGTTGCATTCGGAGAATATACCAACCACCCGTCTTTTGGTGTGCAGTTTAAAGCCCAGAAGGTAGAAATAAGTCTGCCAAGTGATGCAAATGCCATATTTACATATCTTTCCAGCGGTGCAGTAAAGGGCATCGGTATGGTTTTTGCAAAGCGCATTGTTGAAAAATTTGGCGAGGATACCTTTGATGTGCTGGACAATCATCCTGAAAAGCTGGCGCAGGTACAGGGCATATCTTTGTCAAAAGCAAAAGCAATACAGCAGGAATTCAAAAAAATTCACGGTGTCCAGGATGCTGTCATACAGCTTGCACATTATGGCATAGCAGCCAAAGAAGCCATTGCGCTGTATACACGCCTTGGTCCGAATACATTGGAAATTGTTACCGACAACCCTTTTGTGCTGTGTGAAGAACCCTGTTTTTTTGAATTTGAGCGTGCAGACGAAATTGCACAGAAGATGAGTATGGAATACGATAACAGCTGCAGAATTGTGGGCGGCATTATGTTTGTGCTGCGCCACAATACACTTAAAGGCCACAGCTGTGTTCCAAAGCAG
Organism: Oscillospiraceae bacterium; assembly: GCA_017442085.1. Lineage (GTDB taxonomy): Bacteria > Bacillota > Clostridia > Oscillospirales > Ruminococcaceae > RGIG3102. Next base: position 16,372 of record JAFSAW010000086.1, on the reverse strand, counting down.
AAACTTATCGAGACAGTGGCAGCATTTATATCTGTAGAACCTGAAAAGGTGGAGTACAATCTTGACAGTCTGTTTGAACAGGGACTGCTTGTTGAAGAAAATCTGTACGAAAAGCCTTTTGTGTTCCTTGCAGAACTGTATATTGCCGAGCGAGTTATAACACAGAAGCTTGCAGAGCTTATGTCCAACGAAACGGAAGTTAAAGAAGACATAAAACAGCTTATAGGATATGTTGAACAGATTAACAATATCAGATATGCTGACAAACAGAAAGAAGCTATAGACAAAGTATACACATCACCTGTTTCAATAATCACAGGTGGCCCCGGTACGGGCAAAACCACTCTTGTCAAGGCGATAATCACAATGTTTGAAGCAGAGGGATTAAAAATAAGTCTTTGTGCTCCAACGGGACGCGCGGCAAAAAGACTGAGTGATTTGTCGGGTAAAGAAGCTAAAACCATACACCGTCTGCTTGAAGTTGTGCCGGGCAGCAAGGACAATCTGCGTTTTCAGCGCAATCAGGATAATCCGCTGCCATGTCAGGTGCTTATAATTGACGAATTTTCAATGGTAGATATAGTGCTGTTTTCTCAGCTTATATCAGCTGTAAAATCCAACTGCCGCATTGTATTGGTGGGGGATTCAAATCAGCTGCCTGCAGTTGGCCCGGGCAATATTCTTAAAGACCTTATCGAAAGCGGTATTGTGCCATGTGTTATGCTCACCGAGATTTTCCGTCAGTCACAGCAAAGCCAGATTGTTGTAAATGCACACAATATAAACCAAGGCATAGCACCTGTTTCAGCAGGCAGAGAAAGCGACTTTTTCTTTATTGATGCTGACGGCGAAAGGGCGGAAGACCTGCTTGTTCAGTTTGTTACAGACCGACTGCCAAGGGCATATGGATATGACAGCTATGATGATATTCAGGTGCTTTGTCCGTCACGCAAAAAACGCGGGGGAACAGCCAATATAAATGTTGTGCTGCAAAAAAGTCTTAACCCGCCTGCATCAAACAAAAAGGAAATATCCTTTAACGGCATTGTTTTCCGTGAGTGTGACAAGGTTATGCAGATAAAAAACAACTATGACCTTGAATATGTAAAGGATGACGGCACGGGGGATATAGGCGTATTTAACGGAGATATAGGTGTTATTGAACGTATAGATGTGTTCAACAGACTGATGTACATACGCTTTGAAGACAGGCTTTATACCTATACACAGGAAGAATTTGCCCAGCTTGAACATTCTTATGCTGTTACTGTGCACAAAAGTCAGGGCTGTGAGTTCAAAGCGGTTATTCTTTGCATTTCCGACACAGCAAAGGAACTGCAGTACCGCAACCTGCTTTACACAGCAATAACCCGTGCAAAAGAACTGCTTATAATTATCGGCAGGCCATATATTCTGCAGCAGATGACACAGAATCACCGCAAACAGCTGCGATATTCGGGAATAAAATTTTTTCTGGAAGAATTAAATGGATAAAAGTAAAATAATAAAATTGTTTCTGCCGCCCAAATGTGTATTCTGCAGCACTGTAATAACAGAAGGTGCTGTGTGTGCAGAATGCGGCACAAAGGCAAATCAGCTTAAAATTGAAGAGTATGCAAGGGATATCAAGCACAACTGCTTTAAACATCTGGACAGATGCATATCTTTTTATTACTACAGAGATACTGTGCGCGACGGCCTGCTGTATGCAAAATTTAAAAGCTGCGGCAGTTTTCTGGACGGATTTATAGAATGTATGGGGTTTGATTTTGAAAAATTTGCCGCTGAAAATAAAATTGATGTTGTTATATCGATGCCGGCACATAAATCAAAGTTCTATACACAGGAATATGATCTGCCGCAGGAAATGGCACGCCGCATTGCAAAAAGATATAATTTGCAGTATAATAAAGACCTTGTAACCAAGATTAAAAAGACAAAAAGTCAGCACGAATTAAACTATTCACAACGCAAAAGCAACCTTAACGGAGCATTCAGGCTGAATACGGAAGTAAAAGGAAAAAACATTCTTATAATTGACGATATAGTTTCTACAGGATACTCGCTGGAAGAAACTGCAAAGTGCCTTAAAAAAGGCGGTGCAGCTGCGGTTATGGCAGTTACTTTTGCGTATAATAATAAAATATAGAAGGGATGTAATACTATGGCATCAAGCGAAAAAGGCATTGGTATTGACCTTGGCACCACCAAGGTTATGATATATAAAGAAGACGAAGGCATTGTTGTTAACGAACCAAGTGTTGTTGCATATGATGCAGACAGCGGCGAGCCTATTGCATTTGGTCAGCAGGCTTACGAGATGGTGGGCAAAACCCACAAAAATATAGTTGCGGAATATCCGCTTAAAGACGGTGTTATATCAAACTATACTCTTACCAAGGAAATGGTAAAATATTTTATCGGCAAGGCATATAACTCTAAAATTGTAAAACCAAAGGTAAGCATATGTGTGCCAAGTGCTGTTACAGGCATAGAAGAAAATGCTGTGGTTGATGCGGCAATCTCTTCAGGTGCAAGACAGGTGCTTATAATTGAAGAACCTATTGCAGCAGCTATAGGTGCGGGCATCGATATTGTGGAAGCAAACGGCAACATTATTGTTGATATCGGCGGCGGTACCACAGATATCGCTGTTATTTCACTTGGCGGTATTGTATGCTCCAAGTCAATCAAGCTTGCAGGCAACGCAATTGACCGTGAAATAATAAAACTTCTTAAAAACAAATACGGTTTCCTTGTTGGTCAGAAAACTGCCCAGATGCTCAAACACGCAGTGGCAGACTGTATGCCTACAGACGAAAATAACCGCTGCTTTGAAGTTAAAGGCATAAATCTGCACAAAGGTCTTCCGGGCAAACTTAATGTTTACACAAAAGATTTGCAGCCGATAATCGACCCTATTGTTGACGAATATATCGTTGCAGTAAAAAATGTGCTTGAAATTACACCACCGGAGCTTTCAGGCGATATTTATGAAAACGGTGTTCTGCTTACAGGTGCAGGTGCACAGCTTGCAAACCTTGACAAAAAACTTCAGCAGGCTCTTGGCTGCAAGGTTTCCGTTGCAGAAAACTGTCAGCAGTGTGTTGCAGTCGGCACAGGCAAAGCATTTGAACTTGCGCTTAAAGGCAAGCTGGAATCCGGCTTCCGTGACGTAACACCGGGCATATCAAAAAAATAATATTTAAAGGCGACAGTCGGAAATACAAACCGAAAAGTCGCCTTTTTTGGTGAAATATGGAATATAAAGTTATAAGGCATCACAGAAGAAAAAATATAATTATCACAGTTAATCCTATGGGTGAAGTAACTGTAAAAGCAGGCCCGCGCACAACAGATGAATATATAGAAAATTTTGTAAAAGTCAAAACAGATTGGATAATAAAACAGCAGAATTATTTTGAAAACAAATATCATCACAGAATAGCTGTCAGCAAAGAGCAGACATCACAGATAAAAAAAGCGCTTTTGCCGCAAATGACAGCAATTGTGCAAAAATATGCTGCAGTAATGGGTGTGCAGCCGAAAGGTGTAAAAATAACTCTGGCAGAAAAACGGTGGGGCTCATGCAGCAGTAAAAATACAATATGTTTTTCCTACAGATGTGCTTTTTTATCACAAAAATGCAAAGAATATATTGTTATTCACGAATTAAGCCATATATCACAGTTCAATCACTCCGGAAAGTTCTATGCTGAAGTGGAGAAATATATGCCGGACTATAAAAATGCAGAAAAAGAGCTTGATGGGTATTACATACATTTAAAGGAGTAATTGCCAAATTTGATTTACTAACAAACAGATTTATGGTATAATAAACTGATTAATAATGTTCAGAGGTAATTGATGGAATTTTCTAAAGCAGTTTCATTGAGAAAACAATATATAAAAAAGCAGTTTGGCTTTTTAAACAGTATGCAGCAGCAGGCTGTATACGCAGTTAAAGGCCCTATTCTTATACTTGCAGGTGCGGGCAGCGGCAAGACAAGTGTACTTATAAACCGCATCTCCAATATGGTGCGTTTTGGCCACAGCTATAACAGCGAATATTTCCCGGGTGATGTAAGTGAAGATACACTTAAAGCACTTGAAATTGCAATAAATGGAGGAGAAAAACTTTCCTTCGCACAGGAAAACGAAATAGCCACAAGCCCCATAAGACCTTACAATATTCTTGCTATTACATTTACAAACAAGGCAGCGGCAGAGCTTCGCGAGCGTCTTGAAAAATCTATCGGTGAGTATGCAAAGGATGTTATGGCAAGCACATTCCATTCTCTTTGTGTAAGAATTCTGCGCCGTGACGGTGACAGACTTGGGTTTGAATCTTCCTTTACAATCTATGATACAGACGACCAGAAGCGCATTATCAAAGAGATAATGAAAGACTTCAATATAGATGATAAGTTTGTCCAGATAAAAAGCGTTATCAGCCGTATGTCAGGCTATAAAGACAAGCTTATATCACCGCAGCAGGCAAATGAATTTGCAGCAAATGCCCATGAAAAACTGATAGTAAAATGCTATGAAGAATATCAGAAACGTCTAAAAAAAGCCAATGCTTTTGACTTTGACGATTTGATTTACTATACAGTACAGCTTCTTAAAGAAAATGAAGATGTGCTGGAATATTATCAGAACAGATACAGATATGTAATGGTGGACGAATATCAGGATACAAGCACAGCCCAGTTTGAGCTTGTGCATCTGCTGGCACAGGGGCATAACAACATCTGTGTTGTTGGTGATGATGACCAGAGTATCTATCGTTTCCGCGGTGCAACAATCGAAAATATTTTAAGTTTTGAAGAACATTTTGAAGGTGCACAGGTTATCCGTCTGGAACAGAACTACCGTTCCACACAGAATATTCTCAATGCGGCAAACTCGGTTATAAAAAACAATCAGGGAAGAAAAGGCAAAACCTTGTGGACAAGTCAGGGTGAAGGCGAAAAGGTTAAAATTTATTCCCTGCCCAAAGAGTTTGATGAAAGCCGCAATATAGTTGATATAATTGCAGACAATGTAAAAAAAGGTGCAAAACTTTCTGACCATGCAGTGCTGTACAGAATGAATATGCAGTCCAGTGCAGTGGAAAATGCACTGGCACGAAGCGGTATCAGCTACCGTATTATCGGCGGACACCGCTTTTATGACCGTATGGAAATCAAGGATATACTTGCATATATCAATGTTGCAATTAATCCAGAAGATGACCTGCGCCTCAAGCGCATTATCAACACACCTGCCCGTAAAATCGGCAATACAACCATAGAAACAATATCAAATCTTTCCAAAGAAAACGGCACATCAATGATTGAGATAATCAAAAATGTTTATGATTATCCGCAGTTAAGCCGTGCTGCAAGTGCACTTATAAATTTCCGTGACATATACGAAAAGGTAAAAACACTTTGCGAAGAATGTCCGATGGAGCATATTGTTCCAAACCTTATCCGCATTACAGGCTATGAAGATATGCTGATTGCACAGGGAGAAGAAGGCAAAACCCGCCTTGAAAATATCGGTCAGCTTGTTTCAAATATGCAGGAATACCGCAACAATAATGGTGAAGAAGCAACTTTGCGTATGTTCCTTGAAGAAGTAAGCCTTATCAGTGATATTGACAATTATGACCAGGATGCAGACAGTGTTACACTTATGACAATACATTCCGCAAAAGGCCTTGAATTTCCATATGTCTTTATTGTAGGTGTGGAAGAAGGTATTTTCCCGGGCGAACAGTCAAAATACAATCCTGATGATGTAGAAGAAGAACGCCGTCTTGCATATGTTGGCATTACCCGTGCAAAAAAAGAACTGTATATGTCATATTGCGGAGAGAGAATGGTGTTCGGGCAGACAAAACGCCCGCTGCCGTCACGGTTTATTGAAGAAATTGACAAGACAGTTTGTGATGTTGTTGACCGCAATGTTAAAAGATATAATCTTGAAAGCAGTTTTGGTTCTTCAAATTCTTCCGTTATGCAGTATGCACGCAAGCCTGCACAGAAAGCCACAGGTTTTGGTCAGACAAGCAGTGTTCTCGGCAGTTCGGCAACAAAACCAAACACAGCCCAGGCTGCAGCAAAAAAATCTGCAGGGGCATCATTCAATGTCGGAGACAGAATATCCCACAAGGTTTTCGGCACAGGTACAGTGCTTAAAATTACACCAATTGCCAATGACGCTATGCTGGAAATTAAATTTGACAGCGTAGGTGTCAAAAAGGTTATGGCAAACTTTACACCAATAACAAAACTTAACTAAAGGAGAAAATATATGAAAGTACAGCTTATCGCGCACACTCCAAATCCTGAAAAGGTTGTTGCAGCAGCAGCAAAACTTTGCTATTCCAATGCAGAAATCGACACACTTCTCGACGGTCTTACCGAAGAAAAAAGCAAAGAATTTGTTACAATGCTTTCTTCTTTAGGTCACGAAAGCCCAACAGAACACGTAAGCTTCACATTTGCAATCGAAGGTGTTTCCCGTTCATTGCTGGCACAGATTACACGCCACAGAATTGCTTCCTACAGTGTACAGAGCCAGAGATATGTAAACCTTAAACAGTTTGATTTTGTAACACCGCCGGAAGTTGCAGCAGACGAAGAAACACTGGAAAAATTCAACGAATCTATGGATGCTGCCTGCGAAAACTATATCAAGGTTACAGAAGTGCTTAAAGAAGCTCACAAAGCAAGAATGATTGCAGAAGGTATGGACGAAAAAGCTGCAAACAAAGCTGCAGAAAAACAGGCAATTGAAGATGCAAGATTTATCCTGCCAAATGCCTGCACAACAAAAATGATTGTTACAATGAATGCACGCAGCCTTAACAACTTTTTTGCTCACCGCTGCTGTATGCGTGCACAGTGGGAAATAAGAGCACTTGCAGACGAAATGCTTAAACTTGTATGGGAAGTTGCACCTGCACTCTTCCAGAAAGCAGGGCCAAGCTGTGCATGCGGCAGCTGCAAGGAAGGCAAAATGAGCTGTGGCAAAGCAGCAGAAATGAAAGAAAAATACGCAAATCTTAAAAAATAACTATTAAATCAATATATGTGAAGTTGAAGGACTTTACACATATAAATTCAAGAAATGTTGTATTTTTTAAATTGAAAAGAGGTTTACATAAATGGGTAAATTGATTGTTATCGAAGGCCTTGACGGTTCCGGCAAGGCAACACAGGCTAATATGCTGTTTGAAAAATTGCATAGAAATAACCCAAAAGTAAAAAAAGTGACATTCCCTGATTATGAAAGCCGTTCTTCTGAACCTATTAAAATGTATTTGGCAGGAGAGATAAGTAAAAAAGCAGATGGTGTAAATGCTTTTGCGGCTTCCAGTTTTTATGCTGTGGACAGATACATAAGTTTTAAAAAAGGCTGGGAGGATTTTTATAATGAGGGAGGAATTGTCATTGCTGACAGATATACAACATCAAACGGTGTACATCAGTGTTCCAAGCTGCCGCGCGAAAAGTGGGAAGGCTTTATGAACTGGCTGTCAGATTTTGAATACAGCAAAATAGGTATACCAAAGCCTGATGCGGTGATATATCTTGATATGAGCCCGGAAGTATCACAGAAACTTATGAGCAAAAGATATCTTGGTGATGAGAGCAAAAAGGATATTCATGAAAAAGATAAGGAATATCTTGCAAAATCACGCGAGGCGGCATATTTTTGTATCATACATGACAAGTGGATAAGAATACAATGTGATGATGGTGAAAATCCACTTACCATAGAAGAAATTTCCGATAAAATATTCGAGGTTGTAAAAAAGGTTTTATAGTTATGACAAACTTTAAAAAAATTGAGATTTCCGACTTTGAAACAATAAATCCTATTCTAAAAAAATATAACGTTGAAAACTGCGACCATTGTTTTTTCACAATGCTTATCTGGTCCTTCCGTCACCACGTTGAATATACAATCTGTGAAAACACTTTGTTTATGAGAACAAAGGGGGATAACTCTTATTGGTATCTGTCACCTGCAGGGGAACTGCCCTTTGAAAAGGCGGTTCAGCTGATAATTGATGATGCAAGACAGCACGGATATCGTATAAAGATATTTGCAATGGATGAAAATCAGAAAGAAATTATGCAGCAGCATTATGGCGACAGATTTGAGATTATTGCAGACAGAGATACATTTGACTACATCTACAGGACAGAGGATTTAAGCAATCTGCCGGGCAAAAACTATCAGAAAAAGCGCAACCACTGTTCCCGTTTTGAAAGGGATAACCCCGAATATACTTTCAATATTCTTACATCAGAAAATATAGAAAAGGCTAAAGAGTTTGAAAGAGAATGGTGCCGCAGAAATAACTGCGATGAATGTCAGGGTCTGTATGCGGAAAGAGAAGGCATAATAGAAATTCTTGACAACTTTGAAAAAACTGATATCGTTGGTGCTTTTATAGAAACAAAAGATGGTGTGGTGGCATTTACGCTGGCTTCGCCTATCAATTATGATATGGTGGATATAATTGTAGAAAAGGCATTTCACGAAATTACAGGGGCTTATGCAGTAATCAACCGAGATTTTGCCCGCAACTGCCTGCAGAGATACCAATTTATCAACCGTGAGGATGATATGGGGCAGGAAAATCTGCGCAAGGCAAAACTTGCCAATTTCCCTTGCGAAATCCGCACAAAATACCTTGCAAAACTGGATGTAGTTTAAAGGAGAAAATATGCAGATAACTACAGCAAAAACAAGCGATATATCAACAGTTAAAAGCCTGTGGATGCAGATATTTGGTGACAGCGAAAACTTTGCCGAGTTTGCGGTAAACATCTGTTCACCCCAAGGAATTTATCTTGTAAAGGATAACGAAGAAATTGCAGCAATGGTTATTGCGGGGATTGACCTTTTTGCATACGGTAAAAAAGGCTTTTATATTTACGGGCTTGCAACGGTGCCACATCACAGAGGCAAAGGGCTTGCAAAGCAGCTTATGGATTATGTATGTAAAGACAAATCTGATAAAGGATACGATTTTTGCATAGCACAGCCGGCGCAGGAAAGCCTGTTTGAATACTATAAAAATCTTGGGTTTGAAACCACCACATATCTGCGTAAAGGCACGGTGACAGTTAAACGCAATCTGTGGGCAACTGCAGCTTTTGACACTGTTACGGCAACAAGATTCAAAGAGGTGCGCAGCAGATTCAGCGAAGACGAGGTTGTACATTTTTCACCTGCAGGCTATGAAAAATTTGCAGAATATGTATATTCTGAGGGTGGTTCAACAGCAGAAACAAAAGATGCCTATTGTCTGTATTTTGAAGAAAAGGACAAAATTGTTGTCCGTGATTTGTTTGCAGACTCTACACCGCGTGCCACAGTTCTTCTGCAGGCCATAGCAGAAAGAACCGGCAAAAATACAATGGATATACAGCTTTCGCAGAACTCACAGCTGTTTCTGGGAGAAGGCAGACTTTATCCGCACTGTATGGTAAAAAATCTCAATAAAGAATTATATGCAAATTTAATGTTTGATTAATATATAAGGAGAAAAAGTTGTGAAAAAAATTATTTCTGTTCTGGCAGTTCTGGCAGCAATAGGTGTTGTTGCAGTTGGTGCAGTTTTTATGTCATATAACAGTGACGTAAAAGGCGGCAAAGGCAGCAGCGAAGCAATTACGGTTGAACTTGAAAAAGGTATGGGTGCTTACTCTGTAGCATCAGTGCTTGCCGAAAAAGGTGTTATAAGCAACGAGCTTTTCTTTAAGCTTTATGCAAAACAGAACCCGATTGACAATCTTCAGTATGGCGAATTTACCCTCAGTGAAGATATGTCTTACGAAGAAATTGTAAAAGAACTTACAACAGCAAAAGATCTGCGCGAAACTGTTTCCGTTACAGTTTTTGAAGGTTCCTCAATTATCCGCATTTCCAAAATTGTGGAAGAAGCAGGTTTCTGTACATCACAGGAGTTTATTGATGTTGTGGAAAACACAGACTGGTCACAGTTTAAATTCTATCAGTATGTGGAAGACCATGAATACAAGCCATTTAAAATGGAAGGCTTCCTTTATCCTGAAACATACGAGTTTTTCCCTGAAGCAACAGCTTATGAAATTGCCGAAACAATGCTCCGTCATTTTGACAGCCTTGTAACCGATGATATGTATGCACAGATGGAACAGCAGGGCTTTACTCTGCAGGATGTTGTAACTCTTGCTTCATATGTTGAAGAAGAAGCAGGGGACCCAATCAACCAGCCTGATGTTGCGGCAGTTTTTCTTAACCGTCTTAAACCTGATTCTCCGTTCCCAAAACTTGAATCCGATGTTTCCTACTACTATATGCGCGAACAGGTTGAACCATATCTTGGTGTAGGCCGCGACGGCAGCCCGATAGAAATGCAGGAAGCAGTAAATACATATATGTGTGTAGGCATTCCAATCACACCTGTTTCATCCCCAAGCATTTCTGCAATCAAAGCAGTGCTTAATCCTACACCTGACAGCCCATATTATTTCTTCCTTACAGACCTTACAGGCAAATATTACTATGCAGAAACCTGGGCAGGTCATGTACAGAATATTGCAACAATGGAAGCTGTCAACGCAACAGTAAAATAAGGAGTTTATATAATGAATATACCTGAACTTTTATCTCCGGCTGGGGATATGGAGCGACTTAAATATGCTTTTGCCTATGGTGCAGATGCAGTTTATCTTGGTGCAGAAGATTTTGGTATGCGCGCGGCTCCAAAAAACTTTTCTCTGGAACAGCTTAAAGAAGCAGCAGACTATGCAAACAGTCTTGGAAAAAAAGTTTATCTGACACTTAACACTGTGCCTACAAATGCAGACGTTAAAAAAATGCCTGAATTTATCAGAAAAGTGGCACAGACAGGCGTACACGCTGTTATTGTTGCAGACCTTGGCGTATTGGCAATGGTAAAAGAAAATGCACCTGGTATGGAAATTCATTTTTCCACCCAGGTTGGCATTATGAACTATGTAACAGCAAATGCGGCTTATGCCCTTGGCGCAAAACGTATAGTTCTTGCAAGAGAAACAAGCCTTGAAGATATTATTGAAATCCGCGAAAAAACACCAAAAGACCTGGATATTGAAGCTTTTGTGCACGGTGCTATGTGTATGTCCTTTTCCGGCAGATGCCTTTTGTCCCAGTATCTTAACGGCCGTGATGCAAACCGCGGTGAATGTTCACAGCCTTGCCGCTGGCAGTATCAGCTTGTGGAAAAATCACGTCCTGACAAATATTTTGATATCAACGAAACAGAAGAAGGCACATACATAATGAATGCAAACGATTTGTGTATGGCACCTTACATTGATATGCTTGCAAAAGCAGGTATTACAAGCCTTAAAATTGAAGGCCGTGCAAAAAGCTTTTACTATGTTGCATCAGTAACAGCTGCATACCGTATGGCACTTGACGCATATGCAGAAAGTCCGGATGATTTCCTTTGTCCTATTCCTGTGCTTGAAGAGCTTACAAAAACAAGCCACCGCAGATATTCTACAGGTTTTTACTTTGGCAGAGACAATGCAACACAGACAACCGATTCTTCCACATATATCAGAGAATGGGATTTGCTTGGTGTTGTTGAAAAATGGGAAAACGGTGTTCTTTACTGTTCACAGCGAGGCAAATTTGTGCTTGGCGACCAGCTGGAAATTCTGCAGCCGGACGGCACTGTAATTCCTTTTACACCGGAAAAAATATTTGACGGGGAAGGTGCTGAAATTGAAAGCACAGCACACTCTATGATGCCATATTCCGTGCCTTGCGAAACAGATATTGCACCAATGTCAATTCTTCGCAAAATTGCAAAATAATAATTGAAATTAACAGCAGAAACAGAAATCACAACTGTTTCTGCTGTATTGTTTTGCTCATTTTAAATAAATTGTCAGACAATTCAAGCATACGTATATCTTTTTCAGAAAAAGGTATAGTGTAAAGCTTTACAGGTTTACACACGTTCAGATTATACAGATTTGCATATGCAGTGTGATTGTGTATAACTGACAGTCCGCATATTACATCTTTTTTATGGTGCGGAGACATTATCTGATATATAACAATATCCTTATTGTCAGAAAACAGTTGTATTATCATATGGCAGACAGAATCAAAAAAAGCACCTATGGGGTCGTATATACAGTTTATGTGGAAACAGTCAGCAGATATTTTATATGCCGAAATATAATCAATGTAGGCCAAATATTTGTCAAACAGTTTATCTCTTATTATTCTGCCGGCATTATAATACAGATTATTTACATATAAAGAATGTTCGCGGTTGTTTTTCACAGGCATCACCTGAATTATTATATTCAACGGAAAAATAAATTGTTAATATCCGTGTAGCAATTATCTACAATCATTTTTATATTTAAAATCACAATTTGTGCAAATGTTTAAAATATAACAAATCGCTTAATTTTCTTTAAATATCTATTGTTTTTTTTGCTGATTTAATGTATCATTATTATACAAACAAATGTTTATTAAAAACGGAGGATATATAAATGGCAAAAATTTTGATTGAAACATCTGCAAGACACATTCACCTGTCCCAGGAACATCTTGACATTCTTTTCGGTGCAGGCCACGAACTTACAAAGAAAAAAGACCTTTCCCAGCCAGGCCAGTACGCTTGCGAAGAAAGAGTAACAGTTGTTGGTCCTAAAAAAGAACTCAAAAACGTTTCCATCCTTGGTCCGGTTAGAAAAGGCACACAGGTAGAACTTTCCCTTACAGATGCTCGTTCCATCGGTATCGCAGCTCCAGTTAGAGAATCCGGCGACGTTGCTGGTTCTGCAGGCTGCAAACTTGTTGGCCCTGCTGGCGAAGTTGAACTTACAGAAGGCGTTATCGCAGCAAAAAGACACATCCACATCACACCAGAAGATGCACAGAGCTTTGGCGTAGCAGACAAAGAAATCGTTAAAGTTAAAGTTGACACATGCGGCCGTGCACTCGTATTTGATGATGTTGTTGTTCGTGTAAGCCCATCTTTCGCAACAGCTATGCACATCGACACAGACGAAAACAACGCTTGCGGCGGTGTTTCTGAAGGCGAAATCGTTAAATAATCAAAGTTTAATACATAAAAACCTGTTCCTTGTGAACAGGTTTTTATTTTTTTGCATATTTACTGATACATATTATTAAATGTGTTGTAAACATGGATGAAATATGGTATATTAAAATTATAAAATTAAATAGCAAATAACTTAATAAAATTTAATAAAAATTATTAAAATGTTATTAAATTAACAATTAAGATGTTGCTGAAAAAACTGCGGTACGCTCTGCACACAAAAGGGGGAATAGTATGCAAAGCAAATACACAGGCTACATGGGCAGGGTTATACAGATTGACCTTGCCACCAAAAAAATCAGCGAATATCCTTGGTCCGACAAAGAACGTGAACTGTTTATCGGCGGCAAAATAATGGCTGCAAAAATATTGTGTGACCATTTTAAAGGCACAGAGCAGCCTTTTGGTGACGAAAATATCATTGTAATTTCCACAGGTCCGCTTACGGGCACAGGTGCACCAAGCTCAAGCCGTTTCAACATATCAACCCTGTCACCGCTTACGGGTATTCTGGCTTCATCAAACTGTGGCGGCAGCTTTGGGTACTACCTTAAAAAAGCGGGCTATGATGCCCTTGTAATCAAAGGCAAATGCGAAAAGCGTACCTGGATTGAAATCAACAATAACAAATTTATATTCCACAGTGCCGATGATATGTGGGGCACAAAAATATCCGAATGCCAGACAAAGCTTGCAGGGAAAATGCAGGCAGCGCATGGTGAAAAAGCAAAATACGGTCATATCTGCATAGGCCCTGCCGGGGAAAATCTTGTCAAATATGCTGCGGTTTTAAGTGGCGAGCGTGCTGCGGGCCGCGCAGGCGTTGGTGCTGTATTCGGCAGCAAAAATATCAAGGCAATTACTGCAGCGGGCAATCATATAATACCGGTTTTCGATGCAGAAAAGACACTTGAATGGAATAAAAAATGGTTTAAATACCTTAAAAAACACCCGCTTACAGGAAATCAGCTGCCAAAACTGGGTACAGCAGGCCTTGTAAGCAGTATGCAGATGCGCGGTCTGCTTGCTACAAAAAACTACACCTATGGCAAAAACACTGATTTTGAAAAGGTAAATGGTGAAACACTGGCCGAACAGTACAATATCGTAAATAAAGGCTGTATGACCTGCCCGATAAAATGTGCAAGAACTGTAGAAGTTGACGGCAAGCAGGTAAAAGGCCCTGAGCTTGAAACTCTTGGCTTGCTTGCGGGCGGCATTCTTAACGACAATCTGCAGCTTGTAAATCAGTGGAACTATCAGCTTGACGAGCTTGGTATGGACACAATTTCTGCGGCTAACACATTGTCATATGCTATGGAAGCAAACGAAAAAGGGTTGTGGAAAAATGGCCTTGAATTCGGCAAAACAGACAATATATCACAGCTTTGGGAAGATATAGCCTATCGCAGAGGCATAGGCGATGAGCTTGCCGAAGGCAGCAGATTTTTAAGCAGAAAATACGGTGGCGAAGAATTTGCAATGAATGTAAAAGGCCTTGAACTTGCAGCATACGAACCTCGTATGGCAGCAGGGCAGGGGCTTGGATATGCGGTTTCCAACCGCGGCGGCTGCCATCTTAATGGCGGATATCTTGTTATTCTTGAAGGCCTGGGGCTTAACACAAATCCAAACACACCAAAGGCAAAAGCTGATTTTACAATGCTTTTCCAGGATCTGATGGAAATGATTTCTGCATCAGGACAGTGTCTGTTTACCTCCTATGCATTTTTCCCAGGGTTCCTTATCACACAGCCAAACGGGCCTGTAACAAAAGCGGCAAATGCGGCAATTCCGCATATTGGCTGGGCACTCAGATTTATCAATAAATGCCCGACAACACTGGCAATACATCTGCCTGTGTTCCATCATACAAAGATATTCCCGTATGCAGTCAATATGCCTATGAATTTCGGCAAATATATTCGTTGCGGCGAACGCGGCTATACACTTGAACGTTATGTAAACAGCCGTTTTGGTATCACTGAAAAGGATGATAAACTGCCGCAGAGACTTACAGATGTGCCGCAGAATGAAAACAATCCGAAAACTGTAGTGCCGCTGGATAAAATGAAAAAGACATATTACGCGGCAAGAGGCTGGGATAAAAACGGTGTGCCGACAAAAGAAACCCTGCGCAGACTTAATATTATATAAGGGTGGCACATATGGTAACTGTAAAACTTTTTGGCCTGTTAAGAATGGACAGCGGCATAAAGCAGTTTACATCTGATGCCGCAAGCGTAAAAGAACTTTATGCGGAGCTGCAGCAGCTGGCATCAAAAAACGGAAATACAATTACTGAAAAGAATATCAGAAGCTGTGCGGTACTTGTAAACGACATACAGGCTGACAAAAATACAAAACTGAAAGACGGTGACCGTGTGGTATTTATGTCCATGGTCGCAGGAGGATAGGGGGCATATTTATGAAAGGCTATACAATAACCGATAAATGTATCGGCTGTACACTGTGTGCAAAACAATGTCCTGTAAAAGCAATAAGCGGTGAAATAAAACAAAAGCATACGATAGATAAAGAAATATGTATCAGCTGCGGGCTGTGCGGCAAAGTATGTCCGCAGAATGCAGTGGAAGACGAAAAAGGTGCCGCTGTGGCAAAACAGCCTAAAAGCGAGTGGCTTAAACCGTATATAAATCACAGCTGTGTGGGCTGTTCTGTATGTGTGGAAGTTTGTCCGCAGAAATGTCTTGCAATTTCAGATGCGGAATACCGTGGTGACACAGAAACACTGGCTGTACTTATAAATGAAAAAGACTGTATCGGCTGCGGACTGTGCAAAAAAGCATGTCCGATAGATGCAATAACAATGAACAAACCAAACGAGACAATAACACAGGAAACAAAGGGGGCTAACAGTATGTATAAAACATTTTGCAGAACTTTTCAGCTTGTTATGAAGATAGGCAACTATGCACTGCCATACCGTATGCCTGAATACATCGAAGGTCCGGACAGTGTGCTTAAACTGCCTGCCTGGATTAAAGAAAAGGGTGTTAACAATGTATTGGTTGTAACAGACAACGGACTTATGAAAATCGGTCTGCCAGACCCTATGTTTGAAGCTATGGAAAAAGAAGGGCTTAAATTTACTGTTTTCAGTGATATCGAGCCAAATCCTACCAGCGATAATGTGGAGGAAGGGTATAAAATCTTTAAAGACAACGGCTGTGACGGCCTGGTTGCATTTGGCGGCGGTGCCCCTATGGACTGTGCAAAGGC
>JAFSAW010000085.1 GCA_017442085.1 Oscillospiraceae bacterium | reverse complement strand
CTTCGCTGTAATGTGTCATCTTGCCGTCGCCGTCCAGCAGCATCTGCACAAAAGCATCAGAATTATCTGTAAGCTGCTGTGACAGATAGTGCATATCGGTTGCGTGGAAAAGTGTAACTTCGGTTTTTTCATCTTTTGGGTCAGCAGCGCAGGCTGTCAGGAGCAGTGCGGCTGTTAAACAAAGTGCAAAAAACTTTTTCAAGGTAGCTGTCTCCTTTAATCGGATATATTAACTGTGTATATTTTATACAACTATTTTATCAACACCCAACTGCAATTGCAATACAAAACCATATCAACCATTTGTATAAAAAACAAGTCATTCTGAGCGCAGCGAAGAATCTCTTTATTTGATTAAACCAAGAGATTCTTCGTCACTTGCGTTCCTCAGAATGACATTAACTGTTTATTGGTATTAAATTTGTTATTTTACAATCCAGCCGCCCTGCTGAATATACTGTGCAAACTGGTCTCTGATAAACTGCGGTGCTTCATCATAGGTCATATAATAACAGCTGCATTCTGCCTGAGTTTCGTAGATATGTCTCAGGTCGGTATCAGCATCGGTGAATACAACCGCAAACACAGGCTCGTTTTCTTCGATGGCCGGTGAATATACTATTGATGTGCAGCCCTCGGCAATCTGTGCCACCTGCTGTGCATCATAATAGGTATTTTTGTACTGTGACCAATCGATATTTTCGGCAAATCCAAGGTCTGTAAATCTGTCGCCTGTTGTCCAGAAATTTGCTGACCTTGTATCATAGTAAGGTGCAGAACCAAGGGAAACCACCGCTTTAAGATTTTCCGGCTGGCTTAACTGTGTATACTGTGCCAGACCCAGCTCTTTAAGCGCCCTGATTGTATTTACACTTGCAGAGGTAACTTCGTAATAGGCATTGGAATACAGCTGATATTCATAGGTTTCCTTTTCTTCATAATAAGGCGCAGGCATACCTGCAGCACTTTCAACCGTGACAACTATCGGCGAAGAATTTTCTGACAGTGCAATGCCGTTTTCATCTGTTCTGACTGTCTTGTACACCATATTGATTTTTGCAAGGGACAGTTCGCTGTGCTGTTTTTTCATCTGGGATGTCAGATTGAGTGTATCCTGTGCAATTGCATTGTAAAGCAGTTCCTTTTCGCTCTCATCAAGGTCCAGCTTCTGTAAGTTTTTGCCAAAGCCATCCTTGATTTCAAAGAAATTAAGGTCGCTTGCAGGTGAAAGCAGCACAGGTGCCAGCTGACGCTTGAAGCTTTCCATATCGTCGATAAGCATAAAGTCACGCACAACGCTTTCGGGCACTTCACGGTAGTAATCACGTCTTACAGTTCTGCCGTTTTCCAGTGTGTATTCAACTTCAAATCTGTAATAATTGTAGTAATAGTCACCAGGGGTATCTTCGTCCACAGGTTTAAGGCTGTCCACAATTCTGCCGTGCATGCCGCGGACAACCGCAACATCTTCAGGATTTGTAAAATCAACACCTTTGTCTGCATTGTGACTGTAAATATATGTGCCGTCTTCCTGCTGAATATAACGGAAAATTTCGTCATAGTCGCCGCTGTAGTACAGTTTTACTGATGCAATTTCATCAGGATTAGGCACATAGCTTTCCATGCCGAAGAAGCCTGTTGTCACACTTGCAAACATACCGCAGGTAAGTACAAGGCTTGCCGCCATCCACACAAGGCCATTTTTGCCCGGGTTGACACGGCGGGATGTAACCGCATTGAAGATAAGATAGATAACTGCCGTAAACAGACAGCTCATAAGTATAATTGTAACTGTTTTTCTGTCGCTGCTGCCCCAGCCGAACAGTTCACTGAAAACATAGCCAAAGAATATACCGCCGCCTATGCTGGCTGCCAGAATGATAAAGCGGTAAACCACACCCGAAACATTGTTGCTTTGTGCACGCTCGCTTTTGCGCTTTACATAAACCGCACAGGCAACCGCCATAAGCACCGCTGTAAATGCAAGATAGATTAAATTGGTAAATACTGTGTAGCTGACAACATCATAAAAGAAAGACTGATACAGCATACATACAGGTGAAAAACGTATGCTTGCATTTATAACACCGTCTGCCATGCGTGTGCTGAAACCTGCCACAAACTCGCCCAGCAATGCAAGCACAAGCATTACATAGCATGGAACTATCGCATTGAATGCCAGTGTAAATATTGCACTGTCCAGCACCGTGTTGCAGCACACTGCGCAGAATGCAGCAATTGCCGCAATTGCTGCGGTGAGCACAAACACACGGATAACTTCGGCAATCAGCGGCAGGGTTGGAATTGGTATTGTAAAAATGCTTACCACACCCACCACAAGATAACATATAAGTTCAAGCACAGCCATCCAGGTGACAACTGCACCAAAGCCTGCCAGCAGCATTACCGGACGTCTGATTGGCAGTGCGTGGAAAACATCCACCGATTTTTTGCTGTGCATAAAGCTGTAGGCTATAGCACTTAAAGAGATAACGGCGCCCACAATCACAGCAAAGAAAAACAGTGCTGCTGCAGGGTACATCTCCAGATGTCCCTCAAAGCCGTAATATCTTTTGCCAAGTGCAAGGCGTTCCATTGCTTCGGAAATATTGATGCAGTAAAACATAGGGAATGTTATAAACATCAATATGCCGTAAAGCAGTGCAATACCTTTAAGGCGGGACAGTGTGTTTTTATAAAAGGAAAGAAACAGTTTTTTATCAGAATATAATGTTGTTGGTGTCATAGCCTATCGCCTCCATTTCTGATACAAATACTTCTTCCAGCGTAAGCGGAATATAATCCATAAAAACAGGATTGAATCTGGCAATAAATTTTTCTGCCTCGTCACAGCTCATTGCACAGGTAACTGTGTATATACTGCCGCTCTTTTTAACCGACAGCACCCTTTCGTCCTGCAGGTTGTCCAGCGCTGTGCTGTTTTTGTCAACAACCACCTGCGCTTTGCAGTAACGGTCAGAGATAGTGTCCATTGTATGCTGCATAATAAGTTTGCCATGGTGAAGTATGCCCACCATATCGCAGAAATCTTCCAGTTCGCGCAGATTGTGGCTGGAGATGATAACAGTCATATTTCTTTCCAGCACTTCTTCGGCAATAAGCTTGCGCACTGCCACACGGATAACAGGGTCAAGGCCGTCAAAAGCTTCGTCCAGCAGAAGATACTGGGGCTGACAGCTTAATGCCAGAATGATAGCCGCCTGACGTTTCATACCCTTGGAAAAGTTTTTAACCTTTGCCTTTTTGTCTATTGGAAATTTATCTGTAAGGTTGTCGTATTTTTCCTGGTTCCAGGTTGGATAAAGCCCTTTGTAAAGCTTTGACATTTCTTCTATACTGCTGTTTGGCAGAAAATACATATCGTCACTTACAAAAAACACCTTGTTTTTTGCAGCCACATTTTCGTACACTTCTTCTCCGTCAACGGTTACGTTGCCGCCGTCGGGATAGTAAACACCGCACACTGTGCGCAGAAATGTACTTTTGCCGCTGCCGTTGGTGCCCACAAGGCCGTATACCCTGCCTTTGTCGATTGATATATCCAGATTTTCAACAGCATTTTTGCCGTCGAATGTTTTTGTAAAATTCTTCGTAGCAATCATAGTGTATCCTCCTCTGCGAAGATTTCTTCCACCCAGGACAAAACCTGTGCTTTGTCGGTGTTGCAGCGTTTAAGCTGAACAAGAATTTGTTTAAGATTTTCGGCTGCGGCATCCTTTTCTTTTTCTTTAACCCTTATAATGTCATTTACAAAGCTGCCCTTGCCTGCAACGGAATATATAATTCCTTCTTTTTCCATATCCTGATAAGCCTTTTGAATTGTGTTTGGATTAACCCCAAGGTCACGGGCAAGGCTTCTCACCGAAGGTAGCTGGCTGTCCTGCTGCAGCACGCCTGCCACGATAAGCTCCAGCGTTCTGGTTTTAAGCTGTTCGTATATAGGCACGCGGCTTTTCAAGT
>JAFSAW010000084.1 GCA_017442085.1 Oscillospiraceae bacterium | reverse complement strand
GCCAAGAAAGCAATCGGCGCAACTGCGGCGGCTTGGAGCGCCACCTTGTTGCTTGTGGCTTTCTCTTCCTCCGCCTCGCTGTATCTGCCACTGGCAGCGCTGCGGCTCCGTCGCCCTCGCTGACTTTTCACAGCCGCAAGGCCTTTGAGCAAAGAACTCGGATACACCAAAACCTTGCAGGTTTTGCTCATCCTCAAACACCTTTGCTCATTTTGCTTGCAGCAAAAACAGGCTTGCTCATCTGTGAAAATTGGCGTTTGGCAGCTCACTTTTAAGTTGCTGAAAAATATCTCAACAAAACGAGGTAAAAACTTTGAAAACTTACGACAAAATTATTATCGGTGCAGGGCTGTATGGCCTGTACAGCGCAGAATACTGCGGCAAAAAGGGTGAAAACGTGCTGGTTCTCGAATGTGATGACCAGGCTTTTCCACGCGCAACCTACATAAATCAGGCCCGTGTGCATATGGGCTATCACTATCCCCGCAGCATTTCAACTGCGGTAAAAAGCCGCAACTATTTTGACCGCTTCTGTGAAGATTATCCTGAAAGCATCAAAACCGATTTCAAAAAAATATATGCAACCAGTGCAAATTTCAGCTGGACCGACAAGGACCAGTTTATCAAGTTCTGCAAGGACAGCAATATCCCATGTGTTTCCATAGAGCCTACAACCTATTTTAAAGACGGCATGTGTGACGGCACCTTTGAAACACTGGAATACACATACGACTGGCAGATTCTCCGCGACGGCATTCTTGCGGAAATCGACAAGGTAAAGGACAATGTGACAATCCGCTACAACAGCCGCATTGTTGCCATAGACAAGCTTGAAAATGTGTGGAAAATCACTCTGGCAGACGGCGAAAGCTATGAGGCGCCTTTTGTGCTCAACAGCACCTATGCTTCTGTCAACCAGATCAACACCCTTGCAGGTTTTGAAACTTTCCCAATCAAGTACGAGCTGTGCGAGATTATCCTGTGCAAAATCAACGACAATCTGCGGGATGTGGGCATCACCGTTATGGACGGCCCGTTCTTCTCCATTATGCCTTTCGGCAAAACGGGGCTGCACTCGCTGACAAGCGTTACATTTACACCGCACGTTACCTGCTATGACAAACTGCCAAAGTTTGACTGCCAGCAGGGCATAGAAGACTACTGCAGTCCGCAGCATCTTGGCAACTGCAACAACTGTCCGCACCGCCCCGAAAGTGCCTGGGGCTATATGTCACAGCTTGCAAGAAAATATCTTAAAGATGAGTTCGGCTTTGAATATTCACATTCGCTGTTCAGTATGAAACCTATTCTCAAGCTCAGCGAAATTGACGACAGCCGCCCTACACTTGTAAAACAATTTTCAACAAATCCAACCTTTGTCAGTGTGCTTTCGGGCAAAATAAACACTGTTTACGACTTGAAGGAGGTACTGGACAATGATAACAAATAAAGAAAAAAACTTTGTCTCCGCTGTTGTGTACTGCCACAACTGTCAGCAGGCAATAGCCTCCTTTCTGGGTGGTATAAACACTGTTCTGAAAGACAATTTTGACAAATACGAAATCATCTGTGTAAACGATTCTTCCACCGACAGAACCGTGGAGGCAATCAACACTTTCTGCGAAGAAAACACAGTAAAAAGCCTTACTGTTGTAAACACCAGCTTTGCCCAGGGCCTTGAAAGCGCAATGATTGCAGGGCTGGACATTGCAATAGGCGACTTTGTGTTTGAATTTGACAGTGCGGTTATGGACTTTGAGCCGGATATGGTTATGGAGGTTTACCGCACCTCACAGAAAGGCAGCGACATTGTTTTTGCCTGTCCTACAGAAGGTCAGCGCTGGACAAGCAAGCTGTTTTACAATCTGTTCAACCGTTTTTCCGATTCTGAACACAAGCTTAAAACACAGCGTTTTTCCGTTATCAGCCGCCGCGGCATCAACCGCGTTAAATCCATGGGTGCAAAAACAGTTTACCGCAAAGCAGTTTATGCTTCCTGCGGTCTGCCGGTAAAACACATCGACTACAAACCTGTGCAGAGTGCAGTTGTTGCATGCGGTGCACAGAAAGTTAAAAGAGAACTTGCCCTTAACAGCCTTATTCTTTTCACCGATATCGGCTATAAAATCAGCCTTTTCCTCACCGTTGTAATGGCGGTTGTGCTGGCAGCGGCAGGGGTTTACACCGTTGCGGTGTTCTTCTCGGCAAATCCGGTGGCAGGCTGGACCACCACAATGCTGGTTATGTCCTTTGGCTTTTTCGGCCTGTTTATCATCCTTGCCTTTGTGCTTAAATATCTTTCTGTAATACTCAACCTTGTGTTTACACAGAAGCAGTACATTATAGAAAGTGTGCAAAAGATAACAAAATAAAGGGTTGCACCCTTAACCGCACAGACTTCGTCTGTTACTTTTGAGACCAAAAGTAACCAAAAGTCTCGCTGATTTCGACGCAGAGCCCCACGCGGATAATGAACAGTATTGTCGCTTAAGTGTGGCGCTTCCGTGTGCAAATCCGCACACACCGCGCCGCATTTTTTGTGCAAACGGGGCGACAGTACATATTTAATACAAGGAGATGCCCGCATCTCCTTCCACCTCTTGGGAATATCCTTAAAAAT
>JAFSAW010000083.1 GCA_017442085.1 Oscillospiraceae bacterium | reverse complement strand
TGTAAGGGATTTAACTGTACCTGTATATACTTTGCCTTCTTCAACTTCTGCCCAGAATTTTTCTTTGAGCTCGTTTGTAGCTGCATCTTTAACTGCTTTGATAGAGCCGATAACTTTTCTTCTGCCACCGTCTCTTGTGCATTCGATAATTTTGATCTGCTGTTCTGTTTTTACAAGATCTTCGATGTTTTCGTTTCTGCCTGCAGCGAGAGATTTTGGAATAAATACTCTAACGCCTTTAACAAATGCAACAAGGCCGCCGTTAACTGCTTCTGCAATTTTAGCTGTGAGAACTTCACCGCTCTGTGCTGCTGCTTCAACTGCACCTTCGCCTTCACGTTCGTCAAGTCTCTTTTTGGAGAGCTGAACTTCGCCGGCATTGTCGTCAGTTTTAATAACGATGAGTGTAAGCTCGTCACCTTTCTTTACTAATTCTTCAAGCTTTGCAGCTGGGTCAGCAGAAAATTCGCTGGCCTTTACTGTGCCTGTGTAACGGCAGTTTGGAACAGAAACGATGATTTCTTTAGCTGTAACGCTTTCTACTGTAGCGTTAACAACTGCATTTCTGTGCAGTTTTGCTTCAGAACCTTCAAATTCTGCGAGCATTGCTCCAAAGTCCATTTCTAAGTCACGATTCAAATCGCTCATGTTATTAAGTACCTCCTGGATTATGAACGCCGGGGTGCTTGCACCTGCTGTGACGCCCACATTTTGTATATTTATAAAAAGCTCCGGTGAGAGCTCATTACCTGTTTCAATGCTTATTGTTTTGCAGTGTGCCCTGCACACATCAACAAGCTTCTGTGTGTTGGAGGAGTGCTTGCCTCCGATGACAACCATTGCATCACTCTGCTTTGCAAGAGCCTCTGCTTCGGTCTGTCTTTCTTGTGTTGCTCTACATATTGTATCAAATATTTCGCAATTTGTACATACTTTTTTAATGATATTTACGCTTTCCTGCCATTTTTTCAGCATATATGTGGTCTGTGCCACCAATGCCATATCTTTTTTGCTGTTTTCTCCGTCATTAAGCCAGTTTTCCAGCTCTTCGGGCGTGTTGAAAACAAAGCTCTCGGTGGTGCAGTAGCTTACAATACCCTGCACTTCGGGGTGGTTTTTATCCCCTGCAACCAGCAATATTTTACCATCAGCAGAAATTTTTTCGGCAATTTTGTGTATCTTTTTTACATAGGGACAGGTTGCATCGTGGCTTACAACCCCTTTTGCTTCCAGCTGGTCATACACACTTTTTACAATGCCGTGACTGCGGATAACAACCTCGTATCCGTCGGGAATATCGGTGTTTTCCAAGGTGATTACGCCATTTTTTTCCAGGTCTGCCACAAGCTGCTTGTTGTGGATAAGCTCGCCCAGTGTTGCAACTTTTTTACCACTGTGTGCAAGATTATAAGTCAGGTCCACTGCGCGTTTTACGCCAAAACAGAACCCTGCTTTTTTTGCCAAGGTTATTTCCATTATCTGTATTCCTCCAGCATTTCTGCATATGCTTCTTCCATAAGGGCTTTTGCCTCGCGGATTTTCTGACGGGAACCTGTGTCAAGCTGTGTGTCTTCAATCTTAAGCGGTGTGCCGAAAACAACTGTCACACGGCAGAAAAGTTTCATATTGCCGTCCTTTGTGTGATAGATAATGCGCACAGGGATAATATCTGCCTTTGTCTGTGCGGCAATTGCAAATGCGCCGCTTTTCAGCTTGCCCATATCGTTGCCGTTGCCACGGGTGCCCTCGGGAAATATCAGTGCACCTGCGCCGTCTGCAACATCGTTTATTGCCTTTTCCAGCACTGCTTTATCCCCTGTGCCGCGGGCAACGGGAATTGCCCCCAGCTTGCCAAAGAACCAGCCGAGGATTTTGATTTTAAACAGTTCTTCCTTTGCCATAACGGTCAGCTTGCGTCCGCGGCCACGTGCTATAACCACAAACACAGGGTCGATGGCTGAAATATGGTTTGGACAGACAATGTATGGCCTGCCGTTTGTTTTGTAGCTATCGATAATTTCCTTGCCATAGTATTCAAAGCTGAACAGCACACGGAAAAGCACCGAAACAATTGCCACAACTACTACATATATCATATCTATTCTACCTTTAACCTTATTTTTTTATTCTGTCATTCTGCTTTTTGCAAGCTCCAGCACTGCATTGTAGCTCTGTTCAAAATCCAGCAGGCTTGTGTCAAGACGGATTGCATCTTCCGCCTGGCGCAATGGTGCTTCGGCACGGTTTTCGTCGTTGTAGTCGCGCTGGATAATATCCTGCAGCACGTCTTCAAAAGGCACGTTCTGGCCGCGTTCGATAAGTTCTTTATGACGGCGTTTTGCACGTTCCTTTGGGTCTGCAACAAGGAAAATTTTGATTTCTGCATCAGGCAGAACAACTGTGCCGATGTCACGGCCGTCCATGATAACGCTTTGTGTTTTTGCCATATTGCGCTGTGTGTCCAGCAAAAATGCGCGCACAGCCTTGTAAGCGGAAACCTTGCTTGCCGCCATGGAAACCTCGTTGATGCGGATTTCTTTGGAAACATCTGCACCGTTGAGGATAACGCGCTGTTCGCCGTCAACATATTTAAGTGCAATATCAATCTGCGGCAGTGCAGCTGTTACGGCTGCTTCGTCTGCTGTGTCGATGCTGTTCTGCAGGCAGTAAAGACCGATGGAACGGTACATTGCCCCTGTATCAACATAAACAAAGCCAAGTTCTGCTGAAAGTCTTTTTGCTATTGTGCTTTTGCCCGCACCTGACGGGCCATCCAGTGCTATACGATAGTTCATAATAAATCCACCTTTATGTAAATGTCCGTGTAAAGTTCTGTTTGTGTGCGGCAGGTTGCAGCCCAAGGCTGAAACAAAGGCGCAGCCTTTAACTGCCCGCAGGGCAGTTCTGCCGCGGGAAGCCGTTTTTACTGTTCCAGCACCGACTGTGCCGCCGCATATGCCGTGCTGAATGCAATCTGCAGATTGTAGCCGCCTGTGTAGGCATCCACATCGATAACCTCGCCGATAAAATAGAGATTTTCGCAGATTTTTGACTGCATTGTTTTTGGGTTGAGTTCCTTTACCGAAACGCCGCCCGATGTGATAACCGCAATATCCAGCTTATATTTGGAATTAAGCGGAATTTCAAAGTTTTTCATACATTCCACCAGCTTAAGACGTTCCTGACGTGTTATCTGGTTTACAGGCTTGTCTGTATCGATGCCCCAGACTTTGAGCATAACCGGAATCATGGATTTCGGCAACAGCCATTCAAGGCAGTTGGCCGCCTTTTTGGTGTGCAGTTTTTCAAAGTCGTCGCAGATGCGCTTGTAAAGCACCTCATTTGGCAGGGCAGGTTTCATATCGATAACCGCCTTGTACTGCTGGATATCCTTGTCTTTTATATGGCAGGAAGCAGACAGCACCAACGGTCCCGAAATGCCGAAATGTGTAAAGAGCATTTCGCCCTGCTCGCTGAAAACTTTTTTGTTTTTGTATACAAGTGAAAGATTTACATTTTTAAGGCTTAAACCCATCATTTCCTTGCACATAGAGCCGTTTTCCACCAGAGGAACAAGGCTTGCCGTAGGTGTAACAACCGTGTGTCCTGCCTGACGTGCAAATCTGTAGCCGTCGCCTGTTGAACCTGTCTGTTTATAGCTCATACCGCCGGTTGCAACAATAACTTTGTCAGCATACAGTTTTCTGCCGCCTTTCAGCACAACACCCTTTGCCGCACCGTCTTCTATGATAAGCTTTTCCACTTCGTCGTAAAGGATATCAGCGCCCTTGCAGTGTTTTTCCAGCGCTTTTTTGATATCCGCAGCCTTGTCGCTTACAGGGAAAACACGTCTGCCGCGCTCGGTTTTAAGGGGCACACCCATATTTTCGAAAAATTCCATTACCTTTGCAGGCGGAAACTGATAAACGGAAGAAAACATAAACTTTGGATTTGTGCGGATGTTTTTAAGAATAGTTTCTTCGTCGCTGTCGTTGGTTACATTGCAGCGGCCCTTGCCGGTTATAAGCAGTTTTTTGCCGCAGCTGTCCATATGCTCGATGATGGTAACTCTGTGTTTTTCGGTCATAAACCCTGCACAGAAAAGCCCTGCAGCACCGCCGCCTATTACAATAATTTCCATTTAAACCTCGTAAAAATCTATGTTGTAAAAAGATTATAAATCCTGTGAAAACAAATATTTTCCTTAATAAATTATTTTACCACCAAAAGTCAAAAACTGCAACTTTTATTGTATTTGCAGCAAGCTGCTTTATTTTTATTTTTACCTTTTGGCTGATTTGGTATATAAAAAACTCCCTCCGCCAAAATGACGAAAGGAGGTATTTTTACAAATATAACTGCCTGATATGCGGAGCAGAAGTGTCCAATAGTTGTCCCTGCAATGTCGAATGTAATACTGTTCGATATATTGTGATTTGAAAGAACTGTTATTTGTTTTTCAGTTCGCGTTTCTTTCTTCACTGTTCGCGGTTGTCCTTTTCAGATTCAAATATTTCAACAACTGCATCAGTAAGCTTATCCGGCCAGACCTTTCCGCTTTTTACAACGTTTGCCCAAGGGCAGAGTTTTTCATAGTCATCATCAAAAATAATGGTATAAGGAGGTCCGCAGCGGTCATTAACAGCCATATACATATGTCTTCCTTCATGTATAATGCTGCCTGCATCGCTCTCAAACATTTTTTTGTCAAGTCGGTCAAATATTTCTTTTGTTATCTCAAAAAGATGATATTCCTGAAAACCGCCATATTCGCCGAAATATCTTCCGCTATTTTCATCAAAACAGGCTTTCCAGCCGGAACCATTTTTAAAAATCATGATATAAACCTCCCGCTTACTCTGTTCAACCTATTCAAATTTATCTAATAGTATTGTATCAAACAAATGTGTAAATTTCTACATACCAATCTATTCGACATATTGGGATTTTCTTAATTGCTAACTTTTTTATTTATTTTGATTTATGATTTTATTCAAGAGATATAATAATTTTTTTGCAGCTGGAACAATAAAATGATTCTATAGAATTTCCCTTTACAAATGAGTCAAAAGTAATTTTTGCCAGTTTTATATCATCATCAAAGGACAAGAGTCCTTTATCTTTGCCCCAGAATATCTGATGGCTGCTCTTAATAAATCCTTTTTCCATCTCATTTCCGCAACATAGACACTTCATACAATCACGCTCCTTTGTCAAATTCAAATTTTCCTAATAGTTTTAATTTACCATATTTTCCCCCTTATATCAATGTCTGACGGAACCGCAGAGGAAACCTGTCACCCTAGAGTAACAGAACTTTAAAAGGTACTTTAAAAATGTTCTTTGCTCTGTTTTTTATTGCACAGCAGCTGCAGAATATGATAAAATATTTATTTAGAGTATACACAACAAATCCCCCCTAAAAAGAGAGGTTTATATATGCTGACAGTCACAAATGTAAGCCACGGTTTTGGCGAAAGACAGATTCTGGACAATGCGTCCTTCCGTATGAAAAAGGGCGAACATATCGGCCTTATCGGCGCAAACGGAGAAGGCAAAACAACATTTTTAAATATCATCACAGGCAAGGAACCTGCCGACGAAGGCAGCATTGTGTGGGCAAAACGCGCCACCGTTGGCTATCTTGACCAGCATTCGGTGCTGGAAAAGGGCCATACAATCCGTGATGTGCTGCGCACCGCATTTGATGATATGTACAAAATGGAAGCAGATATGCTGGAGATGTACAACAGAATGGCAGACTGCACCGACGAAGAAATGACACAGCTTATGGAAGATGTGGGAGACATTCAGGACATTCTTGACCACAGCGGCTTTTACACCATCGACAGCAAGATAGAAGAATATTCCAACGGTCTTGGCCTTGGAGAAATTGGTCTTGACCGCGATGTAAGCCAGCTAAGCGGCGGCCAGCGCACAAAGGTGCTGCTGACAAAACTGCTGCTGCAGAACCCTACAATACTTATTCTTGACGAGCCTACAAACCACCTTGACGAAAACCACATCCGCTGGCTGACCACATTTTTGCAGAACTACGAAAATGCTTTTCTGCTTGTAAGCCACGACGTGCCGTTTTTAAACGATGTTACCAACGTAATTTACCACGTTGAAAACGCAGTGCTGACAAGATACAAGGGCAACTATGACGATTTTACCGCTATGTACGAGCTTAAAAAGCGTCAGCTTGAGCAGGCATACGAAAAACAGCAGAAGGAAATTGCCCACCTTGAAGATTTTATTGCCCGCAACAAAGCACGTGTAGCCACCACAAATATGGCAAAAAGCCGTCAGAAAAAGCTGGACAAGATGGAAATTATCGAGCTTGCAAAGGAAAAGCCAAAGCCGGTATTTGCATTTGAATATTCCCGTGCACCGGGCAAGGTTGTGGTGGAGGGCAAAAACCTTGTGCTTGGCTACAACGAAGCACTGACACGCCCCGTAAACTTTGTGGTGGAACGCGGCCAGAAAATTGCAATCAAGGGTGTAAACGGCCTTGGCAAATCCACTCTGCTTAAAACAATGCTGGGCATTATCCCCGCTTTTGATGGCGAAGTGCACCTTGACTATTATGCCGAGCCTGCATACTTTGAGCAGGAGCATATTGCAAGCAGCAAAAGTGCACTTAACGAAATATGGGATATGTATCCGTCCATGACCAATGCCGGCGTGCGCGGTGCCCTGGCAAAATGCGGGCTGACCACACAGCACATTGAAACACAGTGCAAGGTGCTTTCGGGCGGCGAAAATGCAAAGGTGCGCCTGTGTGCAATTATGCTTAAAAGCTTTAACCTGCTGGTGCTGGACGAACCTACCAACCACCTTGACGTTGATGCAAAGGACAGCCTGAAAAAAGCAATAAAAGACTTTAAAGGCACCGTTATCCTTGTAAGCCACGAGCCCGAATTTTATCAGGATATTGTAACTGATGTGTGGAATCTGGAAGACTGGACAACAAAAATTGTGTAAAATCAATCAATAAATCCCTGAATTTTATTCAGTTTTTACACTGTCCTTTTAAACTGTATATGTTATAATCTATTCAGAAATTAAAATTACACTATACCACGGAGGATTATTATGAGATATCAGAAACTTGGCAACACAGATATTGATGTTTCGGTTGTTTCCCTTGGTGCCTGGGCACTGGGCGGCGGCAGCGTGTGGACAGACAAGGATTCCACTGCTGAAGAAGCAAAAAGACTGCTGGATGCCTGCCGCGAACACGGCATCAACTACATTGACACAGCACCTGTGTACGGCACAGGCGTAAGTGAAGAACTGCTGGGCGAAGCACTTAAAGGCAGAAGAAGCGATTTTATCCTGCAGAGCAAATGCTCGCTTAACTGGCGCAACGAAGGCGGCAATTTTCACTATGAACGCGACGGCTATACAGTTAACAACGACACCCGTGCAGCAGCTGTAAAAAAAGACGTGGAAGATTCCCTGCGCAGAATGCAGACAGATTATCTTGACAGCGTTATTGTGCACTATGTGTGCAAAAGCTTCCCTGTAGAAGAAACTGTAGGCGCACTTGAAGACCTTATCAAAGAGGGCAAAATACGCACATACGGGCTTTCCAACAGCCAGCCTGCAGACCTTGACGAATACAAACTTGCAGGCACAAAGGTTTCTGACGGTGTAAGCCTTGTGCAGGAATTTTTCAGCATTCTCTCTCCATTCCACGGCAGAGAATATTTTGACACCTGCAAAAAATACAACACTGTTTTCCAGACATACGGCGTGCTGGAAGAAGGTTTTCTGACAGGCCCTGAATTTCTGGAACGTCAGTTTAAAAAGACAGATATCCGCTCCCGCATTCCTTGGGTTGGCGAAGAATACAAGGCAGGTCTGCGTGCTGCCTTTGAAAAATGGGCACCAATCTGTGCTGCACACAACTGCAGCTTTGCCGCACTTTGCGAAGCCTGGGCACTGACACAGTATGACAGAATGAACCTGCTGGTTGGTATGAGAAAGACAAAAAATGTTGAAGACACAGCAAAATGCCTTGACATAAAACTTTCTGCCGACGAAATCAGCTTTATGGAAGAAGCTGTAAAATCCATTCAGGTTGAAGTGCTTGACAAATAATTATATACATAACAGAAAACAGCCCCGGCACTCAGGTGTCAGGGCTGTATTTTTATGCTGTATTCTATTTTTTATAAACGTATTTGTTCATCACACTGTCAAAGCCGTTAACCCTTAAATCCTGCCAGAATTCATCGCGGAAATAAGGATATTTTACAGGCTCGGACAGACGTTTCTGATGCTTGAGCTGTTCGGCAATGGGGCGCTGTTTTATATCTGCGTGCTGTTTCATATGATAAACCAGCTTTTCGCCTTTTGGGTTGTTTGCCAGCACCACAGAAACCCCAAGAGGTGTGTAGGTTTCGGGGCTGTATTCTTCGATGCCCCAATAATCTGCAATTGTTATTGCACCAACACGGTTTTGTGTGGTAAATTTGCAGTTTGCACAGGACGGGCGCATAATTGTGCCAACCTTAAAGAACAAATCATAAAATATATTGTCTTCGTGGATAACGCCGTCGCCGTTCATTTCAAAGCTGAAGCCGCGGTTGGAGTTGTTGCGGGTCCAGGGGTGTATCTTGCTGCGGAACATAACTTTGGTCATCTTTCCGCCGCCGTGTTTTTCTTCCTGCCACTTTTTGTATTCCTGCCAGATAAGCGGGCTTGGGATGCTGTGGCAGATTAAATCACACAGATAGAGATTTTCGGTGATGTGCCTTGGCAGATAGGCTTTAAGGCCTGCAACCTGGCATGGTGTGCCCACAAACAGCACTGTAAGGCCGTTCTGCAGGTCGTTTTTAACCTTTACAAAAATATCCTTTAAATCACTCTGCGCATATTTGGAAACACGCTGACGGTCACGCTGTGCCTTGCTGATGGCACGGGTGTGCACAACGTTGTAGTCTTCGTCAAAATCCGCACCGTAAACCACACCGCCGTTTTCCAGTATGTAATCTGAAAGTGCTGTAAAAGCACCGCCGCTGGTGGAGGCTTTAAGCACATTTTCGTCCTTGTGCACACAGCTGTAGCAGTTCTGCTGGCCGCCGTTTTTAAGCAGTTCGCTGTTTATAAACGGGCAGATGTCACGGCAGAGACCGCAGTTGATACAGTTTTTCTGATTGACAACGGGATAGAGAAAGCCTTCGCTGTCCGCCTGCATTGTTATGGCATTGTTTGGGCAGATATTTGCGCAGGCTGTGCAGCCGCTGCAGTCCTTTTTGTTTTTGTAAACCTGTTCCATAAAAACTCCTTGAAAAAAGCGTACAATTTCTTTAATATAATTTTATCACAACAAAATCAAAAAACTACAGAAATTATCGGAAAGTTTTATAAAAAATCTATGACCTACTGCAATATTTATACCGCAAAATTTTTAAGCCGCCCAAACCGTTTTATAGCACATATAGAAATTGACGGCAAAACCGAAATTGCCCATGTTAAAAACACAGGCCGCTGCAAAGAACTGCTTGTGGAAAATGCCACTGTTTTTGTGCAGAAAAGTGACAACCCCAACCGCAAGACACAATACGACCTGATTGGTGTTTTAAAGGGCGAGCGAATGATAAATATGGACAGTCAGATACCCAACAGGGTATTTGGCGAATGGGCTTTAAAAAGCGGATTTTTTGGCAGTTTAAACCTGATAAAAGCCGAAAAGACCTTTGGCAGCAGCCGTTTTGACTATTATCTTGAAACTGAAAATGAGAGAATTTTTGTTGAAGTAAAGGGCGTTACCCTGGAAGAAGACGGGGTTGTGCTGTTTCCCGATGCACCGACCGAACGGGGTGTAAAGCATATAAACGAACTGTGCAGCTGCATTGATGCAGGGTATAAAGCATATATATTTTTTATTATCCAGATGGATAATGTAAAATATTTTACCCCAAACCGCAAAACCCACCCGCAGTTTGCCGATGCTTTGAAAAAAGCGGCAGAAAACGGTGTGGGAGTGTATGCACTCGACTGTAAAGTTACAGAAAACAGCATTGCTGCAGATAAATTTGTGGAAGTCAGATTATAAACATAAGCCGTGGAGCGAAAACTCCACGGCTGTATTCTTTATATATTATATTCTTCTTTGGGATTAACCGCTATCACCTTGCCGTCAACACAAAACCACAGCACAGTGTCGCTGTTGTTGCGGATATATTCCGCCGTTATTTCCGCCTTGTCCATAGCCTTGAGATAACGCACAATTTCAATATTTGTCATAGAAATTACACTGTCATCAGCTGCAATACGGCACAATATATTTTCCATTGTCTCCCACATATTTTCGGCATCAAGGTCATAGGAATGGCCCACAATCTGACACAGTGCAAGTTCTTTATCTGCAGTGAAAAAGTTCTCCACAAAGCTGTTAAAATCTGCACTGAGATGAAAAACACCGCACTGCCACCACCAGTAATCTTTTGGCGGTGTATATGAAAAGCTTTCTTCTGACATACGGGCATACTCAAAACCGCAGCGTTTTGCACATTCTGCAATAAGCGGGCTGTAATAGTCAAAAGGCACTGCAAAGCCACAGATTTCCCTGCCGAAAAGCTGCTGCAGGTTTGCTTTGTCCTGCCCAAGCTGATACATAACCGCACCTTCGTCCATATTGTACATATAAGGGTGTGTCAGCGTGTGAGATGCAACCTCGTGACCATTGTACAGTTCTGTCACCATTTCGGCAGGCAGACGTCTCACCTGCATACCGTTTGGGTGTGTCCAGCAGAACTGTTCGGCCATAAGCTGACTGTTGAGGTTGAATGTGCCTTTGATATTGTACCTGTTCAGCAGCTGCACAAAGCGTATGTCCTGCGCAACGCCATCATCATATGTGATGTTGAACGCCCTGGGTTTGCCATTGGGGTAAAGTTTTTTAATCACGTTTTCTCCTGTTCAAAAAATATAAATCTGTTTTGCTAATATTTATACGGCTCAAAAAGCAGATTGCCGTCAGCATCATAAATTGTGGCTTCAGAGTGATAATACTCTCTGTTATGTATAGGGTTGCCTTTTTCGCTTATGGTTATATCTTCCAGAATACTGCGGTATTTCCAGCCGTTTTCATCAGTTATTTCGGCATACATCTTTACAGCATCGCCTCTTTTGATATCAAAACTGTATTCGATATCACCTATATAAATTGCCACATAATCATCTTTTTGCACTTCTTCAAGAACAGGTTTGTGTCTCCACTGTTCCCTGCCGTTTACAAACAGACTAATTTCGGCATCCTGCATTTCTCCGCCAAAACCCTTGTGTTCAAAATCTATTTCCACAGCACCCTTGTAGGTTCTTGTTATATCATCGCCCTTATAATCCTGTCTGCTTTCTCCTGAATAATTGACATATGCTGTTGGCACCAGATCATATCTTGGGTTGATATGCCAGTTGAGCTGCTGGGTGCGGATTGTGCCGTCTTCTTTAAACTGCACATTTTCTATACTGCATTCATCAAAAATAGGCACAGCAATTTCGGCAGCATATCTGCCGTTTTCCAAAGTCATAGGAACTTCAGTGCCGTTATATATCATTGCTGCAGCAGTTTTTTCAGGATTAAAAACCTTTGGCACAGCATAGCAATACAAAGTTGCTGTTTTATTTTCTATGTCAAGCCCGCCTGTGTTCCAGCCGCTGTCGCTTAAAAGGTTGTTTGCCTGCTCCATTTCATACCGCACATTGCTGCTGATTGCATCGATACTGCTTTGCAGCATACTGCGGTTGTTGTTTACTGTATTTTTAAGGTTCTGAATATCGTTCTGAAGCCAACCTATTTTTACAAAGCATACAATCAGAAGTATCAAAGTAAGTATATTTGTGATTTTTTGCCACTTATCTTTCATATCAGTGCCTCCTTTGAATTTGGTTAAACATCTGTTCCTATGCTGAAATTATATCATTATATAATCCTGCACACAACAAAAAACGCACAGACAAAAAATGTCATTCTGAGGGTGCCCCCAGAAAGCGGCATCCTGATAAGAAAGCATAAATACCCACCAAAACACTGTAAAGTGGTTTGGTGGGTACATTTTTGCCCGTTTTTGTATCGGAAACCGGGTTTGTGTTTTCTTGTCCGGATGCCGCTAATAACATATATTTTATGTTTATATTTTAGTTGTTTGCAACGATAAGCTCTTTTGTTGCATTGTTGAGTGTTTCGTTGCCGTCTTCTGTTACAAGCACGATATCTTCAATGCGGATGCCAAATTCGCCAACACGGTAGATGCCAGGTTCGATACTGAATGTCATACCCGGTTCAAGATAGATTGGGTTGGACTGCTTGATGTCTGGTGCCTCGTGGATGGAATAGCCGATGCCGTGACCAAGACGTGTTACAAATGTTTCGCCGTAGCCGCTTTCGTCGATGATGTCGCGTGCTGCTTTGTCTACGTCAGGTACAAATGCGCCGTTTACTGCTGCGTCAACGCCTGCCTGCTGGCTGCGCAGAACATAGTCGTACATCTTTTTCTGTTCTTCTGTTACGCCGCCAACAAAGAATGTTCTTGTCATATCAGCGCAAAGGCCTTTGTAGATACATCCAAAGTCGCAGAGAAGTACGTCCTGTTCCTGAATAACACGTTTGTCATCGTTGTAATGCGGCAGTGCTGCATTTTCGCCTGAAGCGATAATTGCAAAGCCAAAGTCTGCACCGCGTTTTGCAAATTCTTCCTTGATAAAATCAACAACATCCTTTTCTCTCATACCAGGTTTTGCAAATTTTACAATTTCGTAGTATGTTTCGTCTGTGATGCGGCCTGCAATGCGCAGGTTTTCAATTTCTTCCTGTGTTTTGCAGATACGCATTCTTTCCAGCAATGGTTTGCCGTTGATAAATTTAACGTCGATATTCTGCATAATATCAAGGATAAGGCAGGCACGTTCGGTGCTGTTTACGCCGATTGTCTTACCGATAAGGCCGTTTTCTTCCAGAGCCTTCTGCACTGTTGGCAAAAAGCCTTCCTTGTCGTACCAGCCGTAAACCTTGTTGCCGTCCATATACATGCTGATTTCGTCTTCTGTCAGCTTGTTGCAAACGTAGAAATATTCACCGCTTGCCTTGATAAACAAAGCCTGAAAACGTTCGCAGATATGTGTTGTGTGGCCAAGGATAAATTCCAGTTCTTCGCCCGGTGCAATAAGGATTGCATCAACATTGTTTTTCTGCAGAACTTCGCAGAGTTTTTCTTTATAGAACAAATTCATAACAGTTCTCCTTTTCTACTGTCAAATTTTTACCATATCAAAACAGATTTCTCTGTTATTTTCCAAAGGTTTTTATGATATACGGCATTATAAGTGCCGCACGGGATGCAACACAGTCGTACTCATATTCGTACAGATGGCCGTTGTATTTAAAAAACGCATAGGTTTTGGGCACCGAATAGTCCAGCCATATGCCCAAAAAGTTGCCGCCATAATTTCTCACAAAACTTTTGTATTCTGCCAGCAGTTTTGTGTCCATGGCCTCGATATAACCGCTTTTCATTTCCGCCCAGGAGTATTTATAGCTTTTTACACCGTTTTCCGCAAAGGCGGTTTTATAATCGGCAAGGTCTGTAGGCACAAAATATTTTTTGAAATATTCTTCGTAATCGTTGGAATAACCAAGCAGTCTGACCGCACTGCCGTCCTTTTCTGCTTTATATCGGCTGCTGCGGCCGAAAACACTGTCACCCAGAAAGGCACGGAAAATCTGTTCTTTCTGTGCGGCGGAAAAACTGTATCGGTCACGGAACATCATATAGATATACAGTGCCGTGCAGCAATAGTCGCTTAAAAACAGCTGTTCAATCTGTCCGCTGGGGCTGTGATGGTCTATTGCGGCAGCCGCAAGGCTTTTATTTCCCACCGACTGCAGCACATCATTGTGGTCCACAAGCAGAAATTTTTTGCCGTTTATTTCACTGTCGGGCAAAACCGTTGGCTGTCTGTCCATAACATCTTCCAGCAATGATGCGGAAACAGGGTCCACCTTGTCCCCCTGCCAGATAACCCACTGTGCCTTTATACCGCTGTCGGTCAGAATATCCTGCATTATCTTTGCAGAAACAAGGCTGTCGGCATCGGGATTGCGGTGACCTGTGATGTATACAGTGTCATAATTTTTAAAGATATTTAAATCCATTTAAAATATCTCTCCCCCGGTCTGCTTTATGCAGACAGCTCCCTGAAGACAGGAAGCATTTAAAAATTTTACAGTTTTAATATACCACAACAAAAAAGATGTGACAATATATTGCCACATCTTTTGTATATACAGTTATTCGCCTCTTTCAGCTTTGCCTTCTGCCATAACAGCTTCGATTTCTTCGATTGTTCTTGGAATCATAGCTGTAAGGTTTTCGCAGCCGTCTTCTGTTACAAGGCAGTTGTCTTCCACGCGGAAGCCGATGCCCCATTTTTCAACATAGATGCCGATATCAACACAGAAAACCATACCTGCCCTGATAACATCTGCTTCAACAAGGTCGTGTGTATCAAAGCCGATGTGGTGTGCACCGCCGTGCCACATATATTTGCGGATTTCGTTGAAATGTTCCAGCAGACCAAGCTTTTTAAGTTCTTCAAAACAGTATTCCTTTGCAATTTCGTCAACACGCTGCATAGGCATACCTGGTTTGATGATGCTGAACAGATATTCGCTTGTTTTATATGCTGCCATATAAAGTGCTTTCTGTTTTTCGCTGAATTTACCGTTGCAAGGGAAGCCGCGGCTTACGTCTGTACCAAGGAAATCGTATCTTGCACCAACGTCGTTGAGAATCATATCGCCGTCTTTTGCCACGCCGTCACTGCCGTAATAGTGGATGCAGAAGTTGTTGTCACCGCAGGAGATGATAGGCGGGAAGCCCGGTTCCAGCATACCCCAGTTTTTTGCAAGGGCATAGTCAAACTCTGCGCGGTATTCGTATTCGTGCATACCCGGTTTTGATGCTTTCATCATGGCAACAATGCCGTCGCGTGTTGCAAGTGCTGCCTTGCGCAGTGCTTCAATTTCACAAGGCTGTTTGATTGCACGCTGTTTTTTAAGCTGCGGCATAATATCGATAAGCTTAACTGCAGGATAGTTGTGCATAATGTTTCTTGCAAAAAGCATATCCTCGCTGTCGCGGTCGATATCGCTGTTTTTATACAGGTCGCAGGCAATATTCTGCACCTTGCCCGAACGCATAAGTCTTTCAAAGTCTGTGCGGAAGCTGTCAATATATTTAATATTGTCCACTCCTGAAACCTTTTGTGCTTCTTCGGCGGAGATGCGTTTGCCTGTCCATCTTTCAACCAGATAGTCACAAGGCAGAACATAAAGTGTTTCTTCCACCTTAAAATTGATTTTGAATGCTATCATAACAAGTTCCTTCTGTGTGATACCTGTAAGGTAGCAGAAGTTTCTGTTTGCATAGAACGGATAAAATTCGTCTGCTGTTTTGATAACCTCTTTACCTGAAAAAGTTACCAGCAGTGTGCCGTTTGGCAATGACGCATAAAGCTTTTCGCGATTGCCTTTATAAAAATTACTTTCCATAAAAAATACAGCCTCCTTTTAAGCAACAAATATATTTGCCTTTATATTAGCTTTATTTAATAAGGATAGCAACAAATATTCTACATTTGAATAGGGGTATATTTTTTTGGAATATTTTGCAATAAAAGTACATTTTTGGCGGTATTTTTGTTGTAACATTTTTTAATATCAGATGATATAAAATATTGTTTACACAGTTTTTTCACAGCTTGCACACACCTTATTTTCAATTGTTAAAGTTTTGCGAAATCTATTGAAAAAGCCTTCCGCAAGGCATATAATATTAGCAGTCAACAGCTTCGACTGCTAATGCGGTTGGCTGCTGCAGAATTTTATTTGAGGTGATAAAATGGCAAGAACAAAACAATTTAAAGCCGAAAGTAAAAAACTTTTGGATATGATGATCAACAGCATCTATACACACAAGGAGATTTTTCTGCGCGAGCTTATCTCCAACGCATCCGATGCTATGGATAAACTTTATTTCTTATCCCTTACAGACGACAATGTAAAGCTTAACCGCGAAGATTTCCGCATTAAAATTGCACTGGACAAGGCAAACCGCACCATTACAATAACCGACAACGGCATTGGTATGAGCGGCGAAGAACTGGAAACAAACCTTGGCACAATTGCAAAAAGCGGCAGCTTCAGCTTTAAGCAGGAAAATGAAAAACAGGATGATATCGACATTATCGGCCAGTTTGGCGTTGGTTTCTACAGCGCATTTATGGTGAGCAAAAAGGTGGTTGCAGAAAGCCTTAAATACGGCGAAAGTGCTGCATATCGCTGGGAAAGCGAAGGCGCAGAGGGTTACCGTATTGAAGAATGTGACAAAACCGATGTGGGCACAAAGATAACCCTTTACATCAAGGACAACACCGAAGAAGAAAACTTTGACGAATATCTGGAACAGTATACAATCCAGAGAATTATCAAAAAATACTCCGACTTTATCCGCTATCCTATTGTTATGGACTGGGCTTCCAGCCGCAAGGTTGAGGGTGAAGAAAACAAATGGGAGGATTTTGTTGAAGAAAGAACAGTAAACAGCATGGTACCGCTGTGGAAAAAGGACAAAAAGGATATCAGCAAGGAAGATTACAACAACTTCTACAGCGACAATTTCCACGATTACAGCGAACCGCTTAAAGAAATTCACTACAAGGTTGAAGGCAGCGCAACCTACAATGCTCTGCTTTACATTCCTAAAAAAGCACCTTTTGATTATTACGGCAAGGACTTTGAAAAAGGCCTGCAGCTTTATTCCAGCGGCGTACTGATTATGGACAAATGCGCAGACCTTGTGCCTGACTATTTCGGCTTTGTAAAAGGTCTTGTGGACAGCGAAGATTTGTCCCTTAACATCAGCCGCGAGCTGCTGCAGCATGACCGTCAGCTTAAAATTATCGCAACAAATATCGAGAAGAAAATCAAAAACGAGCTTACCAAGCTGATGAAGGACGACCGCGAAGGCTATGAAGAATTTTTCAAAGCATTCGGCCTTGGTTTGAAGTTTGGCATCTACCACACATTCGGTGCAAACCGTGACGT
Source organism: Oscillospiraceae bacterium (assembly GCA_017442085.1). Classification (GTDB taxonomy): domain Bacteria; phylum Bacillota; class Clostridia; order Oscillospirales; family Ruminococcaceae; genus RGIG3102. The sequence goes on along the minus strand of JAFSAW010000083.1, from coordinate 12,319 downwards.
GCTTGAAGACTTGCTGCTGTTTACATCTTCCAATGACAAAAAGCTTGTTTCCTTAAATGAGTATGTTGACCGCTGCAGCGAAGCACAGCAAAGCATCTACTATGCCTGCGGTGAAACTGCAGACAAGATTGATATGCTGCCACAGACCGAGCTTGCAAAGGAAAAAGGCCTTGAAATTTTGTATATGACCGAACCCGTTGACGAATTTGTGACACAGATTCTTGGCGAATACAAGGGCAAAAAGTTTGTAAACATCTCCGGCGAAGATTTTGACCTTTCCACAGAAGATGAAAAAGCTGCACTTAACACCCTTAACGAAGAAAACAAAGATATGTTTGCCGCTATGAAGGAAACCTTGGGTGAAAAGGTTGCTGCCGTGCGCTTTACACACAAGCTGCGCAAACACCCTGTATGCCTTGTAAGCGAGGGCGATATCTCCATCGAAATGCAGAAAATTCTCAACAGTATGCCAAACAGCGAAGGGGTAAAAGCACAGCTTGCACTTGAGGTAAACAAAGACCACCCTATTGCTGAAAAGCTTAAAGAACTTTATGCAAATGACAAGGACACTCTTGCAAAATACACCGAAATCCTCTACGCACAGGCAAGACTTATCGAAGGGCTGCCTGTGGAAAACCCAACCGAACTTACAGACCTTATCTGTGATATAATGGTAAAATAATGTAATAATAAAATGTCATTCCCTTTGCAGTACAAACTGACGGGAATGACATTTTCATTTTAGTTATTGTTAAGTTTTTTAATGCCCACTGTAAAAATAATACAGCTTGCAAAGGCAAATATGCTAAGCAGTGCCAGTGACGCACCTGCAGTGATAAATGTTGTCAGCACACCACAAAGTGCAAGGCCCACAATCTGCGATATAATCATACCGCAGGTATTGCTTATAAGCTGTGCTGTTGCCGCATATTTTCTTGGTGTTATACGGTCAACATAGCTTTGTGCCCCCGCAAGTGTAAACGGAAAACACAAGCCGTTTATTGCCGAAGCAAATATTGCCAGTGTAACGTTGCCCGAAAGACCTATTGCCAGATTTTTCACCGCATACATAAAAAATGCAAAGACAAGCAGTTTTTCTGTGCCAAAAAGTTCTTCCAGCTTTTTGTACATAGGCATAAAGATAATTTCGGCACCTGCAAGGATAAACAGTGCCAGCCCAACATCACCCGCTGTACCCCCAAGCTGACGGATATGTATTGCATAATAGCTGCTTGCCGCACCGGTTGGGATAACCGCAAGGAAATAGCAGATTATAAACAGCACAAAGCGTCTGTTTTTCATCAGTTCGCCAAAGGCATTTGCCAGCTGGCCGTCCTGCTTCTGTCTTTCGCTTATCTGCGGATTTGGGCATATCATAGCAGCCGGAACAAGTATTGCTGTGCTTATAACCATTGCCACCGGCAGTGAAGCGGCACCAAAAGCATCAAACACTCTGCCGTAAACCCCCGCTGCCACTGCATAGGAAAAACTGCCCACAGCACGTACAGCGCCAAAATTTATCCCCAGCTTTTTGCAGTCCAGCTTGGACAGCCAGCTCTCGCTGAAACCGTACATTGCATTCATCGTTGCACCGATGAGAATGCTGCACAGCACAAGGGACACTGTGCCCTCAAGGAAATACAGCCATATGTAAGCCGCTGTGGAAAGTATCATTGATAAGGAAATTATTGTTTTGGCTTTGCCCGTTTTGTCGCACAGAAAGCCCATAAGCGGCTGCACAACTGCTGCCACCACAGAAATTATACAGGTGTATATTGCGGTTTCGTTGGCGGCAATACCTTTTTGCTCCAGCACTACCACAAAAAAGCCCGGCCCTATTGCCCACATTGTAAAATACGGAAAAAGCAGGGCAGAAAATTTTAAAGAAATATGTTTCATTTTTTCCCTCTTGTGTTATGTAATATCAATACCAGATAAGTATAATATAATATACAATTTTTTACAATTGGATATTGCAAATTTTCACTGTATTGCAAGTGCAAAAATCGATGATTTTTTAAAGTAATTTTTTATAATTGCATCTATTGACTTTTAATGTAAAAAGTATTATCTTTGCAGTAGATAGCATAAAATCTTTTTCAGCCTTTGCCCTGTATATTGCGGGCAACGGCTGTTTATTTGCAGTTATTTGACGTTTATATCTGATTTAAGGAGGGTTTATGGAACAAAATAAAATCCTTGAAGGCGGTCTGTACAAAAACATTATGCTGTTTTTTCTGCCTATATGGTTCGGCACATTTTTTCAGCAGCTTTACAACACTGTTGACGCCGTTATTGTGGGCAACTTTGTGGGCAAGGCAGCCCTTGCCGCAGTTGGCGGCCCTACCGGCACAATCATCAACCTGCTGGTAAACTTTTTTGTGGGCGTTTCCAGCGGTGCAGGTGTTGTTATTGCCATGTACTACGGCAGCAGAAATGTCGAAGGCACCGACAAGTCCATACACACAGCCGTTGCAATCTCCGTTGCAGGCGGTCTGATACTTATGGCTATAGGCATTCCGTTTTCTCCGCTTTTCCTTGAATGGATGGGTACCCCTGCAGATATTCTTGAGCAGGCAACTGTTTATATCCGCATCTACTTCTGCGGTGCAGTGTTTAACCTTATATACAATATCGGCAGCGGTATTCTGCGCGCTATGGGCGACAGCAAAAAACCATTGTATTTTCTTATCGTTGCAAGTATTGTAAACATTATACTTGACGTTGTGTTTGTTGTGTTTATGAAGATGGGGGTTGCAGGTGTAGGTCTGGCAACAATTATTGCACAGTTTTCCAGTGCAGTGCTGGTTATCCTTACCCTTAAAGGTCTGCCGGAAGATATTCACCTTATCTGGAAAAAAGTTAAACTGGACAAAAGCATGTGCGGCGAAATCTTTAAAATCGGCATTCCAAACGGCATACAGTCCATTGCATTTTCCATCTCCAACATTGCCATTATGTCCAGCATAAATGCCTTTGGCACCGACACTGTTGCCGCCTGGACAGCATTTGGCAAGATTGACGCTATGTTCTGGATGACAGTGGGCAGCTTTGGCATTGCAACCACAACCTTTGTGGGCCAGAACTTTGGTGCAAAGAATTTTGACAGGGTTAAAAAATCCGTGCGTGCCTGCAACGTGTTAAGCATTGTTGCTTCGCTTATTCTCAGCGGCGTTATGCTTACCTGCTATCCGTTCCTTTACCGCATATTTACACAGGATGCCGCCGTTATCGAAATTGGCGCAACCATGGTAAAGGTTATGGTGCCGCTGTACTTTACCTTTGTATTTATCGAAAACTTTTCCGGTGCTATGCGCGGTGTTGGCCACAGTATTGCACCGACAATATGTACAATTATGGGCATATGCGTGTTCCGCGTTATATGGATTGTATTTGTTCTGCCGCTTAACAACACCCTTATCACTGCCATTATCAGCTATCCGGTTTCCTGGTGTCTTACTGCTGTGATATTTACCGCCTACTATATGTCGGGCATATGGTTTAAAAAGAGTGTTAAAAAAAGATATGGCGAAATAATTTGATATCATAACAAAACAGACATCGGCTGTATATATCAAAGCCGATGTCTGTTTTTATTTAAAAATTTTTTCTGTCGTTTATTCTGTCCATAACCCTGCGTGTCGGCTTATAGAGCAAAAGCATAATTACAAAATTTGATGCACCGTGGATAAGATCAAAAGGAATGCCCGCAATCCACCAGCTGAACATCATTGACGGCCCGCCGATAAACAGATACGGTATAGAGCACAGCGCACCGAAAAACAGCCCGAACAAACCCGAAATTACGCTGTAAAGCATTACAGAATCCTTTTTGCGCACAAACCAGGTGACAAGTGCCAGCATAGGCCAGGCATAAAGGTACATAACCCACCAGATGCCAAAACCGTAGATACAGCCTTCGATAAGTGTAAAGGCTGGCACTACAAGCAGCATTTTGCTGCCCAGCACAAGAGTGAACAGAATTACAAAGAACGATGTTACCTCTATATTTGGCAGCCCCTGCATAACCATTTTGCAGGCTTCGATAATTGCAACTGCCATGCCCATAAAGGCAATATCCTGTGTTGTAAGTTTTTTAGTCATTGTCAAAACCAATCACACCTTAACCTTTTGTAAATACAAGCTGGAATGCATCTCCGTCGTTTACAACCTGTTCGCTTGCACCGTACATACCGTATTCGCCGTTAACGATAATGGACCAGTATGCGCCGTTAACCTCCCATTTTGCTTCTTCGCCGTTTACAGCCATAATTGTCATACCGTAAGGGCCTTCTTCGTTGGTGATTTCAAGACCTTCGGTTTCGGCAAATGCCTGTTCCAGATATTCTGCATCGGTGTTAAGTTCGTACATTTTTGAGGAGCCGTCTTCGCTTACTACCTCGATTGTGATGTTTTTTGCGCCCTGCTGTGCTTTTGGAGCAAAGGTTGTGTATGCAAACACAAATGCAGCAACAACAGCAACAATGGCAACAACAGCTAAAAGACCTTTTTTGTTTTTCATTTTACTTTTCCTTTCTGTTTTATAAAAGTCTTTATCAGAAGTTCACGGTAAAACTGTTTTATTATGCACAGATAAAACAAAACCTCTTACCCGACGGTAAGAGGTTATCAAAAACATTATAGGCCTTCGGCCCGCTTTTACGGGCGGCAGGGATATTATGCATTAACCAATTACTCGTGGTTTTTACATTACCTTGCAGGCAGGTCTTCTGACTTAAAGTTCATCGCGTTGTCCGTCTTCCCGAATACAATTCAGTGACATGGTGGACAGCACTCCCTTTTTACAGCGGCGAGTACGTTCAGGATTTGCACCTGATTCCCTTTTCACCCTAAAATTTAGGGCACCTGTAAAGCTTATTTACTTCTGACTGGTTTTAATATAGCACATCTGTGTGCCAAAATCAACAGTTTTGCACTAATGATATAATATACAAATTGTTATATATTATGTAATCTGTGCGGACAGAGAGATTCTTCGCTTTGCTCAGAATGACAGAAAAAACGCTCAGATTGACCGAAGAAAACACTCAGATTGACAGAAGATGTCGGATATAATTCACACATTGTCTTTCATCAGTTCCGCAATTGTTATGCCGTCCAGTGTTTCGTTTATTGCACTGTACAGCTTTGTCCACACAGGTCTTGTGCGGCAGCTTTTTGCCATATCGCAAGGCTGTGCACCGCATTCAAGGCAGGACACGGGAGCAAGGTCACCTTCGGTAAGACGCAGAATATCACCCACGCGATAGTCCTGCGGCTGTTTTGTAAGTCTGTAACCGCCGCTTTTTCCCTGCACACCCTCGATAAAACCGTTTTTTACAAGGGCAGGCAGTATGCGCTCGAGATATTTAAGGGATATATTCTGTCTTTCTGCCACAGCTTTCATAGGAATATACTGTCCTTTTGAATTTTCTGCCAGGTCTATCATAACGCGCAGTGCATATCTGCCGCGGGTGGAAATCATCATTGCCGGTCACCTCTCCTTGTTTTTTATATTGTAGCATATATTCAGACCCGTATGCAACCGACACAGCCTGCGGCAAATTTTCCGCAGGCTGATTTTATCAGTGATGACAGTGGTCGCAGCTGTCACAGCTTGGGAACACACTGCAGTCATATGCTATGCCGTTTTTATCATAGTAATCCTTAAGTGCAAGTTTTATAGCTTCTTCTGCCAGCACAGAGCAGTGAATTTTCTGTGGCGGCAGACCGTCAAGTGCCTCAACAACAGCCTTGTTGGTAAGGCTTAAAGCCTCGGACAGTTTTTTGCCCTTGATAAGTTCGGTTGCCATACTGCTGGAGGCAATTGCACTGCCGCAGCCGAAAGTTTCAAATTTTACATCTTCGATTGTATCATCTTCTATTTTAAGATAAATTTTCATAATGTCGCCGCATTTTGCGTTGCCAACTTCGCCCACGCCGCTTGCGTTTTCTATCATACCCACATTTCTCGGATTGAGAAAATGGTCCATTACCTTGTCGCTGTATAAAGCCATAGTGTTTCTCCTTTAATTTGTATTACCATTTGTTATATTTCGCTATTTTATTACAAAATTCTGTTTGCCCTCTTCCAGACTGCGCCACACCGGCGAAATACTGCGCAGATATGCCACAACCTGTGTTACGGCATTGATGATATATTCCGCTTCTTCCTCTGTGTTTTCTTCGCACAGTGAAAGACGCAGTGAGCCGTGGGCAATTTCGTGGGGTCTGCCGATAGCCAGCAGCACGTGGCTTGGGTCAAGGCTGCCCGATGTGCAGGCAGAACCCGATGATGCACAAATGCCTTTTGCATCAAGCAGAAGCAGCAGTGCTTCGCCTTCTATGCCTTCAAAGCAGAAGTTTACATTGTTTGGCAGACGGCATTCTCTGTCGCCGTTGAGCACCGAGTGCGGTATTGCCGAAAGGCCGTCAATAAGCTTATCCCGCAGTTTCTGCACCTTCCGTGAGTTTTCTGCCATATTGGCGCAGGCTTCCTCAAGGGCGGCTGCCATACCGATAATTGCGGGAAGATTTTCTGTGCCTGCACGTTTGCCTTTTTCCTGTGCACCGCCTTCGATTATATTTGCAAGAGGTATGCCTTTTTTTGCATACAGCACACCAACACCCTTTGGCCCGTGGAATTTGTGCCCTGACAAAGACAGCATATCAATGTTCATATCTTCAACATCAATATGCAGATGTCCTGCCGCCTGCACTGCATCTGTGTGGAAAAGCACACCTTTTTTGCGGCATACAGCACCGATTTCCTTTACAGGCTGGATTGTACCGATTTCGTTGTTTGCAAACATAATTGTTACAAGGCAGGTTTCTTCCTTTATGGCAGCTTCAACCTGCTGCGGTGTAACAATGCCGTTTTCGTGTACATCCAGCAAAGTAATTTCAAAGCCCTGCTTTTTCAGCCTGTCAAGTGTATGCAGCACAGCGTGATGCTCAAAGGCTGTGGAAACAATGTGTTTTTTGCCTTTTCTTTCACCAAGCTTTGCCGCTGAAACAATTGCCTGATTGTCTGCCTCGCTGCCGCCTGATGTAAAGATAATTTCCTGCGGCTGTGCACCAAGCAGTTTTGCCACACTCTGTCTTGCGGCATCAAGTTCTTCCTTTGCCTGCTGCCCCAGAGTGTGCAGGCTGGACGGGTTTGCATATATTTTATCCATATATGGCAGCATTGCCTCTATGGCTGTTTTGCTCATCTTTGTTGTTGCAGCATTGTCTGCGTATATTATCATAAGGTTTGCCCCTTTCTGTATATCTGTAAAGTGTATATCTGTATATAAGTTTATTCCTACCATTTCAGTTGGTAATTTATATATAACACTATTCACCTACTTTGTCAATAGGTAAATAGCATATTTTTTCCTTTCAGATGCTTATTGACATTTCGTCCAAATAAAAGATTAAAATTTGTATACCTTTTCCATTGATATATTTGAAATATTCACATATAAATGTTATGATATTTATGTACATTAAAATGGACAAAGAGGTGTATTTTTATGGATTTCAAACAGGTTTGTGATGCCGCAAGAGGCAATATAGGCCCATTCTGCAAGGCTTGCTATGTATGCAACGGCGCCGCCTGCAGAAACACTATCCCCGGCCCGGGTGCAAAGGGTATGGGTGATGTTGCAATGCGCAACTGGCAGAAATGGCAGGAGGTGCGGATAAATATGGACACAATATGTGAAAACGCCGATGTGGATACGTCTGTTACACTTTTCGGCAAAAAATTCAGCCTGCCTGTATTTGCAGGACCTGTAGGTGCAGTGAAACTGCATTACGGCGAAAAATATACCGACCTTGAATACAACGACATTCTTTTGAGTGGCACAAAAAAATGCGGTATCGCCGCATTTACAGGTGACGGCACCAACCCTGAAGTTATGATAAGTGCCGCCGATATGATTAAAAAATACGACGGCTGCGGTGTGCCAACCATAAAGCCGTGGAATATCGGCACAATAAAGGAAAAATTTGAACTTATAAAAGACAGCGGATGTTTTGCCGTTGCCATGGACATAGATGCTGCAGGGCTGCCGTTTCTTAAAAACATGACACCGCCTGCAGGCAGCAAGACAGCACAGCAGCTTAAGGAGATTGTTGATATGTCCCCTGCACCGTTTATTGTGAAAGGTGTTATGACGGTTAAGGGCGCACTTAAGGCAAAAGAAGCAGGTGCAGCGGCAATTATAGTTTCCAACCATGGCGGACGTGTGCTGGACGGCACACCAAGCACTGCCGAAGTTCTGCCGCAGATTGTAAAAGCCGTTAAAGGCGAGATGACAATTCTTGTAGACGGCGGCATAAGAAGCGGCCTTGACGTTTTTAAAGCACTGGCTATGGGGGCTGACGGCGTTGTGATTGCAAGACCGTTTGTTACTGCGGTTTACGGCGGCGGCGAAGAAGGCATAGAAGCCTACGTTGCAAAGCTTAAAGCTGAACTGAGCGATGTTATGGCTATGTGCGGTGCAAAAAATATTGGTGAAATCAGCAGCGATATGCTGTTTTAAAATTACAATACAATTTACATACAAAGGAGAATACAATTATGGAAAGTCGTATCAAAGGTAAAGTTGCGTTGATTACAGGTGCAACAAGCGGTATCGGCCGCAGCTGTGCAAGAGAGCTTGCAAAACTTGGCTGCAACGTTATTGTGACAGGCAGACGTGCAGGTATGCTTGAAGCTGTTAAGATGGAAGTTGAAGCACTTGGTGCAAAAGCACTGCCTCTTGTTATGGACGTAAGAGATTCCAAAGACGTTATGGACAAGATTAACGGTCTGCCACAGGAATGGGCTGACATCGAAATTCTTGTTATCAATGCAGGCCTTGCACGCGGCACAGAAAAACTGTACGAAGGCAGAATCGAAGAATTTGACGAAGTTATTGATACAAACGTAAAAGGTGCACTTTATACAATCAAGGCTGTTGTTCCTCAGATGGTAGAAAAAGACCTGCCTGGTATGGTTGTTACAATGGGCAGCGTTGCAGGCAACTTTGCATATGCCGGCGGTGCAGTTTACTGTGCATCCAAAGCAGCACTGAGATTTATTGCTGACGGTCTGCGCGTTGACACAATGGGCACAAGAATCAAAGTTACAAACATTGAACCAGGTATTGTTGAAACAGGCTTCAGTGTTGTAAGATACCGCGGTGACGAAGACAAGGCAAAAGCTGTTTACACAGGCATCGAAAGCCTTACACCTGACGATATTGCAGAAACTGTTGCATATGTATGCAACCTGCCTGAAAACGTTCAGCTGCCGGAAGTTATTATGACACCTAACAAACAGGCTGACGCTTTCAACAAACTTTACAACAAATAAACAGAAAGAAGGCTTATTATGGCACTTATAGACCAGGTACGCAGCGAAATGATGGCTGCAATGAAAGAAAAAAACACTTTGAAGAAAGAAGCTTTGTCCGCACTGCTGGCTGCGCTTAAATCCAAAGCTATCGACAAGCGTGCAGACCTTACAGCAGAAGAAGAAATTGCTGTTGTTCAGCGCGAAATTAAACAGCTTAAAGAAACAATGGACACAGCACCTGCAGGCTATGAAGCAGTTGTGGAAGAATGCAGACAGAAGCTTGAATATTATGCTGTTTATATGCCAAAACAGATGGACGAAGAAGAAATCAGGGCAACAATCAAATCTGTGCTTGATTCTCTTGGCATTGAAGCACCTACACCAAAGGAAAAAGGCATTATTATGAAAAACCTTATGCCGCTGACAAAAGGCAAAGCAGACGGCAAACTGGTGAATGATATTCTTTCCACATTTTTTGCTTAAGCAATAATAAAAAATTAAAAAAATGTCACCCCAAACACAGTGAAGGGTGACATTTTTTCTTATATATTATTTTAGTTCTATAAAAAACTGCAAAAAAACAGGCGATCAGATGACCGCCTGAATTTTGTGTTTTAACTATGTATTAGCCGATACCACCGTACATCGCACCAAGAACAAGTGCTGCTACAGCAAGGATTACGTATACATATTTACCAAGTGGGTAGAACCAGTTGCCGATAGGTTTTTTAGCACCCTGGTTAACAGCTGCCATAGCTGTTTCTTTCTTCATTATCCAGAAGAACATGATACCAGCAAGTGCTGCACCGAGTGGGCAGATGTAGATGGAAACAACGTCCATCCACTGGCTTGTCCAAGGCTGGATAAGGAGAGAAACAACTGCGCCGATAAGACCCATTGTAATAACAGCTGGGAGACGTTTCATCTTGAACTGTTCCTGGAAGAAAGCAACTGGTGCTTCGTAAAGGTTAACAATGGAGGAAACGCCAGCGAAGAGAACGCAGATAAAGAATACCATACCTACGATTCTGCCGCCTGCCATGCCGTTGAATACGTTTGGAAGGTAAACGAACATAAGGCCAGGACCGCCGCTGGATGGTTCTACGCCGCCAACACCCATTGCTGGGAGGATAACGAACATAGCCAGGAGAGCTGCCATTGTGTCGAATACTGCAACGTTTCTTGCGGAAGATGGGATGTCTTCGTCTTTGCCAAGGTAAGAACCGTAAATAACAGAACCGTTACCGGCAACAGAGAGGGAGAAGAATGCCTGACCGAAAGCAAATACCCAAACCTGTGGGTTAGCAAGACCTGCTGGGTCAAGTGTGAAGATGTATTTGTAACCAACATCTGCACCTGGGAGGAATGCAATGTAGATTGCAAGACCTACAAAGAGTGCAAAGAGAACAGGCATCATAACTTTGTTAGCTTTTTCGATACCGCCTGCAATACCCATAACCATGATAGCAAGGGAGATTACAAGACCAACAAGCTGCCAAACGCCGTTACCGATACCAAAGATACCGTTGGAGAACATAACGCCGATAGCTTCGCCAAGTGTTGCGGATTCTGGAGCTGTTGCGCCAAATGTGCCGCCGATTGTTGCCATATCTGTACCCATTGCGAAGAGACCGCCGGAAATACCCATCCATGTGTATTTGAAGATCCAGCCGAGAACAACTGTGTAACCGATAGCAAGCATTGCTGCACCGATGATTGGCACTGCACCGATTGCTGTACCAAGGCCTTTGCCTTTGCCGCCGTCTTCTGTTGCTTTACCAAAAGCACCAACTGGGCCAGCCTGTGCCCAACGACCAAGAGCAAATTCTTCGATAACGCCGGAGCAACCGATAAGAACTACAAACAGGAAGTATGGAAGCAAGAATGTCATACCGCCATATGTGGATACCATGATAGGGAAACGCCAAATGTTACCCATACCAACAGCAGAGCCGATACAAGCCAAGATGAAGCCCCATTTAGACTGGAAGCCATCTCTTTTTTCGATATTACTCATATTGAGTATACCTCCTCTTAAAAATTTTAAATATAGATTTGCTATACCAAAAAACACTCGCAAAGCAAAAGCTTTGCGAGTGTTTAAAGTCTTTTTACCGATACATATATACTATGTACCCACACTCATACGTTGATAGTTAAGCTATTGCAAAATTATAAAGTAAAGATTTTGGAAATTTGCGCGTATGAATATTAAGTTGTCAAAGAAACTAATTTATAAAATTATTTTTCTTCGTTTGCGTATGGTTCAAGGAATGCGTGGAAGTGACGCATTGGAAGTGTTCTGCCGCTAACGATTCTCATGTTAGGGATGTTTTCGCGATCTTTGTAGAGTTCAGAAACAGCTTCGATTACATAGTCGAGGTGCTGCTGTGTGAGCTGGCTACGGTTGATAGCAAAACGAACAACGTTACATACTTCAGCCTGCTGTTCTGGTGTTTTGAGGTCATATTCCATGGAGTAGTCGCCGAGTTCGGAAGTTCTGATACCGTAACGACGGAGAAGTTCCATAGAGAAGCCCTGACCAGCAAATGTTTCGTGACCACGTTTGCCATCGAAGAACTGTGTCATGTCGATGTATACGCCGTGACCGCCAGCTGGGAGGATAACACCTTTAACGCCTGCATTGTAGAAGCCTTCTGCAAGGTAGTTACACTGTGCAATACGTTCGTCGAGGTAGTTGAAGTTGCAGGATTCTTTAAGACCAACTGCAAGAGCCATCATATCACGACCGGACATACCGCCGTAAGAGTCGTTACCGTAGCAGGAGATCTGTTTAACTTTGAGTCTAACACCAACGTCCATTACGATGTTGCCGTCTGCATCGAAGTCAGAGAAGTTTTTCCAGAAGAGACCTTTGTCGCGGAATGCGAGCATACCACCCATGTTTGCGTGGCCGTCTTTCTTAGCGGACATTGTGAATGCGTCACAGTATGAGAACATTTCTGTAGCGATTTCGCCGATGTCTTTGTC
>JAFSAW010000082.1 GCA_017442085.1 Oscillospiraceae bacterium | reverse complement strand
ATATTTCCATTGAAAAGGTAAAAGAACGTATAAACAGCGATGAAATGCCGGTTTACGGCTGGGTTCCTACAATGGTGCCGGGCGCACCAAGCGGCTGGGCAAAGGTGGCAGAACGCTTTGGCAATCTGCCTATGACCGAAAGTATGGCACCTGCAATCCGCTATGCAAGAGAGGGCTATCCGTGTTCTCCGAATCTTGCAAGAATGTGGGACAGAGCTGCAAAAAAATACAAACAGATGTGCACAGGGGAAGAATATGACGAATGGTTTAAAACATTTACACCTGACGGCATAATCCCAAAAGCAGGGGATATTATAAAACTGCCAAATCACGCCAGCACACTGGAGCTTATTGCACAGACAAATGCAGAAGCTTTCTACAAAGGTGAACTGGCAGACAAAATTGTGGCAGACAGTGATAAATTTGGCGGATATTACTGCAAGGAAGATTTTGAAAACTACGAGGCTGCATGGGTTGAACCAATCAGAGTAAACTACAAGGGTTACGAAATCTGTGAAATTCCGCCAAACGGTCAGGGTATTGTGGCACTTATGGCACTCAATATTCTCAAAGAGTTTGACTATAAAGAAAAAGAATGTGTGGATACATTCCACAAACAGTGGGAAGCTATGAAGATTGCTTTTGCTGACGGCAAGTTTCACGTTACCGACCCGAAATGTATGGCAATCAACTATAACGACCTTATAAAACCTGAATACGGTGCATACCGTGCTGCACAGATTACAGACCAGGCTGCAGCACCTTGCCCTGAAACACCACCGTCCAGCGGCACAGTTTATTTCTGCACAGCTGACGGCGAGGGCAATATGGTTTCCTTTATTCAGTCCAACTATATGGGCTTTGGCAGCGGTATTGTTGTACGTGATACAGGTATTGCACTGCAGAACCGCGGGGCAGACTTCTCGCTTAATGCCGAAGATGCAAATGCACTTGCACCGTGCAAAAAATCCTATCATACAATTATCCCTGGCTTTATTATGAAAGACGGTAAAGGCCTTGCTCCGTTTGGTGTTATGGGCGGATATATGCAGCCACAGGGACATGTTCAGGTTGCAATGAACCTTATCGATTTTGGTATGAATCCTCAGCAGGCACTTGATGCACCCCGCTGGCAGTGGATGAAGGATAAAACATTTATGGTGGAAGACAATTTCTCCAACGAAATTGCAAAACAGCTTGCAGCAAGGGGCCACGATGTGCAGGTGGCACTGGATGCGGTTAACTTTGGCCGCGGACAGATTATTGTCAAACTGCCAAACGGTACACTGGTTGGCGGCACAGAAAGCCGTACCGACAGCAATATTGCCTGCTGGTAATATGATGTTTGTTCATAAAACCTCTTTAAAGCGATAAACCGATAACACAGATTATCGGTTTTTCGGCTTATATGGGCTTTGCGGAAAGTCCGGAAAGGATGTTGGGATTGAAAGAATTATTTGATATATATTTAAAGTTTTTCAAAATAGGTGCAGTAACCTTTGGCGGCGGCTATGCAATGCTGCCTATTCTGCGCCGTGAAATTGTTGAAAAGGAAAAATGGCTCAGCGAAGAGGCAGTGATGGACTTTTATGCCATCAGCCAGAGTATGCCGGGCATTATTGCAATAAACGTAGGTTCCTTTATCGGTTATCAGCGCCGCAAAAAACTGGGGGCAGCAGCGGCAGCCCTTGGGGTTGTGTCTCCCTGTATTGTTATCATCACAATCATTGCGGCCTGTCTTTCCAATTTTCAGGATAATGTATATGTCCGCCATGCTTTAAGTGCGGTATCGGTGTGCGTGTGTGCACTTATTCTGGACAGCATAGTGGCAATGTGGAAAAAGGGTGTGAAGGACGTTTTCGGCATGGTGGTTTTTGCAATTATGCTGGTGCTTATGACCTTTACCGAAACCAGCCCTGTGCTGCTGGTTGTGCTCAGCGCAGTGTGCGGCATAATCTGCAAATCATTGCAGGAACGCAGTAAAGACAAAACAGAAAAAGGAGGTAACAAACAATGATTTATCTCCGTCTTTTCTTTGAATTTTTCAAAATCGGTCTTTTTGCCGTGGGCGGCGGCATGGCAACGTTGCCGTTTTTGCAGCGTCTTGGCGAAAGCACAGGCTGGTTTGACAATCAGTTTATCACCGATATGGTGGCAATCAGCGAATCCACACCGGGCCCTATAGGCATAAACATGGCAACATACGTTGGCTACAACGTTGCAGGCTTCTGGGGCGGTTTTGTGGCAACAATGGGCGAAGTCCTGCCCTGTGTTGTGCTGGTAATACTGTTTTCTAAATTTCTTGATAAGCTCAGCGGCAACAAATATCTGGACTATGCCTTCTATGGTATGCGTCCTGCAGTGACAGGCCTTATCGCTGCAGCAGCGGTGTCCATTATGCAGGTGTCAATTCTGAATACTGAACTGTTTAAACAGACAGGAAGCATAGCCGACCTTGCCGACCCTAAAAAGATAATTTTCTTTGTGCTGGTATATCTGGCTATAAGGAAATTCAAAAAACACCCCGTTGCCTATATTGCAGTATCTGCGGTTCTGGGTCTGGTGCTTGCATTCTGATATTCACATTGCGTAAGAAACCGCAAACAGTTTAAATTGTACTGAAAAATGATTATAAATCCTGAAAAAAGGATAATAAATAAGCCGAAACCCCAATGAAACAGCGGGGTTTCGGCTTGTTTTTTTAGGTACGCTTCGGTACGGTGGGGAGTTAATGCCTGAAATATAGGTGTAATCAGGTGTACAGTGGGTAATTACCCTGTTTTCGATGCTGCATTGATGGGTTTTGCCTGTTGTACAAACAGGTTTTTACTGTTATATTCTTTTTTTATATTTAAAAGTATGATATTATAAATTAAACTACTATATTTTTCTGTGGAGAGATTATGGATTTACTGAAAAATAAAAAAGTTCGCAATATAATTTTTGCTGTTCTATGGATTGCAGCGGTATTTGCCACAAGTTATTCTTTTGCGGCGCAGAGAGTGGTCTGCTGTGACTATGTTTCTATCAATGGCGATTTTCAAAGTTACAATGTGTTTCGCCGTATGCTGGACGGACAGATACCTTATGTGGATTTTTCAAACTATATCGGTATGGCACCGGTGTTTGTTAATCTGCCTTTTATTGCATTGGAAAACACCTTTGCAAACAGTCTGTTTGTAACAAATTTCACATCAAATGCAGTTTTCTGCCTGTCGGTGTTTATAATATTAAAACTGGTTACAGGGCATACGGGGATTTCCTGTTTTGTTTCGGCAATTATTCCAAAGCTGGTGGAAACACAGATTCTGCTGAGAATACTGGGAACAGAATGGGGCACACGCTTTACCGACCTTTTCCGCGGAATGTACACACCGTCAAATTCAATGCGCGGTGTCCGCAGCTTTCTGCCGTTTTTGCTGGTTATACTGCTTTATCTGTTTAAACTTGGCTTTGAAAAGATAAAACACGAAAAACTGGAATATACAAAACTGTTAAATACTATGCGGTTCATGGCGGCAGCAGGGTTGCTGCAGGGTATGCTGCTGGTATGGAGCAACGACTTTGGCATCGCCTGCCTGGCGGCATTTTTTGTGATGTATCTGTTTGTGCAGATATTTGCCTGCAAAGATAAAATTACGGTTTTTATCCGCAATATTGCGGTGTGGCTTATATCTGCGGGCTGGGGTGCATTTGTTTCGGCAACAGTTATAACTCACGGCAGACCTTTTGCCTGGTTTGATGCGTTAAAACAGACTGCAGAATATCAGTTTTTCTACTACAACGGTTCTTTTGAACCAATTGTGAAATACATATTCACCAACGGCAGGCTTTGGCTGTTTACAGGCTTATTTATCGCTTTGCTGCTGGTATATCTGTTTAAACTTGTTAAAAACAATATTAATGACAGTGACCTTGCGGCAGTGTTTATTATGCTTGGCATTGCAGCAGGCACTTACGCATATATCTGCAGCGGCAGCGGCTATAATTTTAAAGAAGCACTTGAAGTATATTCTGTTCTGTTTGTACTTGCCTTTGTTGCAAAAATATTGCTTGTGGCATTAAAAAAAGTGGCATTTGTTACGGATGCGGCAGCTGCGTTGGGTATGGCCGCATTGGCTGCTTATTTTACACTTGTTGCAGCAGACAGTACAAAGCTGCAGCCTTACGGTACATATGTGGAAGAACTTGGCGGCACTACAACTCTCACATCAGCACTTGTGGAGGCAAGAGAATTTGTGGGTGATGAAACAGTGTTTTCTCTTTATGCCACAGGGCTTGAAGCGGTTACGGATACATATCAGCCGACAGGATATGATTATATAATCCACAATCTTGGTGACAATGCCCGTGCAGATTATGTGCAGAATTTTATAAACGGTAACTATAAATATGTGCAGACACCATCGCTTGACGTGGCCAAATGGCTTGTAAACCAGAACTGGTATTTTTACCGCCACTTTATCGGAAATTATGAAAAGGTGTTTACCACCGAATACAGTTATATATGGCGCAAGCTTGAAACACCACGTACCGTAACGGCAGATGTTGATGTTGAAATGCAGTACATAAGTGACAGACAGATAAAACTTGTGCTTACATCTGAAAACAAACAACCTTTTATCGCCGATGTGCTGGTGGACTACAAGATAGATTTTACATCGCCGATATCAGCATTTATGTGTCTTAACCGCAATTGTCTTACGGCATATACAAATATCTGTTTTGACGGCGGAGCACAGTTTGATATTGCATATCCGTCACAGTCGGCAGAATATATACCGGTCAGAATGATAGATGGCAAAGGTGAACTTCTGCTTACAGCGCAGTATGGCGAAGACCTCAGTCTTGAAGTGAACATTGTTGAATATGTCGGGGCATTGCCTCCGTTTTATCTTGATTAATAAAGGAGACCGCTATGATTTTTGAAAAAAAGATAATTGATATGTACAAAAAGCAGATGTACATCCGATGTGATGACAGCGGAACGGCATATTATTTTTCTGCCGATGATTTTACGGGACTTAACAAACGGCCTTATGTCTTTACATCTCCTATGGGACATACCTTGCAGGGATATTTTTACTGGTATGAAAACCCAATCGAAAACCGCATTGTTGTTTTTGAACACGGTATGGGCGGCGGTCACCGCAGCTATATGCGTGAAATAGAAACAATAGCAAAAAAAGGCTATATGGTTTTCAGCTATGACCACACAGGCTGTATGGAATCGGGCGGCGAAAGCACAAACGGTTTTGCCCAGTCACTCAACGACCTTGACTGCTGTATATCAAACCTTAAGGCTGTTGGGGGCTTTAAAGGTGAAGAAATAACAGTTATCGGTCACAGCTGGGGCGGCTTTTCTACACAGAATATTGCAGCTTTGCATCCTGATTTAAAAAATGTTGTGGCTTTAAGCGGTTTTTCTTCGGTAAAAAGAATGATAAATCAGAACTTTGGCGGCGTTCTGAAAGGCTATGCCAAGGCGGTTTATGCTCTTGAAGAAAGAACAAACCCGGAATATGTAAAATATGATGCGGTGGAAACCCTTGCAAACACAGATGTAAGGGCGCTTATCATTCATTCGGGCGATGACCCGCTGGTAAAGCGCGAGTTCCATTTTGACATTATGCGCAGTGCCCTTGCAGACAGAAAAAATGTTGAATTTGTGCTGTTAAGCGGCAAGGCACACAGCCCGAACTATACATACGAAGCAGTGAAATACAAAGATGCTTTTTTTGCAACTCTTACAGAAAAGCTCAAGAAAAAGCAGCTTGAAACAGCACAGCAGAAAGCGGATTTTGTTGCAGGATATGACTGGTGGGCAATGACCATGCAGGATATGGATGTATGGAACAGAATTTTTGAATTTATAGAATAATTAAAACTGCCATTTCTGAATTTTTCGGGAATGGCAGTTGTTTTGCCGCAGGTTAAAAGTATAATTTCTGCTTAAAATCATATAATTTTATTAAAAGATTTTAAGGGGGAATATTTATCAATCCGTTTGAACACAGACCTTTGCAGGTCATGGAAGGCATCCGCAATTTTAAACAGATTTATCCAAAAGCATACGACAAACATCAGGTGGACCCGTATACAAAAACACGTATTATCCTTATGAACGGCACCGAGTTTGAGGCAAACTGGTTTTCGCACAATATGGCACGTCACGTTACAGACAATGACCTGCGGAGAGAACTGGGCCTTGCACGTATGGTGGAAAAACAGCAGCAGCAAAGAATTGCACTGCTTAAACCCTGTGACGAAACAATTCTGGAGCATACCATAGGGTATGAACAGCTTGCAGTTGACCTTACTGCCGAGCTGGCAAAAAGAGAAACCGACTGTTATGTTAAAAAGGCGCTGGATTTTGCCCTGCTGGAAGATTTTGACCACCTTTACCGTTATGCCGACCAGCTTGAAATGGAACAGGGTGTATTGGCAGAACAGCTTGTGGGCGGCTATACCGAAATTATGCCGGGCAGACCTACAATTGCGCACCATCGTTTTCCAAAAGATAATGTAAAGTGCAATATCAACAGCAAAAAGGCAGATAAGCAGACGGTGCTCAACACAATGATTATCACAGCGGCAGAACAGCAGACGATGAACTATTATATGAATATTTCAAACTTTGCATCAAATGATGCCGCCCGCCGCCTTTACGAAGAAATTGCCCTTGTGGAAGAAGAACACGTTACACAGTACGAATCCCTTATGGACAGCGGTGCCACATGGCTGGAAATGCTGCTGTGGCACGAATATGTGGAATGCTATCTTTACTGGTCCTGCTTTATGACCGAGACAGACTGCCGCATAAAAGCACTGTGGGAAGAACATCTTGATATGGAAATTGCCCATCTGCACAAGGCTGCACAGCTGCTGGAAAGATACGAGGGCAAACACTGGCAGCAGGTTATACCCGACGGCAGATTTCCCGCCCCGATTTCTCTGCACGAAAACATTGACTATGTGCGGGATATTCTCAGAAATACTGTGCAGTTTACAGGGGACAGAGAAGGCTATACAAAACTGGAAAAACTGCCGGACAATGCCGATTTCTTCAAATATCAGAAGCTGATAATCCCCGACACATCTGTTGTGCAAAGCCACAATGTTATATGTAACCATATAAATGAATATGGCAGGGACTATCGTTATCAGACAAAGCAGCATCCTGTGGATGCACTTTCCTGCCGTGAGTGTGACAACACAAAGGTAGGCCGTGCCAAATGTGCTGCACCGTCAACGGATTTTGAATGCAACTGATAATGCTGTTTAAACTTTCAAAGGCGGACTTGTGTCCGCCTTTATGTTGCAAAAAAATCCTGTAGTATTTATACTTAAAATAAATACTGTAAATGCAGGAGATGTTTATGAAAAATCCCATTGTAAAAATTCATACAGATTTCGGCTTTATCACAATAGAACTTTATCCCCAATATGCGCCTAATACAGTTGACAGCTTTATCTGGTCGGCACAGCAGGGGTTTTATGATAACCGCCTTATAAAAAGGGTGGTTAAGGATTTTGTGCTTCAGCCAAGCTACAGCCATTTTGACATTGACGGCTGTGACTTTATGCTGGAGGGAGAATTTGCACAAAACGGCTTTGACAACCCCCTTGAATTTGAAAAATATACTGTGGCTATGGCCGGAGACGGCGAAAAGGAAAGCCACGGCTGCGAGTTTTTTATAACCCTTTCTGACGCAGCTGCAGAAAAACTGCAGGGACATTTTGCACCTTTCGGCAAGGTGACCGACGGATTTGATGTGGTGGATAAAATTGCACAGACCGAAGTGCGTCAGATTTTTATTGACGGAGTGAATGCAGTTATAAAACAGCCCCTTAAAGATATTTTTATTCTCAGTACAAAGGTGGAAACATACGGATGCACCTATCCGAAACCGCAGATAAAATACTGGGTAAAATAGGTCGGTGTACGAAGAAAATTTAATATTAATAACATTTTTGTGAATAAAAAATACATATAATGCAATAAAAGTGTTAGTCAAATCTACAAAAAAAGGCTTGTTATTTGTGGTTTTTTGCAAAAAATTACAATATGTTAACATTTTGTTCAAAAATGGTTGACGGGTTTTGATACCCGTGATAGAATATAGAAAAAATTAAATCGCTTGATAGAGGCGCGGTACACATGAGTACTTTTCAGCAAGGTCAGGCAACCGCTGATAAGGAAAGGGAAGACCGCCGAAGCATTAAGGGTGGCCTGTGCTCTTTCTGCTGGGCTGTCAGAGAATATCTGACGGACTGTCACAAGTTTATTTGTGAAGCGCTATCGTTGGCTGTTACTACTCGTTCCGTTATTTTATAATTTGTATTTATTTTTATTTGTTTTAACGGAAGGAATTTGCACACTAATGGACCGCTTGACAAAGCGGTCTTAATTTTTTTGGAAAAAGTAAAAGAAAAAAGAAAGAGAAAGGTACATTACTATGAAAAAATTCTTATCTTTAATCCTCGCACTTGCTATGACAATGTCTCTCGTTGCTTGCGGTTCTTCCGAACCTGCACCAGAAGCAGAAAACAACGAACCATCTGCAGAATTTCTTTCCATCCAGGGCACAGAAGACGGTGTTCTCACAGTTGGTATGGAATGTCAGTACGCTCCTTACAACTGGACACAGCTTACAGCTGACAACGGTGCAGTTGAAATTGCAAACAACCCTGGCGCATATGCAAACGGCTACGACGTTATGATTGCACAGAAAATCTGTGAAAAATACGGCTGGGAACTTGAAGTTATGGCTCTCGAATGGGGCGGCCTTACACCAGCTATCAATGCAGGCACAATCGATGTTGCTATTGCAGGTCAGTCCATGACAGCTGAAAGAATGGCAGAAGTTGATATGGCAGGTCCATACTACTATGCAGAAATCGTTTGTCTTACAACAAAAGACAATGCAAATGCAAGCGCAACTTCCGTTGCAGAACTTACAGGCAACTGCACAGCACAGAGCGGTACAATCTGGTACAACTCCTGTCTGCCACAGGCAACAAATGCAACAATCCAGGCTGCAGCAGAAACAGCACCGGCTATGATTATGGCTCTTGAATCCGGCACAGCAGACTTTATCTGCACAGATATGCCAACAGCTACAGCAGCAGTTGCTAAAAACGACAATCTTGTAGTTCTCAACTTTACAGGCACAGACGGCGACTTCCAGTTTGCTGACGAAACAGAACGTGCAGAAAACGTTAACATCGGTGTTTCCGTTGTTAAAGGCAACACAGAACTTCAGAAAGCTCTCGACGAAGCTCTTGCAGAAATCGGCGCAGACGCATTCAACACAATTATGACACAGGCAATCGAAGTTCAGCCTGAAATCTAATTATTACAAAACCACAGACCGAAAGGATTTTTAACAGTTATGGGTAAATTTGCAGAACTTATAACCGATGTGGGCTTGCTGTGGAACACATACCATTCATTTTACCTTAAAGGTATCCGCAACACCCTTATTCTTGCCATAGTTGCAACGGTTATCGGTTGTATAATCGGGCTTATATGCGGTATTCTCAATACAATTCCATATTCAAAGAATGACAACTTTGCAAAAAGAGCAGTTCTGCGTTTTATCCGTATAGTTGTAAGATGCTATGTAGAACTGTTCCGCGGAACACCAATGGTGCTTCAGGCAGTATTTATCTATTTTGGTTTACCATACTTTACCGATGCGGCAATGCAGTTTAAGGGCAACAGCGGTATGTGGATTGCATCCATCCTTGTTGTTTCCATCAACACAGGCGCCTATATGGCCGAAAGTGTGCGCGGCGGCATTATGTCCATCGACCCCGGCCAGACCGAAGGTGCAAAGGCAATTGGCATGACACATCTGCAGACAATGTCCTTTGTAATTCTGCCGCAGGCTATCCGCAATATCATTCCACAGATTGGCAACAACTTTATCATCAACATCAAAGATACTTCTGTTATGTTTGTTATCGGCTTTATCGATTTCTTTGCACAGCACAGAAATATCATTGGTGTAAACAACATGAGCTTCCAGTCTGCAACAATCGAAATGATAGGCTATCTCTGTCTCACACTTGCAGCCAGCTTCCTGCTGCGTGCAGTGGAAAGACGTATGGACGGCGCAGACAGCTATGAACTTGTAAATGTTGACCCGCTGGTTATGGCAGCAGGCACCTACAGCCACCCTGACCGCAGCAACATTTTTGACGAACGCAGCAAAGAGTATGACGGAAAGGACGGTAACTGATAATGAGTGAAGCAATCCTTAAAATCAATCATCTGTCCAAGGCTTTTGGCAAAAACGTTGTTCTCCGCGATATCGACTTTACCGTTAACAAAGGTGACGTTATCTCCATCATCGGTGCATCGGGCAGCGGCAAGTCCACTCTTTTAAGATGTATCAACCTGCTTGAAACACCAACAAGCGGTCAGATAATCTACAACGAAAAGGACGTTGCAACAGGCAAGGTAAATGCACCTGAATACCGCAGTCACGTTGGTATGGTGTTTCAGTCCTTCAATCTTTTCAACAATATGACAGTGCTGGAAAACTGTATGGTTGGCCAGATTAAAGTTCTCAAAAAAGATAAGGAACAGGCAAGGGAAGCTGCAATGTACTATCTGCAGAAGGTAGGCATGGCGCCTTACATCAATGCAAAACCACGTCAGCTTTCCGGCGGCCAGAAACAGCGTGTTGCAATTGCACGTGCCCTGGCAATGAACCCTGAAATTCTTCTCTTTGACGAACCTACAAGTGCACTTGACCCCGAAATGGTTGGCGAAGTTCTCAACGTTATGCAGACACTTGCCCACGAAGGTATGACAATGCTGGTTGTAACACACGAAATGGCATTTGCCCGTGACGTAAGCAACCGCGTGGTTTATATGAAAGAGGGCATCATCTGCGAAGAAGGCACACCGCAGCAGATTTTTGAAAATCCGCAGCGTCAGGAAACAAAAGACTTCCTTTCACGTTTTATTAACAAGTAAAGCAGATAAAAAGGCACATCAGTCCCGATGTGCCTTTTGTTGTGCATAAATTGTGTATGTGGTATAATATAATCAATTGGATAAATTTGAATTTGACAAATAGATGGGTATGTGGAAATTTACACATTTGTTTGATACAATACAGTTAAGAAAATTTGAATAAAAGCATCCCCCTGCAGAGTATTTGTTCTGCAGGGGATGTTGGTATTTAGGGGCGGGTAAAAGGCATTTTAGAGACATAGGTATTGAGGTGAAGATACGCTGATGATATATTAAAATCACGGAAGGTGGTGAAAGGCGTGCGTACAATTATAGAGGAAAGCAGTAACATAGAACATACTACAGTAATTATAAAATGCAGAGAAACTACAGACGGTATCAGAAAATTAGCGGAATATATAGAGAAATATACACAACGGGTTGTCGTATACAAAAACAATGAAAGGTTTAGTATTTTAAAAACAACCGTTTATTATCTGGAGACCGTAGATGGAAAAACTTTTTGTTACACGGAAAATAGTGTTTTTGAAATTAGACAGTCACTTGATAATGCTCAAAAAATGTTCGTTGAAAACGGTTTTGTCAGAATACGCCGAAATTGTGCAGTAAATATACATAAAATAAAATGTGTGAAAGCTTACGATAATCACAGAGTTATGCTTGAACTTGATAATGATGAAAAGATTATAGCGAGTAGAAGATACATACCTGAGCTTAAGGAAAAACTGGCAGAAATGGGGTAATAAAATGAAAAATATAATAGTTAAAATTGTTTCAAACGCATCATTGGTAATAACTATGTTTATGTTAGTTACAGCAATTTGTAATATATTTGGAGATTCTTCGGAAAAAATTTTTTATGTGGAATTCCTTACGATTGTTGTATGTGTATTTACCGTATCAGCGATAGAATTTGGCATACTGGCAAATGCACATTTTAAAACCGCAAAAAGTTATTACATATCTTCTTTTATGATATGGTATATATGTATTGCAGTGACAGTGTTTTCTACAAATTGGATGGGAATAAGTATAAAAAATCTTATTGCATTTACCATCTTGTTCACAGGAATTTATGCTTTGGTGACAAAATATAATATTTGTACTATACGAAAAGATGCGGCAGAAATAAATAATATATTGAAAAAATACCACGATAAAAAACAGCCTGACTGATAAAACGATTAGGATGCAGTTGTTACTGGCTTTTGTTTTGTATTGTATAAGTAGATATTTTATATGTTAGAAAAATTCCAATTTGTCGAACAGATGCAAAATTTGATTGCATAAAACAGTAAAGCCGTGCTGCATTTGCAGCGCGGCTTTCTTGTTTCTTTTTTTATTCAATAATTTCCCTTATTGCTTTTTCAATTTCCTCTACCTCGGTTTTCAGACCGCTGGCGGACATTCGCATTGCACCGTGGCCAAGGATGATAACCTGTTCAAGGCCGTCGCTTGTGGCAACACGCACACGATAGTTTTTTGCAATTTCGTGGGTTACCTTTTCGATATACATATCTGCAGTTTCTGCTTCCTTGGTATATACAATGGTAATGTTGTGGTATCGTTCGATGCTGCCCACATTTCCCTTTACTTTATAGGCGTCAAAAACAACGATAACCTCACAGCGCTTAAAGCCCTGATAGTTGCACAGAATGTTGACAAGGCGCTCACGGGCGGCATTTATATCTTCCTTTGCAATCTCCTTAAGGTCATCCCAGGCAAAAATGATGTTGTAACCGTCCACAAGCAGAAAATCCTTTGTGTATTTAACTGATTTATTTTCGCTTTTTTCTGCTTTTTTTGCAGGGTCAAAGGCGGTGTACTTGTCAATTTTGATTTTGCCGTAGGTCTGCTCAAAAATTTTTAAAAGTTCTTTGTCCTGCTCTAAAATACTGCGGTATTCCACAACTTCACTGCGGGTTATGGGTTGCCTGACAGTCTCCTTTTTTGGCTTTAAAAAGCTTTCAAGGTGCATCCAGTCCTTAACCTCGTTCCACTTTACAACAGTTGCACTTGCCTTTGGGCAGAACACGCTGTCAGGTGTGTTTTCAAGGTCACTTTCGGGGTTGTAACCAATGGCGGCGATAACTTCTTCGGCATTGTGACAGGGGAAATACCCCTTAAGCTGACAGTTTATCCTGCCTTTGCCACGGGTAAAGTTGATAATTTCAGCCTTGTAATCATTTATTTTTACAACAGGTGCTTCACCTTTAAGCACGGCGTTTTCGCCCACGGTTTCGGGTGGGTCAAAGGTGCCGCTCATCTTCTGCATATCCGCCATTACACGGCCGATATTTTCCATA
The DNA here is from genome assembly GCA_017442085.1 of Oscillospiraceae bacterium. Lineage (GTDB taxonomy): Bacteria > Bacillota > Clostridia > Oscillospirales > Ruminococcaceae > RGIG3102. The sequence goes on along the minus strand of JAFSAW010000082.1, from coordinate 25,767 downwards.
GGCACTGTTATTGTAAAATTGTACCATGGCTCTAAAAGCACGCTTTCTGCCTGCATAAGCCCCTGTCTCACGGCACGGTAGGTGGATTGGCGGAAGTCGCCCCCTTCGGTGTGTTTTATATGGGCCTTGCCGCTTACAAGGGTAATCTTCATATCGGTAATCGGGCTGCCTGTCAGCACGCCGACATGTGTTTTTTCGGCAAGGTGGGTAAGCACAAGTCTCTGCCAGTTTTTGTCCAGTTTGTCCTCGCTGCAAAGGGTGTCAAATACAAGGCCCTGTCCGTTTTTCAGCGGTTCAAGCAGCAGGTGAACTTCGGCATAATGGCGCAAAGGCTCAAAGTGGCCCACGCCTTCAACGGTATTTTTTATTGTTTCCTTGTAAACCACATTGCCCTGACTGAACTCTATATCCATACCAAAGCGGCTTTTAACCACACTTTTAAGCACTTCAAGCTGAATTTCGCCCATAAGGCTTATGTGTATCTCGTTAAGCTGTTCTTTCCAGGTTACGTTAAGCTGCGGGTCTTCCTGCTCTAAAATGCGGAATCTGGCAAGGGCTGTAAAGGCATCTGTCTTTTCGTCAAGGATAACCTTGTAGGTGAAAATAGGCTGTGTAAGACTGTGGTTCAGGTTGGTTTCTATGCCGATGCCCTGACCGGAATAGGTGGCACTGAGCCCTGTAACGGCACACACCGTGCCGCTTTCGGCAAGCTGTTCGGCGGTGAATTTTTCACCTGTATAAACCCTTATCTGATTTACCTTTTCTGTCACAGCTTCGCCGTCTGCCTTTACAAGCTTAAGGCTGTCCTTTGGCTTAAGGCTGCCGCCGGTGATTTTCATATATGTAAGGCGGTTGCCCTGCTCGTCGTGGCTGATTTTGTACACCTTTGCACCAAAATCGGCAGGGTAGGCGGACTGCTGTGTGTACCTGTCAATTGTCTCAAGCAGTTCGGTTACACCCTCGTTTTTAAGCGCACTGCCGAACAGACACGGAAAAATTTTTCTTTGGGCAATAAGTGATGTTATATCATCATCGGATACAGCACCCTCCATAAGAAACTTCTCCATAACTTCTTCATCGGCAACCGAAATATTTTCCAGTGTTTCGTCATCAAGGATGGTAAAATCGATGCACTGACTGCTCAAGCCGAGTTTAAGCTGGTTTAAAACATCACTTTTGTCAGCGCCGTTCAAATCCATCTTGTTCACAAATATAAAAGTTGGTATTTCGTATCTTTGCAGCAGGTTCCACAAAGTTTCGGTGTGGTTCTGTATGCCGTCGGTGCCGCTGATAACCAGAATTGCATAGTCAAGCACAGCAAGGGTGCGCTCCATCTCGCTGGAAAAATCCACGTGGCCCGGGGTGTCAAGCAAAAAGGCGTTGGTGTTTTTGTGCACAAATTTTGCCTGCTTGCTGAACACGGTGATACCGCGGTTTTTTTCTATCTCGTTGGTGTCAAGTGCGGTGTCACCGTGGTCTACACGGCCAAGTTTGCGTATACTTTTGCACTGGAAAAGCATACTTTCAGACAAGGTGGTTTTGCCGCTGTCAACATGGGCCAGAATGCCCAGAACAATGTTTTTCATATATAAATTCCATTCGCAGATATATTTTGAATTCTTTAAATATATTACTACATTAATTTTAAGTTGGCAACAGATAAGGAGCTGTGAAATAATTGTGCACAATTAAATTTATATTGATTATTTCGTGGAGTTGGTGTATTATAAAAATATAAATAATTTCTATCCTTTAAATATTCCGAAAAAGTGTGCTGTTTTCTTCCTGACAGCACACTTTTCCTTTGCAAAAAGGATAATTGACTTTTAACCGCTTTCACTGTATTATTATTAAATACGCTATACTTATAAAGGAGGAATTTTACATGGCTGGTAAAAACAGTTTTGATGTTACCAAAGTCACCCGAATCGGCCTGCTAATTGCCGTTGAAATTGTGCTCTCAAGGTTTTTGTCAATCTCCACACCAATTACAAAAATCGGCTTTGCATTTATTCCGCTTTCAATGATAGGTATGATGTACGGCCCGCTTTACGGCGGAATAGCAGGTGCTTTATGTGACTTTATCGGGGCAATTTTATTTCCAATCGGGGCATACTTCCCGGGCTACACACTTACTGCGGCGCTTTCAGGTGCAACCTACGGGTATTTTCTGCAGAACGGCGGGGCAAAAAGTGCTGTAAAGGTTACAGCGGCGTCTGTAATTATCAACATTGTTTACCATCTGGGTATCAACACATACTGGACAACCCTCTTTACAGGCAAGGGCTATCTGGCGCTGCTGCCAACAAGAATGTTCAGCAATATTGTGCTTATCCCAATGGAAATTATCGTAATTATGCTTGCATACAAATTCTTGGTTGAAAGAATTGAAAAGGCATCAAAGTGATATTAAGAAAGGTAAATCCACATGAAAATCAGCAACGTAAAAGGTACAGTTGATTATCTCCCACAGGAAGTTGCAATCCGCGACTATCTTCAGAGCGAAATTCTCAAGGTATATACATCCAACGGTTTCACCCGCATAACAACACCTATTATCGAAGATATCGAAAATCTTGATAAATCCGAAGGCGGCGAAAACCTTAACCTTATATTTAAAATTTTAAAACGCGGCGACAAGCTGCAGAAGGCTTTTGAAGGCGAACTCTGCGAAAACAATCTGGCAGATATGGGCCTTCGCTATGACCTTACTCTGCCGCTTACAAGATATTTTGCAAACAACCGCAGCAAGCTGCCATACCCTGCAAAAATCATTCAGATGGACCGTGTTTACCGTGCCGAACGCCCGCAGAAAGGCCGTCTGCGCGAATTTATGCAGTGCGACGTTGACATTATCGGCAGCGACAGCATCTACAGCGAAATTGAGCTTATCAACACAGTTACCGAAGCGCTGCTTGCAATTACACTTAAAAACTTTACAGTGCGTGTAAACAACCGCCGCATTCTCAACGACCTGCTGCTGTCCATGGGCTTTGAAGCAGAAGACCTTATGAGCGTATGTATCACCTTCGACAAGATGGACAAGGTTGGTGCAGAAGGTGTTGAAAAGGAACTTAACGAAAAAGCATTTTCTGCACAGGCAGTTGCAAAGTTTGTTGATTTTCTTAAACAGGGCAACTTTACACTGGAATATGTAAAACAGCTTATGCCTGAAAACAGTGCTGTGGCTGATGTGGAAAAAATTATCACAACAGCAAATGCGGTTTCTGACGGCAGATACGATGTAGTGTTTGACCTGTCACTTGTACGCGGTCAGGGATACTATACAGGCACAGTTTTTGAAGTTGTTTCCAACGAATTCAGGGGTGCAATTGCTGGTGGCGGCAGATACGACAACCTTATCGGCAAATTCCTTGGCGAAAGCATTCCTGCTGTTGGATTCTCCATCGGCTTTGAAAGAATTTTTGCTATCCTCAGCGAACAGAAATTTACACCGCCTACAGCAAAGAAAAAACTTGCTGTGATTTTTGAAGAAAACAACTATGCACAGTGTGTTGCAAAGGCAAAGGAACTTCGTGCAGAATATGATGTTGGTATGTACGAAAGACCAAAGAAACTTGGCAAGCTGCTTGGCCGTCTTGAAAACGAAGGCTATTGGGGCGCACTTATCAACCCGACAGAAGAAATCAAAGTTTTTGAAAAATAATAACTTTCAGGTGCAATTCCTTTAAAGGTTTTGCACCTTTTATTTTGGGCATACATATTTTTATAGGCAGCAGCAATAAAAAGTTTGCATTGGCCAACTGCATAAAATAGTGTATAATAAGCAAATAATGTAATTTAAGGGGGATATATCCATGGATGCTGTTATTGCAAAAACTCTTGAAAATTTAAAAGCAAATCAGTTTGGTGCATATTATGCCGAAACTTCTGCAGATGCGCTGGAAATTGTAAAAAGCCTTATTGCAGAAGGCGAAAAGGTGGACCGTGGCGGTTCAATGACAATAGAACAGATAGGTGCACTTGATTATATCCTTGAAAACTGCGGCTATACTGACCCTTACAAAGTTACCGACCCTGCAGAAAAAGAAAAACTTATGCAGGCAAGATATACCTGCGATACTTTCCTGTGCTCTGCAAATGCAGTTATCAGCGACGGCCGCCTTTACAACGAGGACGGTATATGCTCCCGTGTGGCACCAATGCTGTACGGACCAAAACAGGTTATTGTGGTTGCTGGCAGAAACAAAATTGTAAACACCGAGGCAGAAGCACGCAAGCGTATGATGACAGTTGCAGCGCCGCTTAATGCAAAACGCCTCAACACAGGCACACCTTGTACAGAAGACGGTGTATGTCACAACTGCAAAAGCGAAAGACGTATATGCTGTTCAACAGTAATTACAAACTTTAACAGAATCAAAGAGCGCATCAAGGTTATCATTGTAAACGAAGACCTTGGTATGTAATAAAAAAGCGGTGTGGCCGCTGTAAAAGGGAGAAAATATTTTGGTTAAACTACTGGCAAAATTTTATATAAAGCAGGGCGACAGTGCAAAACAGCAGCGTCAGAAATACGGCGTGCTCTGCGGTGCACTTGGCATAGCACTTAACCTGCTTCTGTTTGCAGGCAAGTTTTTTGCGGGGGTAATAAGCAAATCTGTTGCCATAACAGCTGATGCTTTCAACAACCTTTCCGATGCAGGTTCCTCTGCAATCACTCTTGTGGGCTTTAAACTGGCAGGACAGAAGCCTGATGCAGAACATCCTTTCGGTCACGGCAGAATAGAATATCTTTCGGGTCTTGCAGTTTCGGTGGCAATTCTGTTTATGGGTTTTGAGCTTGCAAAATCCTCAATAAGCAAAATCATACATCCCGAAGCTGTGCAGTTCAGCCTTTTGTCCTGTGCAATTCTTGCGGTATCTGTTGCGGTAAAACTGTATATGAGTTTTTACAACAGACAGATAGGTAATCAGATAGATTCTGCAGCTATGCGCGCAACAGCTTCTGACAGCTTCAGCGACAGCATTGCCACAGCGGTGGTGCTGGTGGCATCAGTTGTGGGGCATTATTCTGGTATAATGATAGACGGCTGGTGCGGCCTGCTGGTGTCTTTCTTTATCTTCAAAGCCGGATGGGAGGCTGCAAGAGAGACAATTTCTCCTTTATTGGGGCAGAAACCAAGCGAAGAATTTGTAAATGAAATATACTCAATTGCAATGTCTTATCCCGAAGTGCTGGGCATTCACGACCTTGTTGTTCACGATTACGGTCCGAGCAGAGTTATGGTAACACTGCATGCAGAGGTAAGTGCCGATGCAGATATTCTGTATACACACGATGTGATTGACAACCTTGAAATTCACCTTAAAGAAGCTCTCGGCTGTGAAGCCTGCATACATATGGACCCTATTGCACAGAACGATGAAAAGATAAGCTGCCTTAAGGCAAAAACCGTTCAGCAGCTGTCAGACTGCCTTGGCAAAGATATTTCAATTCACGATTTCAGAATGGTGGAAGGTCACACTCACACAAACCTTGTGTTTGACGTTGTTGTGCCTTACGATATAAAAATGACCGATGTTCAGGTGCAGGAAGCAGTTAAAAGCTGTATAAAACAGCTGGATGGCGGCCATTACCGTGCAGTCGTAACGGTTGACCATCAGTTTGTATAAAATAAAGATGCAGATATCATCACTGATATCTGCATTTTTTATTTATCCGGTATATAACTGTTTATCTGAACACTTTTGTCCAGCGCTGCATAAACAGCTTGTCATTTTTTTCAAAACCGAATTTTTCGTAAAATCCGTGGGCATCCTTGGTGCCAAGTATGCCGCGCAGGCTGCTGAACTGCGGGTCGTTTACAACAGCTTCCATCATAATGCTGCCAACACCGCTTTTGCGCAGATTTTCTTCCACCACAACATCGCAAAGGTAAAATGTTGTGGCATAATCGGTGATAATACGGCAGCAGGCAACCTGTTTTTCACCGTCAAAAACACCGTAACAGAAAGAGTTTTTCAAAGATTTTTCAATAACTTCGTCGCTGCGGTCGTCAGCCCAATAGGTAGACTGCAGGGTTTTTGTAATCCACTGCACATCCATATTTTCAAATCCGCTTTTTACTGTATAGCTCATATTTGTTGTTCCTTTTTATTGATTGTACAAAATATATTTTCTTCAGTATATCAAAAGCTGTGCAGGTTTGCAATCAAAGTGATAAAAGTGCAGGTATGTTTTTTGAATATGACATTATCCGTCAAAAAAGTAATTGACATTTATAAATTTGTGCTATATAATATTATAGCATCATTTAAGGGCCTTTAGCTCAGTTGGTTAGAGCATCCGGCTCATAACCGGACGGTCCACAGTTCGAGTCTGTGAAGGCCCACCAAAAAAGTCTCAGTCAGAAATGACTGAGACTTTTTCTTTTTATATACTGTTGCTTTTGCCTGTAAGTATCTTTACACTGCTGGCATATTCGCTTAAGGTCATGCCCGTCACATTTTTAAACTGACGGGAGAAATAGTGTATGGAATTATAGCCAAGTTTAAGGGAAATCTCGGTAAAATTGCCGCTGCTTTCACGTATCATACGTTTGGCGGCGTTTATCTTCAGACGGTTGAAATAATCAATGGCACCGCCGCCGGTTTTTTCACGGAAAAGTTTCTGCAGATAGCTTCTGCCCACAAGGTTGTCGCGGCATATTTCGCTGAGCATAAGCTGCTTGTCCAGATTGTCTTCCATATATTTTACAATCTTATCAAATATTTCGCTCTGGCTATTTTCCTTTATCAGAGATACAGGGGCTTTTGTCTGTTTCATGCTGCTGTTGCGCATCAATGAAAGCAGCAGCCATTCAATGCCTATTCTGATAAACTGTTCACAGCCGGTTTCAGCGTCTTCACGGCGTTCAAGGCGTATTGTCCACGGGTCGTCAAGAGGTGTGGAAAAAGCCTTTTCGCTTTCTGCAATTATGGTTGCCATAAGTCTGCGCTCGTGGTCGCCGATATTGGCAATTCTGTTTTCAAAGAAACTCATATCAGGGCTTGTGCAGTCAAAGGAAACAATAAGAATGTTTGGTGCACTTTTGCCGTCTGCCATAATGGCGTGAAATTCGTTTGGCTTGTGGAAGATTATCTGTCCTTTGGTAAGATGAACAATTTCGCCGTCCCTCACAGCATCAACTTCGCCCTTGTCAACGTAGACAAACTCCCAGAAAGGATGGCTTTCGCCTTCAAAAACATAGTTCTTTGCAAATTCAAAATAGTGTACAGTGTATATGCTGTTCACCGATAAATTCTGCTTTAAAACTGTAGGAACAAAGTTCATCTGCAAAGCACCTCCTTTACATTTTTATTATATATACGCAAGGACGATAGTGCAAATAAAAACCGAAAATACAAATAAATTTTGTATGTCTGCAATTAAATTGTGCGTGATTTTAAACAGTTTGCACAAAAAAGTATATGCAGTTGTTACAGTAAATACGATTGTGCAAAGGGAAAATATGTTTTGACATAAATGTCAGGAATAAAAAGCAGGAGGTGTACAACCTCCTGCTGAAAATTAAACTGTATTTTATCTGCCGCCAAGTCTGTCTCCGCGGTTTATTGCAAATGCAATCTTTATCATCACATAAAGTATAAGCACCACAATAACAGCGATAGGGTACAGTGCAATGCCCAGTATCAGATACAAACCTGCATCGCTGCCAAGGGAGAAGAAGATAAGCACAAATGCTGTCAGCAACCCCATGCCAGCGTGCAGCATACCCAGCCAGAATGCCGCATTTTTGTTTGGCCGGCGTATCATATAAAGTCTTGTAACCCAATAGTAAACGCCGAAAAATGCAAAGAATACAGCGGTTACAAGTATTCTGCGCACGATGTCATTTATCACGCCTATCTGGCACAGTGCGGTAAACTGACCATAGATGAAAAAGCTGGTATACCAGGCAAGAAACGAGCCTATGGCATATGCGATATCAATTGAAATATCTTTTATAAGTTGTTTTCTGTTGTCCATATTAAAGTCCTGTATGTTTTTTTATTGCTTCGTAGGTCACATCGCTTATATGATGTTCCAGTTTGCAGGCATCTTCTGCTGCAGTTTCGGCATCAACACCTATGCTTATCAGAAACTTTGTCAGCAAAGTGTGGCGGTTGTAAATTTTCTCCGCAACCTCTCTGCCTGCATCGGTAAGCACAATATGGCCGCCCTTTTCCACCACGATATAGCCGCCTTCTTTAAGAATACTCATGGCACGGCTTACACTTGGTTTGGAATATCCCATTTCTTCGCAGATATCGATGGAACGCACTACACCCAGTTTTTTTGTGAGCACGTGTATGGTTTCAAGGTACATTTCGCCGGATTCCTGCAGATGCATAAAGTTCTCCTTTAAATCATAATATATCTAATAGAATACCATACAGTATAATTAAAATCAAGTTGGTACAAATGCACATATAGCGGTGACAAAAAGTGCATAAAAATGTTGTAGATACAGAAAAATATTTCTTTGACAAATAATTGTCAGAAAATGGTTGACAAAATAGTTAGCTTGTGATAACTTATATATGGTTAGCAGAGGCTAATCGATTGAAAGTGAATTTATAAGGAGGAAGAATTATGTGTTTGAACGATGCAAATCTTGGCGAAGAATATATCATCAGAGATATCTGTACAGACGATGAAGAACTGGACGCATTTCTTTTTTCCTTGGGTTGCTACAGCGGCGAGCCTATCACAGTTGTATCCAGACGCAAGGGAACATGTGTGGTGTCCATCAAGGACGGCCGTTATACAATAGATAACAATCTTGCAGCAGCTATCAATATTTAAAAATAGTGTTTATCACTATTTTTTTTGACACACAGTTAGCCTGGTCTAACTTTTGTTACCGAAAGCTAACTTACGGTTTGTTTTTGAAAAAATAATATAAATTACAACAATGGGAGGTTGTAAAAAAATGAGAATTGCCCTTACAGGTAACCCTAACAGCGGTAAAACAACAATGTACAATGCCCTTACAGGCCGCACAGAACGTGTTGGCAACTGGGCAGGCGTTACAGTGGAAAAGAAAGAAGCTTTGATTAAAAAAGCATTTTATGACGGTGAAGAAGAACTGGTTGCAGTTGACCTGCCGGGTGCTTATTCCATGTCTCCTTTCACAATCGAAGAAAGTGTTACAAGCGACTATGTAAAAAACGAAAATCCTGATGTTATCATCAACATTGTGGATGCAACAAACTTAAGCCGAAGCCTGTTTTTTACAACACAGCTGCTTGAACTTGGTGTGCCTGTTGTTGTGGCGCTTAACAAAAGCGACGTAACAGCAAAAAAAGAAACCGAAATCAACACAAAGCTTCTCAGCGAAAAGCTGGGTTGTCCTGTAGTGGAAACAATATCCACAGCTGCATCCAATGACGGTCTTAAAGAGGTTGTAAGGGTTGCGGTTTCCCTCAAAGGCAAAGGGCAGAAAGCTCCTTACAACCAGGGCGATGTTGATATGTCTGACAAGGAAGCTGTTAAAGCAGCAGACAGAAAACGCTTTGGCTTTGTAAACGGTATTGTTAAAGCTGTTGAAAGCAGAAAAGTTCTTACAAAAGACGAAAACTTTGGTGACAAAATTGACACAGTGCTTACAAACAAATGGCTGGGCATTCCGATTTTTGCGGTTGTAATGTTCCTTGTGTTTGATATTTCACAGTCTTCCTTTGGTCCGTTCCTTGCAGATACACTTGTTGGCTGGATTGAAAGTTTTCAGGCTGTGGTAGCAGGCATGGTGGAAGGTGCATCTCCTTTTGTGCAGTCCCTGCTTGTTGACGGCATCATCGGCGGTGTTGGTGCAGTTGTTGGCTTCCTGCCGCTTGTTATGGTAATGTATTTCCTTATCGCACTTCTTGAAGACTGCGGCTATATGGCACGTGTTTCCGTTGTTATGGACCCTATCTTCAAACGTGTAGGCCTCAGCGGCAAATCCATCATTCCAATGGTTATCGGTACAGGCTGTGCAATCCCGGGTGTTATGGCATGCCGCACAATCCGCAACGAGCGCGAACGCCGTGCAACAGCAATGCTTACACCGTTTATGCCTTGCGGTGCAAAACTGCCTGTAATTGCACTTTTCTCCGGTGCATTCTTTGCAGATGCTTCCTGGGTTGGTACAATGATGTACTTTGCAGGCATTCTGCTTATCTTCTTCGGTGCTCTGCTTGTAAATAAAATTGCAGGCCATACATTTAAAAAATCCTTCTTTATTATGGAACTGCCTGAATACAAGCTTCCAAGCCTTAAACGTGCATTTATGTCCATGCTGGAACGCGGCAAGGACTATATTATCAAAGCAGGTACAATCATCCTTGTGTGCAACACAGTTGTGCAGATTATGCAGTCTTTTACATGGAATCTCAATCTTGTTGAAGAAGGTATGGAATCAACATCAATTCTTGCTTCCATTGCTTCCCCAATCGGTGTTATCCTTGTGCCAATCTGCGGCATTGCAGCATGGCAGCTTGCAGCAGCGGCTGTAACAGGCTTTATTGCCAAAGAAAACGTTGTTGGCACACTGGCAGTTTGCTATGGTCTTACAGCATTTATCGACACAGAAGAACTTGCGCTTATGGGCGGCGCAAACGAAGTTGCTCTGGCTATGGGACTTACAAAAGCAGCAGCACTTGCATTTCTTATGTTCAACCTCTTTACACCTCCTTGCTTTGCGGCTCTTGGTGCTATGAACAGTGAAATCAACGACAGAAAATGGTTCTGGGGCGGTGTGGCACTTCAGTTTGCAACAGGCTATACAGTAGCTTACTTTGTATATCAGATTGGCACACTTATCACCACAGGTTCTGTTGGCGCAGGTTTTGTGCCCGGTCTTGCTGCAGTTGCAGTTATAGTTGCAGTTGTGATTGGCCTTATCAGAAAAGCAAACAGAAAGGTTGCAGCAAAATAATAGATAAAAGGAGTATAACAGTATGCCAGATATAATTGTTATGGCGGTTGTAATTGCCATTGTAGGCGGGGCATCAGCTTACATATATAAAGCAAAGAAAAACGGTGCAAGATGTGTGGGCTGCTCCCATGCAGGCAAATGCGGCAAGGCACAGAGCGAATGCAGCTGTCATACAGAAGATAAATAATATATAATTTTAAGCGGTACAGTAAATTTAATGCTGTGCCGCTGTTTTTTGTGAATATTATGCGAACATCGGAAGCAAAATGTTGACTTATCAACATCCTTGTAGTAAAATGTTTTTTAGTTTAAAGACTATATGCTTTTATCAGCATCAAAAAGGAGAACATAAATGATAGACAGATATCAGCAGTTTTCTTATATCGTGTCTGTTATCAACCGTCAGATTCAGAAAATTGAACGTGACGAGATGGAGAAATACGGCTATAAAGGTGCTTTTGCACAGTATCTTATGGCTATGCGGCGCAATCCTGCAGGGGTCACATCGGCACAGCTGAGTGATATGTGCGACAGGGACAAGGCGGCAGTTTCCCGAGTGATAACCGAAATGATAGAAAAAGGGCTGGTTGTGCGCAAAAGTGCCAACGAAACATTTTACCGTGCAAAGCTTACCCTTACACAAAAAGGTGCCGAAATTGCAGACTATATTGCAAGGCAGGGCGCAGCGGCAGTGGCGGCTGTAAACAACGAGCTTACAAAAGAAGAACTTAAGGCGTTCTATTCAAATCTGGATTATATAGCAGATAAGCTTCATATAATTTCCAAAGATGGCATACCAAACGAATAAAACTTTAAGATATAAGGAGATATATTATGGGCGTAAGAATTATTATCGACTCTACTGTAAATGTAAAAAAAGAACTGGACGGCAGATTTCCTGTTGTTCCGCTTACAATAAATTTTGGCAGCGAAAGCTATGCGGACAATGTGGAGATGGACCACAACACATTTTATAAAAAACTGGTGGAAAGCGAAGTGCTGCCTACAACAAGCCAGCCTACACCTGACGCTTTTGCAAAAGCTTTTGAAGAAGCGGTAAATGCAGGTGACGAGGTTGTTGTTATCACAATTTCTTCCAGACTTTCCGGTACATATCAGAGCGCAAATATTGCAGCAGCAGATTTTGAAGGCAAGGTTTTTGTTGTGGACAGCTACACAGTAACAATCGGTGCAGGTATTCTTGTGGAAAGAGCTGTTAAGCTTGCAGACGAGGGCAAATCTGCAGCAGAGATTGCAGCAGTTCTTGAAAAAGAAAAAGAAAACATCCGTGTTTTTGCAGTTGTTGACACATTGGAATACCTTAAAAAAGGCGGCCGTGTTTCTGCTGCAGTTGCATTTGCAGGCGGGCTTCTCAACTTTAAACCTGTTATTGCCATTGCAGACGGCGTTGTGCAGTCCATCACAAAAGGCCGCGGCAACAAACAGGCAAACCAGCTTATGAACACAGAAGTTGAAAAAAGCGGCACAGTTGATTTTGAAAAACCAATTCTCATCGGTTACACAGGTGCAGACGACAGCCTTATGCACACATATATTGCAGACTATGCAGATATCTGGGGCGGCGATGCAGCAAAAATCAACACAGCACAGATTGGCAGTGTTGTAGGCACACACGCAGGCCCGGGCGCAGTTGCAGTTGCTTACTTTGTTAAATAATCAGGTTTTATACAGATAAAAATACCACAGGCAGTTGCCTGTGGTATTTTGCTTTTATTGGTTAAGTTTTGCCATGGATTTTTTAAATTCTCTTGTAAACAGCAGCACTGTACAGCTTACTGCAAGCAAGTCGGCTGCAGGTTCTGCAAGGAAAACTGCCGTGGTTTTGTCTGCAATAAACATCGGCAGAATATAGATAAGCGGAATAAGCAGAATGATTTTGCGCAGAAGTGCAAGGAAAAGGCTGCATTTGGCGTTGCCAAGGGCAATAAAGGTCTGCTGGCAGGCAATCTGTGCACCGAATACACAGTTTACTGCCATATAAATTCTCAAAGCATTGCCGGCAAATTCCACAAGGGCAGGGTCGTTGTTGAACAGTTTTACAAAGCTGTGCGGGAACAGCATAACCAGTGCCCACATGGTAAAGCTGTATACAAGACAGCATACAAGTGTAAGGCGGAACGCCTTTTTAACCCTGCCGGCATTTTTTGCGCCAAAGTTATAGCTGATAATAGGCTGACTGCCCTGACACAGCCCCTGCAGCGGCAGAATGGAAAATGTCATAACACTGGTCAGGATTGTCATACTGCCAACGGCTATGTCACCGCCGTATTTAAGCAGTGAGGAGTTGAAGCACACTGAAATAAGGCTTTCGGTTGCCTGCATAATAAAAGGGGAAAGGCCAAGTGCCATACAGGGCAGAAAAACCTTTGGGTCAGGCACAAGATTTTTGCGGCGGATTTTAAGCTCGGTTTTTGGACCTGTAAGGAACTTTAAAATCCACAGCATAGATACACACTGGCTGATTATTGTTGCAAGGGCAGCACCCTTTACGCCCATATTCAGCCCGAATATAAATACAGGGTCCAGCACAATGTTGAGCACAGCACCGATAAGCACGGTAAGCATACTGATTTTTGCAAAGCCCTGTGCGCTGATAAAAGCGTTCATGCCAAGTGTAAGCTGAACAAAAATTGTGCCAAGGCTGTAGATGTTCATATATTCAAGGGCATACTGTATTGTGTTTTCGCTGGCACCGAAGGTGAGCAGAATGGGTTTGGCAAAAAGCAGAAATATAACTGTCAGCACAAGGGAAACGGCAATAAGCAAGGTGAAGCTGTTGCCAAGAATTTTTTCGGCACTGTCCTTGTCGCCCTTGCCCATAAAAATTGATGCCCTAGGGGCAGAGCCCATACCCACAAGTGCGGCAAAGGCACTGATTATCATAATAAGCGGAAAACAAACCCCCACACCTGTCAGCGCAAGTTTGCCTACACCTTCTATATGGCCGATAAATATACGGTCCACCATATTGTACAGAAGGTTTACTATCTGTGCCGCAATTGCAGGGGCGGCAAGTTTGAGCAGAAGTCTGCCCACAGGCGCATTTGCAAGGGCCTGTGACTGATTGTTGTTCATATAAATACCTCGGTAAACTCAAAATAAAAAACCGTCTTGTCGGCTGTTTGCAGCACAAAAAGACAGCTTGAAAATCTTTTTTGTCTGTATACAATTTTATGCCCTGCGGTTTTCAATGTCAATGGATAATGTGTGAAAATAACAGTGTAAAGCAGTATATAAACCGTATTAACAGGACATCGGCATACCGCATAATATACAAATAAACAATTTACTATTTGCATTAATTATGATACAATAATAAATTAGGAAAAAAGATTTATTTTTACATTTTATACAAGAGGTTACACAATGATTTACCTTGACAATGCAGCTACAACCCCCGTTGACCCGCAGGTTGCGCAGGTTATAGCAGACAGCCTTAAAAACGACTTTGCAAACCCGTCTTCACTTTATAAAATCGGTGCGCAGAGCGAATATAAAATTGCAGCCGCACGCAAAACAGTTGCCGGCTGCCTTGGTGCAAGGGAGGACGAAGTTTATTTTACTTCCTGTGCTTCCGAAAGCAACAATATTGCAATATACGGTCTTGCCTCAGCCCGCAAAAACTGGGCAAATAAAATTGTTACCACAGGCTATGAACACCCTGCAGTAAGAAAACCGCTGGAAAATCTTAAGGATTACGGATATACAGTTGTAAACATCAACCCAAAACCCGACGGCAACATCAATCCGCAGGAAATTGTTGATGCCGTGGACAGCAAAACCGCACTGGTTACACTTATTCACGTTAACAACGAAACCGGTGCTGTGCTGGATATCAAAACACTGTGCGATAAAATCAAGGCAAAAAACAAGCGAACTGTTATACACATCGATGCAACACAGTCTTTTATGAAGCTGCCCTTTGATGTAAGCAAAATTGCCTGCGACAGCATGGCGTTCAGCGGCCACAAAATCTATGCCCCAAAAGGCATAGGCGGGCTGTATCTTAAAAAAGGCACAAACATCAAAACAGTCATGGCCGGCGGCGGGCAGGAAAAGGGCCTGCGTGCAGGTACGGAAAATATTCACTATATCCTTGGTTTTGCAAAAGCCTGTCAGCTGCTGCAGCCGGATATCCGCAAAAATCTGGCACGTTTTGCACAGCTTAAGGCACATCTTCTTTCACAGCTTGCACAGTTTGACAATGTGGTGCTCAACAGCCCCGAAAATGCTGTGCCGTATACAGTGAATTTCTCATTTATGAACTACCGCAGCGAAACTCTGCTGCATTTTCTTGAAGCGGACGAAATTTACATTTCATCGGGTTCAGCCTGCAGCAAAGGGGCGGCAAGCCACACACTTACAGCTATGGGCATTGATGCAAAGCGCATCGACAGCTCCATCCGTGTAAGCTTTGGCATACATACAACACAGGAAGATATAGACAATTTTATTGCGGCACTTAAATCCGCACAGGAAAAATTACAGAAGGTGAAAAGATAATGAAACAGTTGATTATATGCTATCTTGGCGAAGTTTGTCTTAAAGGGCTTAACAAAAGCACCTTTGAAGCACAGCTTATGAAAACAATCCGCAGACGCATCCGCAACCTTGGTCAGTTTAAAGTATACAAGGCACAAAGCACAATCTATGTTGAACCACAGGATGAATACAGCGATGTGGACACAGCATACGACAAAATCAAAAAGATTTTCGGTATTGCAACAATCAGCAAGGCTGTTGTGGTGGAAAAGGATTTTGAAGTTATTGCAAAAACAGCGGTGGAATATCTTGGCGAAACACTTGCCGATGCAAAAACATTCAAGGTTACTGCAAAACGTGCAGACAAGGCATTTCCTATGCAGTCTCCTGAAATTTCCCGTCAGCTTGGCGGCAGAATTTTAAGCAAGTATCATCATCTCAAGGTTGATGTAAACAACCCTGAAGTTACAGTTATGGTGGAAATCCGTGACTTTGGCGCATATATTCACGGCGGCAAGGAGCAGGCGGCAGGCGGTATGCCGGTTTCCACATCAGGCAAAGGCGCACTTATGCTGTCAGGCGGCATCGACAGCCCTGTTGCAGCATATATGATGGCAAAACGCGGCATGAAAATTATGGCTGTGCACTTTGCATCTCCTCCATATACAAGCGAACGCGCAAGACAGAAGGTTATCACCCTCTGCGAAAAATTCAAGGAATACACAGGTGACGTAAACCTGCACATTGTGCCTTTTACAGTTCCGCAGGAATATATCCGTGACCACGGTGTGCCGGAACTGTTTACAGTGCTTATGCGCCGCAGTATGATGCGTATTACCGAAAAAATTGCCGAAGCAAACGGTGCCGAAGCTATCATTACAGGCGAAAGTCTTGCACAGGTGGCAAGCCAGACACTGCGCGCAATCCGTGCAACAGACTTGTCTGTTGAAATGCCAATCCTGCGCCCTGTAATCGGTATGGACAAAAACGAAATTACAGAAATTGCAAGAAAGATTGATACCTTCGAAACTTCAATTCTTCCGTTTGAAGACTGCTGCACAATCTTTACACCTCCTCATCCAAAGACAAAACCAAGTCTTGAAGAAATTCTGGAAGCCGAAAAAAATATGGATATGGATGTTCTGCGCAGACTGGAAGACGAAGCTATGGCAGAAACAGAAGTTGTATTTGTCAATGTTTAGCTTTTGCTGATTATATTCAGATAAAAAACGGCTTTTAACAGCCGAAAAGTAAAAACCTGAAGAAAGGGTGAAAAACTTGCGGGCAGAAATTATATGCGTGGGCACAGAACTTCTGCTGGGCGACATTGTCAACACAAACGCCCAGTATCTTTCCCGTACACTGTCAGAAATCGGTATTGCGGTTTACAATCAGCAGGTTGTGGGCGACAACAAAGAGCGTCTTGCACAGGCTGTGGAAATTGCAAAGCGCCGCAGCGACATCGTTATCTTTTCGGGCGGTCTTGGGCCAACCGATGATGACCTGACAAAGCAGACCGTTGCAGAAATTTACAATGACAGCCTTGTGCACAGTCAGCAGGTGGAGGACAGAATAAAACTTCACTTTGAGCGCATGGGCCGTCAGATGACCGAAAACAATATAAAGCAGGCATATGTGCCAAAAAAAGGTAAGTTTATACCAAACGAAAACGGCACAGCCCCCGGCATAATTTTTATTGACGGCGAAAAACTGGCAATTCTTCTGCCTGGTCCGCCGCGTGAGCTTATGCCTATGATGGACAGGCAGGTTATGCCGCTTCTGCGCAGGCTGGTAAAGGGCGTTATAAAATCCAGATATATCAAAACAATGTGTATCGGCGAAAGTATGCTGGAAACAAAAATTTCCCATATTCTCGAAAGCGAAAACCCCACAGCCGCACTTTATGCCAAAGGCGACGGCGAAGTGACAATACGCATCACCGCAAGGGCAGAAGAAGAAAAACAGGCAGAGGCAATGCTGGATGATATCCAGGCACAGCTTTACAGTGAGATAAAGGAATATATCTACGGCGTTGATGTGGACAATGTGGAAACCGTTATTGTGGACACACTTAAAAAATCCATGCAGACGGTTGCCACTGCCGAAAGCTGCACAGGCGGCAGAATAAGCGCCCGCATCACATCGGTTGCAGGTGCTTCGCAGGTGTTTGAACTTGGTCTTTGCACTTATTCCAACAAGCAGAAGGTGGAAATCCTTGATGTAAATCAGGATACTATAGAGGAATATACAGAGGTCAGCAGTCAGGTGGCTGCACAGATGGCGGAAAACGTGCGCCTTAAAGCCGAAAGCGACTATGGCGTTGCAACAACAGGCTATGCAGGCCCCGGCGGCAAAGATGTGGGCCTTGTATATATTGCAGTTGCCACCAAGGATAAAACCTATGTGGTAAAGCACCACTTTGCAGGCAGCAGAGAGGTGGTTATCAACCTTGCAAGCCAGTATGCGCTGGACTTGCTTCGCCGTGTCATATTTGCTTTGCCTGTAATCAATGCACAGGAATTTGCAAAAACAGAAACAAAGAAAAAATCCGGCAAAGGCAAAAAGGTTCTGGTGACATTTGTTGTTGTGGTTCTGCTGGCAGCAGCCATGGCATTTGGCTGGCTGTTTTTCAAAGATAAAATCAGCCTGCCGCAATTATCCTTTGCCAGCACATTTATAAGTACCCCGCAGACTGTCAGCGAGGTTATTGCACAAAGGCAGTCAGCAGATTTTTTTTCACAGGGTTTTGAGCAGGAAACTTCTCTTTTGATGTCCGGCTCTTGGGCTCAGAACCATAAGTTAGAGAGCTGGATTACCATAAAAAATATACCTGCAGAATATGCTGTGGGCAAAAAACGCCACAGCGAGAAACAGCAGGGCAGTGTGGTTTATAGGGACGAAGCAATTGCAGGCATGACTATCCTGACAGGCTTTGACCAGAACACACTTTACCCAAAAGACAGTCTTGCCGCCATTGACGGCACAACAAAGCTGACTGTGTTCGGCACAGACGGCAGTTATGACACATACTCTATGTTTGCTGTTGTAAATTACACACAGCAGGAATACAACGGTCTGCTTAAAATGACCGATGCCAACGACATTGTGGACGAAGCTCTGCGAAAAACAGCCGTAAGCTTCAACCAGTCAGACGTAACAGGGTTTGATGATATAATAATTCTCAAACAGACCGATGAAAACGGGGATTTCACCCTTTACTTTACACGTAAAGGGGATATAACCTTGTCTCAGGATGACGGTATGGACAGCAGTGTGGAAGAAAACAATGACGACGAACAGTCGGGCGACAACGATGCAGATGCAAATGCCGAAGATAAAGATGAAGAAAACAGTGCTGAGGAAAACGATGCTTCAGAAGATGAAAACACTGAAGAAGCTGACGAAAACACTGGCGACAGCGAAGAAGACGAAGACGTTTCTTCTGTAAATCCGTCACCGTCACCGTCCGGCAAACCAACTCCGTCAGCAAAACCTGATGCTTCGGCAAAACCAACCCCAACGCCGACAGCAAAACCTGCAGCAACAGCCAAACCAACCCCAACGGCAAAACCGACACCTGTGCCGACAGCCAAACCTACGGCGGCACCAACCCCGACACCTCCGCCACCGCAGACAAGCGGCAAAACACTTACGGTAACAGCGGACGGTCAGGTGGTTACAGGCCCGGCAGAAGAAATTCTGGCAAAAATTGTTTCCCGCGAGATGACTGGCACATGGGATGCCGATGCTCTCAAGGCACAGGCAATCGCCAGCCATACATATCTTGTTTATCAGTACAACCACGGCAACAGTGCACCGGCAGTTTCCTTTAAATCGGTTTATCCGCAGGTTGCTGCAGCGGTAAGCGAAGTTGCAGACCTTATTATGACTGTCAACGGTCAGGCGGCGTACACACCTTACTTTGCTTCTTCCGCAGGCCGCACAAACTCCTCGGCAGAGGTGTGGGGCGGTCACTACAGCCATCTTGTTTCGGTGGAAAGCAAATATGACTATCAGGCAAGCGGCTACAAAGGCACAGTTACTGTATCCAAAGATAAAATGGAACAGATAATCCGTGATGTTATCGGTGTTGAGCCAAGCGGCGAGCCGTCAGAATGGATTAAAGTGCTGGACAAGACCAGCGGCGGTTACAACAACAATATGTCTGTGTGCGGCGCAACAACCTATTATAACCGCGCACTTAAAAAGACCAGCAATATCACAGGCAGATGGATGCGTGAAGATATACTTAAAGGTGCAGGCAGCGGCAATCTGCGTTCTGCCGCATTTGATATCGACTTCGACGGCTCAAACTTTGTCTTTACCACCTACGGCTACGGCCACGGTGCAGGCATGAGCCAGTGGGGCGCACAGCTTTATGCAACAAACGAGGGCTGGTCCTATGAACAGATACTTAAGCACTACTATCAGGGTGTTACAATCACAAGCTATTAATTTCTGAAAGGTAAAAGTATGAAATACGTTTCACCGCAAACCGAAAAAAGAAAACAGCAGCAGAAAAAGCGCAAAAAGCAGATGCTTGTTGTGGCTTTGGCTGCTGTGCTTGTGGTGGTTGTAATTGTATTGGCACTGTTTGTTTTTGGCGGCAGAGAAAAGACAGAAACAGAAAACGGCCATGATAACAGCCAGGCGGTTGTGCAGACAACTCCGCAGCCCGAAAATGTGCAGGATGATGAAAACAGCGGTGATGTTCAGCAGGAAGCGGAACAGCAGAAACCGGATAAAAAACCAAAGAAAAAGAAAACACCGCTTTTTTCAAAAATAAAATCTGCATTTACAAAAATCGAGCCAATGGAATACACTTTTCCTGCAACAGCCTTTGGCAGAAGCATCGAGCAGGCAGCAGACAGCATAATCAGCCTTTCACCAATGGCAACAGAATTTATACTGTCATCACCTTCACAGAATGCACTGGTGGCAGTAAGCAGTTACTGCAACAAATATACCTTTGACCATCTTATGACAGTTGGCACGCCTATGCTGCCCAATGTGGATAAAATAATCCAGCTTGCACCTGATTATGTTGTGGTGCAGACACCTTTGTCAGATGTTGACAGGGTTAAGCTGGAACAAAACGGCATCACCGTGCTGCAGATTAATGCCCCCGAAAGCATTGATGATGTAAAGGAAATATACCGCAGCGTAACAGCACTTACACACGGGGCGGATATAGCCTCCTTTGAGGCAGAACGGGTTGCAGCATCCATACAGCAGAAGCTTGACCTTTACACAAAGGCGCTTGAGAAAACCGACAAAAAAGATGTGGTGATGGTTTTCAACACATACGGAATGGTGGCAACAAAAGACACCTTTGAAGCGGAAATTCTTGATTGCTTCTTTGATATAACCATTGACGGCAGCAACTACTACAACGAAGATTTTGCCACAGTTGCAGCAAGCAATCCGCAGGTGATAATTGCTTCTGACTATATGACCGAAACCGACCTTGCAAATATGGGTTTTGGTGACAGCAGGGCAGTTTCAGAGGGAAACGTGTATTTTGTAAATATACAGCAGTTTGAAAGCTGCAGTGCAAAATCAATTGACACCCTTTGCGGCATAGCAAATGCAGTTTACGGCGATGATATAACCGTGCAGATAACGGCCGAAGCTGCAGAATAGTTTATACAAAATAAAACGAGCATCAGGAGATGCTCGTTTTTTATTCGATTTCAATATTTTTAATACCGTGACTTAAAAGCAGGTTTATAAGCTCATTTCGTGAGTAGTTTGCCTGTGCGGCTACTTTGTCAATTTCTGCAAGGGTTTCTTCTTTAATTCTTACAGTAATTACCTTGTTGCCGTCTTCTCCGCGGCGTTTTATTTTTAAAGGCTCATTCTTCATTACCAATACCTCAATGACATTACTTTACATATCTATTATAAGATTGACAGTCGAGAGTAAAATATGATACAATTTGATATCATAAATGATATCATTTATGATATCAAATTAACACGAAGGAGAATGTAAAATGAAAAAATTCAGATTATTTACATTGTTGGCAATAGTTGCAACAATATCAACATCATTTGCAGCATGGACGTACTATAATAATGCATCAAAGGCAGTAGAATCAGATAAATTCAGCATTGTTATGGAAAACCCAGATAATAATGTTGTTGAGGAATCGGCTATAGAACTTGAAATTACAAGTGCAGAAATGCCAAAAGTAGAATTTGTGCAGAAAAGTAATTCTATGGATGTTATTCCGGTGGTAACAGGAGATGTAGAGGTAGAAGTAAGTTCTGCTGTTGGTGCAGAAGAACTTGAAAACTATTCGTACTATTATACAATTTACACTAAAGAAAGTTCATTAGATAGTAATCTGCCTAATCTTAAACGTATAGATTATTATGAAACAGATGGTACTGTAAATGATTACGGTAAATTGAAAGAAATTACTATATTAGATGGAAAAGCAACAATAAGTGAAGAAGAACTTGTAGAGTTCTTTGAAGTAGATCAGAGTGATTTTGATAAGAGTACCCAGGCAAAGTACGAGAATTCTTTAATGGGTTTAAAAGGTAATATACAAGCCCTTGAAAATGCTGGCGGTGGCGTTTACCTTAAATTTTATGCAAAGGCAAACTGATAAAAATTGAAAACACCACTTCGGTGGTGTTTTTTCACAAAAGGATATGAATATTATACATTTACCAATTTATGCAATAATGGCTGCAACAGTTGTAATATTGCTTGCGATAATAGCATATCTGTTCTACAGCCTTTACAGATATAAACTGCAGGCAATAAATGCAGGTCTTGAAGATGAAAGAATAATAGAAGAACATAAAAAAGAGCAGAAAAAATCAGGCAAAGCAATTGAAGTTTTGTCTGTGACTGCTTCTGTTGTGTTATTTGCTGTTTTTTTGTTAAGTTTATATGCGCGTACAAGCGAAAACTATTTTCTCATAAAAGGCATTGGCAGTGTTCACCTTGTAGGTTCGGGCAGTATGGCATATAAAAACGAGACGAATAGTTATCTTGACGAAAACAATCTCAACAACCAGTTTAATACTTATGACTTGATAATTATAAAAGAAAAGCCGTCACAAGAATTGCTTAAGATGTATGATGTGGTTGTCTATAAAAACGGCAATCGACAGATTGTGCATAGAATTGTAGATATAGTGGAGGACGATAAAAATATAAAGTATGTGCTGCGCGGAGATGCCAACAATACAAACGATGCAATGCCTGTTGCTTATGAAGATATAATGGGAATTTACAGCGGAATAAGAATACCTGCAGTAGGGATTTTTGTTTTGTTTTTGCAGTCCCCGTTGGGATATATAACTATGGGGCTTGTTCTGTTTGCAGAGTTTATAGCACCGTTTTTTGAAAAGAAACTTAGAGCTGCAGAACAGCAAAGGTTGGATGGCATATCTTTGGCAGAGATAAGCGATAAGTAAAAAACAAAGCGAGCATCAGGAGATGCTCGCTTTTGTTATATATTGTCTTAATATTACAAATTGTATTATTTTTTGTAAAATTTTGTTGTGAAATCCTTTCTGTTTTCTCCGCTGAATTTGAAAAACAGGCTTTGCATATCTGTGGCAAGAACTTCTTTTTCAATCACCCTGCGGCAGTTTTCGCTTTTATCCTGCAGAATACGATAAGAATGGCTGATTGGCAGGGCAGAAATTTTGTCTGCTTTCTTTACAATTTCCTCACCGTTTTTGTCCATGGCAAGTATACGGATAAATGGGGGCAGGGCAGGAATGCTGCTGTTTGTGCCCATAAAGGCAAACAGCATTATGCGGTTAAGCCTTGCTTTTGTATACTGCTTTGTTGGCAGATTTTCAAACAGTTTTTCAAAGCTGTTTGATATGCTTGCGGCATTTTCAAAAGCGTGGGCAAGTTCTGTGTTGCAGTCAGGCAGTGTTTCAAAATCTGCGGCAGAAAGCTTTTTAAGGCCGGCGATAACCGCTTTTTCAAAGGCAGTATCAGCCACAAAATAATCGCCCTGTTCAAGACGGTTTAAAAAATCTTTCTGCACGGTTTCGGGCACATAGCCTGCGGCGGTTTCAAAGCGGTATTCCTTTACAGCATTTCTTATGCCGCTTGCGCTTGCAAAGGAAGCTTTAAGGGACAAATCGTTATAATCTGCACCTTTGCGTTTTATGGGGATAAGCTGTACGTCCCAGTTTATCCGTCTGCATTCCTTTATATATTCAAGGGCAAGTATGTCGTTGCTGGCGGTTATAACTTCCCGGCTAAGTGCAAATTTTTCGGTTATGGCCTTTTCTCTTGCGGCAGCAAAGGGCATATTTTCTGCAAGATACTTTTTAAGGTTTGCTTCGTATTCGCCGCTCAAAAGATAGTCGGCAATACTGCACAGCAGGCTGATATCAGCACTTTCGCTGCCAAAGCAAAGTGCATCGGCGCCGATGTTTTTCAGTATATGCACACCGCTTTTGGCAAAGCCTTCGGCAGAAAAACAGCTGTAAGGGTAAGGCAGTTCACACACCAGAGAAGCACCGCAGTCCACCGCCATTCCGGCACGGCAGAATTTGTCCAGCAGGGCAATTTCTCCGCGCTGAACACAGCTGCCGCTCATAGCAACGGCAATTCTGTCAAAGCCCATATCTTTAAGACAGTCAATCTGATAGGCGTGCCCTTTGTGGAAAGGATTGTATTCTGCCACAATTCCCACTGTTTTTGCCATAAAAAACTCCTTTTGCCTTGAAAAATGTATAAACATATTATATAATAAAAATGCTATAAAATAAACACCTTATTTAGTTTGGAGGATTGATTAAAATGAAAATTTTAGTTATCAACTGTGGTTCTAGCTCACTTAAATATCAGCTGATCAATATGGAAGATGAAAGCGTTATCTGCAAAGGTATCTGCGAAAGAATCGGTATTGAAGGCAGCTTTATCAAACACGAAGCTAACGATGGCAAATGGACAGTAGAAGTTCCATTCCCAACACACACAGAAGCATTTGCAAAAGTTGTTGAAATGATGACAACAGGCGAAGGCAAAGTTATCGACGACGTTAAAGAAGTTTCCGCTATCGGTCACCGTGTTGCTCACGGCGCAGAAAGCTTCAAAGAATCCACACTCGTTGACGACGAAGTTATTGCAGAAATCGGTCGTCTTGGCGCAATCGCTCCATTGCACAACCCTGCACACGTTCTTGGTCTCAACAGCGCAAAAGCTGTATTCGGCGCAGACGTTCCAAACGTTGTAGTATTCGATACAGTTTTCCACGCAACAATGCCAAGAAAAGCTTACATGTACGCAGTACCATACGAATGGTATGAAGAACACAAAGTTCGCCGTTACGGTTTCCACGGTACATCCCACAAATTTGTGTCCCTCACAGCAGCTGAATTCCTCGGCAAAAAACCAGAAGAACTCAAAATCGTTACATGCCACCTTGGCAACGGTTCTTCCATCGCAGCTGTAGACGGCGGCAAAGTTGTTGACACATCCATGGGCTTCTCCCCACTTGCAGGTCTCCTTATGGGTACAAGATCCGGTGACGTAGACCCATCTGTTGTATCTTTCATCGCTGAAAAAACAGGTATGAGCGGCACAGAACTCAGCCAGTACCTCAACAAAAAATGTGGCTTCCTTGGTGTTTCCGGTGTTTCCAGCGACTGCCGTGACCTTGAAATCGCAGCAGGCGAAGGCAACGACAGAGCAGCTCTCACACTTGAAATGCTCGTTTACCAGATCCAGAAATTCATCGGCAGCTACACAGCAGCTATGAACGGTCTCGACTGCATCGTATTTACAGGCGGTATCGGTGAAAACTCTGCTTCCACACGTGCTAAAGTTTGCGAAGGCCTTGGCTGGTTTGGCGTAGAAATCGACACAGAACAGAACGCAAAACGCGGTCTTGCAGTTAACGACATCACAGGCGCTAACGGCAAAGTTAAAGTTCTCGTTGTTCAGACAAACGAAGAACTTATGATTGCTCGTGACACAAAACGTGTTGCTTTCGGTGAGTAATATAAAGATAATAGCTAATTTATATCAGAACCACAATTGAATATAGAATAGCAATAGAACGGCGGGGAATTTCCCCGCCGTTTTTGTGTGCGGTTTTTAAATTGCTGATTTCAACTGATATTTTGTCTGACGGATTTACGGCCGTCAGTTTTGCCATTTATTGAAGTTTACATCAGCATTTGATAAAATAAACTGAAAGAAAAATTTGAATTTGTTGAGGAGGTTATGTATGAAAAAATATATAGAAGGACTAAAATTTGGCTTATTATTACAATTTGCTGTTGGACCAATGTGTTTAATGGTTTTTAACACTGCTCAAAATACTGGATTTTTTGTTGCAATGTCATT
>JAFSAW010000081.1 GCA_017442085.1 Oscillospiraceae bacterium | reverse complement strand
GTCACCGTAGCCGTCAAAAGCATAATTTTTTGTAACAGCATCTTTTGTATCTCTGCCGCAAACTGCATTAAAAAGCATTGCAAGGTCATCGATATTTCTTGCCATAGGACCTGCCTGGTCAAAGGAAGAAGCAAGCGGAATGATACCGTAACGGGAAACTGTGCCGTATGTTGGTTTAAGCCCTACAATGCCTGTATATGCAGCAGGCATACGGATGGACCCGCCTGTGTCTGTGCCCATAGCAAAAGGCACCTGACTTGCTGCAACTGTTACAGCAGAACCGGAAGAAGAACCACCAGGAATTCTGCTTGTGTCCCAAGGGTTTTTAGCAACTGCAAGTTTGGAGGATTCGCCGGAAGAACCCATTGCAAATTCGTCCATTGTTGTTTTACCAACAATAATTGCATCGCTTGCATTGAGTTTATCTGTAACTGTAGCATTGAATGGTGCTACAAAGTTTTCAAGCATTCTGGAAGAACAGGTTGTTTTAAGGCCTTTAACGTGAATATTGTCTTTAACAGCAAGAGGAATGCCTGCAAGACTGCCAAGAGTTTCGCCTTTTGCACGTTTTGAGTCTACAGCTTCTGCATTTTTAAGTGCATTTTCAAAGTTGTAGGAGTTGTATGCGCAAACATCTTTATCTGTTTTTTCAATTCTGTCTATAACAGATTTTGTAATTTCCACAGAGGAAACTTCTTTTTTATCAAGAAGTTCTTTCATGGATTTAGCTGATAAGCTGTACAATTTGTCCATTTTAACTCTCCTATTCTACTACCTTTGGCATTACAATGCAGCCTGCAGCAACCTGTGGTGCATTCATAAGCATATCTTCACGGGATGCAGACGGAATAACTTCGTCTGCTCTGAGTTCCATTGTGTTTTCTGTGTCA
Source organism: Oscillospiraceae bacterium (assembly GCA_017442085.1). GTDB lineage: Bacteria > Bacillota > Clostridia > Oscillospirales > Ruminococcaceae > RGIG3102. The sequence continues at coordinate 17,100 of JAFSAW010000081.1, read as the reverse complement.
ACTGCTTTTGCAGCACCTTCAATTTCAGGCAGATGTTCTACCATAGAAAGAATAGCCTGCATTTCTTCTTCAAATCTTCCAATCTGGTCTTCAGGAATGGAAAGTTTTGAAAGTTTTGCAATATGTCTGATGTCTATTTTCATAATAACTCCCTCGTCATTTATTTATCATATCCATAAACTCCTGTTCGGTAATAACAGGGATTCCCAATGTTTTTGCTTTGTCAAGCTTGCTGCCAGCCTTTTCGCCCGCAAGCACATAGCTTGTCTTTTTTGAAACTGAAGAAGCAGCTTTGCCGCCGTTATCGGCAATAAGCTTTTCTGCTTCATCACGGGAAAGGCTTGGCAAAGTGCCTGTAACCACAAAAGTTTTTCCCGCCAGTGTTTCACTTGTACGTGTTGATATATATTGAGTATTGACACCTGCAGTTTTAAGTTTCTGTATAACTTCCCTTACAGTATCTTTGGCAAAATATTCAACCACACTGTTTGCGCCGATTAAACCAAAACCGTCAATTTCAATTATACTTTCTGCATCTGCATTAATCAAGTTGTCAAGAGTTTTAAATTTTTCTGCCAGCAAAGCTGCTGCCTTTTCACCTATGTTACGTATGCCAAAAGCAAAAATCAGTTTATCAAGGTTTGCTTTTTTGGACGCTTCGATAGCTGAAACCAGATTTTTGGCAGATTTATCTTTAAACCCTTCAAGTGTAAGCGCCTGTTCATAGGTAAGATAATACAAATCGCCCACATCGTGAATAAGCTGTTTATCTGCAAGCTGATATACAATGCTTTCTCCCAATCCGTCAATGTTCATTGCTGTACGGGAAGCAAAGTGTATTATATTTCTTGTAAGCTGTTCAGGACATTCTGGGTTTATGCACCTGAGGGCAGATTCTTCGGTTTTTACAATTTCGCTGTGACAGGACGGACAGACCATTGGTATCTTAAACACACTGTCTGTGTTCTTTTTAACCAGCTTTACCACTTCGGGAATAATATCCCCTGCCTTGCGCACAAGGATTTCGTCGCCTACATCAATCTGCTTTTCATCTATAAAATCCTGATTGTGCAGCACTGCACGCCCCACACTCGTGCCCGCAAGCTGAACTGTGTCAAAAACTGCTGTAGGTGTCAGTACACCTGTTCTGCCAACTGAAATTTCTATTTCTCTTAATATTGTGGATTTTTCTTCCGGCGGATATTTATAGGCTATTGCCCATCGCGGATATTTATTTGTGCTGCCCATCTCCTGACGGGTTTCAAAATTATCCACCTTTACAACTGCACCGTCAATTTCAAAGCTGAAATTTCCGCGCATATTGCCGATATTTTCTATTTCTTTTATAACGTCTTCAATATCTCTGTAGACATTATATCTTGGTGAAACCTTAAACCCAAATTCTTTAAGCAAATCCAGGGACTGTTTGTGGCTTGTTATTTTATACTCATCACTTATCTGCTGAATATTGAATACAAAGATATCAAGGTTTCTTTCGGCTGAAATCCTGCTGTCCTTTTGTCTGACAGAGCCCGACGCTGCATTGCGGGGATTTTTAAAAGGCTTTTTCCCTTCTTCCTCCTGTTTCTGAACAAGACTGAGAAAAACCTCTTTTGGCATATAAACCTCACCGCGCACCTCTAAAAAGGCAGGCGCATTGTCAATCTTTTTGGGGATTGATTTTATTGTGGCAAGATTTTGTGTTACATCTTCACCCACAACACCGTCACCACGGGTAGAGCCACGTATAAAAACACCGTTTACATATTCAAGGCTCATGGATAAGCCGTCTATTTTGGTCTCCACCGCATATTCTGCATCAGGAGCAACTGCTTTTACCTTCTGGTCAAAATCCCTGAGTTCATCATAAGAAAAAGCATCCAGCAGACTTTCCATCTTTACAGTATGTGTAACCTTTTCAAAGGTAGAGTTTGCAACACCCTGTACTGTCTGTGTAGGGCTGTCAGCAGTTATAAGCTGCGGAAATTCCGCTTCAATACGCTTAACCTGCTGCATAAGCATATCATACTCATAATCGCTTATTTCTGTGCGGTTCTGATTGTAATACAAATCACTGTGATATGCTATCTGCTGTTTTAAGCTGTTCAGTTTTTCCTGTGCTGTTTTAAAATCCAATGTTTTCACCTCAGGATATTTTTTCGACGATATATTATACCAAAAATACAAAAATATTACAATATCTAATTGGCAGAATATATAATTCCTTCTCCTATAGTATCGGGCACTTTTCCTATTATAACGGTTTCGGCAACGCACACTTTGTTTTCCGAATAAACACTTGTAGAATAATTTGGTATAAGTGCATTTGCCGTAACCTTCAGGGTTATAAAAATCTGATGATTTATCTGGTTTATCCCCGTATTCTGAAAAACACTTTCAACATCTGCCTCCACATATGATGACGGCGTTATTGTAAATTTAAGCTTAGGCCCCTTGTTCTGCAGAATATCTATGTTTGTAATATTGCCTATTGGTATATATACATTTGTCACGGGCAGCTTCTGTGCTTCTTCTATGGTTGCTTTTACCAGTTCCGAACGCAGCTTGTTTATATGCAGACTGTTGTAGTTTACCGACAGAATTTCCTTCTTGTCATTTTTTACTATCTCAACCAGATCTTCGTATGTATACTGTGTTTCTTCCATAACAGTGATTATTGCATTGTTTACCGCCTTACTTATAAGATTCTGTATTCTGTACTGTGCAACGGTTATCACAACAGGACGCAGACAGATATCAATATATATGCTTGCAGCTATAAGTGCCGCTATAAATACAAACAGCTTTACTTTTGGCAGTGCACTTTTTCTTTTTCGCAGTTTTTTCACAAATTCACCCCTGCTTTTTCACATACAGATAATTAAATTTAATTGACATTTATTTACTGTTATTTTATTCTATTCACAATACGTGTAACAGTGAACAATATATACTGAGGTAATTTACAATGAACAATTTTTTGCAGAAGCTTCAAAGCTCCATTTACAGATTTTCCTATGGCCGTCACGGCAGAGATGATTTTTCAAAGTTTTTAATCATATCAGGTCTTGTTATATTTTTGATATATGAAATTTTTGAGATACATTTCCTGTACCCGCTGTCACTGGCACTTATGTTTTACAGCCTGTTCCGAATACTTTCAAAAAACCATACAAAGAGATATCAGGAAAATCAGGTATTTCTGTTTTACAAAGGAAAATTTGACAAGAAATTTGCTCTGCAGAAAAGAATGTGGAACGAAAGAAAAACCCACAGATTCTTTAAATGCCCCAAATGCAAAACGGTAGTAAGACTGCCAAAAGGCAAGGGTAAAATTGAAATTACCTGCCCTAAATGCAGCAACCGCTTTATTAAAAAGACTTAAAGAAGGTAACTTATGTTTGGATATGTTCAGGCCAGCATTGAACAACTTAATCAGCAGGAAAAAGACAGATACAAAGCTGTTTACTGCGGACTGTGCCATGCTCTCGGCCAGCGGCACGGGTTCAGTGCCCGTATGGGCCTGACCTATGATATGACTTTTCTGGCATTGCTTTTATCTTCACTTTATGAACCTGAGGAAAGCACAGATAAATCCAGATGCATTGTACATCCGCTGAAAGAACATTGTTTTGTAAGCAACGAGTGTATCAACTATGCCGCAGATATGACAGTGGCACTGGTATACTTTAAATGTATAGACGACTGGAATGATGATAAAAAAATAGCTGCAAAAGGTTATTCTGCCCTATTGTCAAATGCTTACAAAAAGGTTAAAATAAACTGGCCTGTACAGTGTGCGGCCATTGAAAAAGAATTGAAAGAGCTTTCTGTGATAGAAGCAGAAAACAATTTGTCCGCCGATGCAGCGGCAAACTGCTTTGGCAGACTTATGGAAGCTTTGTTTGTTTACAAGGCTGATTTCTGGAGCGACTATCTTAAAAAGCTGGGATATGGACTTGGCAGATATATTTATCTTGCCGATGCTTCAGCCGACCTTGAAAAAGATATAGAAAAAGGCAGCTATAATCCCCTTGTAAATCTCATTTCCTCCCCTGAGGATTTCAAGTCTCGTCTTCAGCTTCTGCTTGGTGAAGCATCTGAATGCTTTGAAATGCTTCCTCTTGTGCAGGATGAAAACATATTAAAAAACATAATGTATTCCGGTATATGGACAAAATATAACCGGAAAATCAAAAAGGAGAAACCAGATGATAACTGAACCCCACAAGGTTCTTGGAGTGCCTGAAAATGCAACGCAGGACGAAATAAAAAAAGCATATCGCCAGATGGCAAAAAAATATCACCCTGACCTGAATCCGGGTGATGAAACTGCCGCAAAAAAAATGAACGAGGTTAACGAGGCATATGATATGCTTATGAACCCTGAAAAATACCGCAGGCAGCAGACAACAGGTTATGGCAGCTATGGTCAGGGCGGCTACAACACCTATGGCGGCCAGCAAGGCAGAGCCTACCGCACATACACCTATGGCGGACCGTTTGGCGGCTGGACCTATTATGATGTTGATTTTGACGATTTCTTTGGCGGCAGCACCAATGCCGATTTCTTAAATCCAAAGGTTGAAGCAACCGACGGATATAATATTCAGCGTGCTGTGCTTGAAATAAACAATAAAAAATATCAGGATGCACTTAATACCCTTAACTATCTTTCACGGGAAAGCCGTGATGCAAGATGGTATTATCTCAGCGCCCTTGCACATAATGGTCTTGGAAATACCGTGCAGGCTGTTGAACATATTCAACAGGCTGTAAACCTTGACCCCGGCAATCAGACATACCGTCAGACTTATCAGCACTTTACCCGTTCATCACAGACATATCAGCGCAACGCAACCGCATATCAGCGCGGATTTGGCGGCATGGGCAGTCTTTGCTGCAGTATGGCATTGTCCCAAATGCTGTGCGGCAATCCGTGTTTCTTCTGTTTCTGCTAAATTAAATACAAAAAATATGGCTAATCTGAAATATGTCAGATTAGCCTTTTTTATATAAAAAACAAGCTGTCAGATAAATATTCTGACAGCTTTTTGTGTTTAGATGGATACGATATCTGCTACATGGAGGAAGTAAGGGTCAATTTCTTTTGTCATTGCCAGTGCTTCTTCAATTTCGTAGCTGATAATGTGATATTCGTGAAGTGCTACAACACGGTTGTACTGACCTTCACGGAGAAGTTCAACTGCCTTGCAGCCCATAAGTGTTGCAATAAGTCTGTCGCGGGAAGTTGGAGAACCACCGCGCTGAACGTGACCGAGAATTGTTGCACGTGTTTCAATGCCTGTTGCAAACTGAATGATTTTTGCAATGCCTTCTGCATCGCCAACACCTTCTGCAACAACAACAAGGAAATTCTTTTTGCCGATTTTAAGGCTTTCTTTAATCTGGTTGATAACATCTCTTTCAAGGTCAAATTCCTTTTCAGGAATAAGCACTGCCATAGCACCGTTGGCGATAGCTGTACTTACTGCAATGTGACCTGCATGTCTGCCCATAACTTCAACAACACTGCAGCGTTCGTGGCTGCGTGCTGTATCACGGAGTCTGTCACACATCTGAATGGATGTGTTGAGCGCTGTATCATAACCGATTGTGTAGTCACTGCAGGCGATATCGTTGTCAATTGTACCGGGAATACCGATACATTTGATACCTTTTTTTGCAATTGCCTGACAGCCGCGGAATGAACCGTCACCGCCGATAACAACCAAAGCATCAATACCATGTTTTACACAGGTTTCATATGCTTTCTGCTGACCTTCTTCTGTCTGAAACGCCTTACATCTTGCTGTAAAAAGCATTGTACCGCCACGCTGGATAATGTTGGAAACACTTCTCAGGTCCATATCGATAACATTGTCTTCGATAAGACCGTTGTAGCCGTGAAGAATGCCCTTTACATTGATACCATAGTAAAGTGCTGTACGTACAACTGCCCTGATTGCAGCATTCATACCAGGTGCGTCACCGCCACTTGTAAGAACACCGATTGTTTTGATTTCTGACATACTTTTAACCTACCTTTTATACGCTATGTTTCCCTGCCCCACAATCAACTCTATGCGGCTGAACATATCGTGATTTTCATAAACCCAAAGCTTCTGCGGAGCAAGCATTTTCTGTTTTTCTTCTTCAAAATAGAAGTATACCGGCAACTGACCGTTATATTCTTCCAGAATTTGTCTGACTCTGCCAAGGCTCTGGACATTTTTATTTTTAAAGCGAATGTACAGGCCATTGCCTTTTTTCGCTTTGTTGCTGAGCATCTGTTTTGCATCATCGGAATTGATATCCCACACATTCTCTGCAACCAATGTTGCCGAATCGTCTTTAAGCGAAACTCTGCCCTTAACTATAACAACATCATTTTCTAACATATTTGCACTGGTTGTGTCAAGTACTTTCGGAAACAAAATTACATCCATTGTACCCGACAGGTCTTCTACAGTTGCAAAGCACATTATATCGTTTTTCTTTGTAGTATGGTTGCGGCATTTTACAATTGTGGCAACGATAATCTGTACTGTATTATCGTATACTTCATTGCCCTCTCCTGTCAATCGAGAAATGTTGCAAGTAGATATATTTTTTGAATATTCTTTATAATTATCCAGCGGGTGTCCCGACAGATAAATGCCCGCAAGAGTTTTTTCAAACGTTACAATTTCATACGGCTCAAACTCACTGCATGGCGGGAATGTGTAATCGTTTATTACCTTTTTTGTCTGTGCCGAAGCATCCCCGTTTGCCAGTGCAAACAGGTCAAGCTGACCTTCCAGATTGCTTTTTACATCCTGCTGTATACTTTTCTGCACATTTTCAAAGTTTGAATAAAGCTGGCGGCGGTTTGCCGGGAACGCATCAAACGCGCCAACCTTTATAAGACTTTCAATTGCACGCTTGTTAAAATCCTTTGTTGCCATACGCTTGCAGAAGTCATAAAAGCCTGTAAAATTGCCGTTTTCTTCTCGTTCTCTGCAAAGCAGTTCGGTAAAGCTTTTGCCTACATTTTTAATTGCAGCAAGACCGTAACGGATATCATCACCCTCAACGGTAAAATCTGAAAAGCTTTTATTGATGTCAGGCGGCAGAATCTGAATATTAAGGCGCTGACATTCCTGTGTATATTCCAGAATTTTTGCACTGTTTTCAATAATGCTTGTAATCATAGCAGCCATAAACTGCTTTGGATAGTGTGCTTTGAGATATGCTGTCTGATATGCAACAAACGCATATGCCGCTGCGTGTGCCTTGTTGAAAGCATAAGATGCAAAACTGGTCATTTCGTTGAAGATATCGGTTGCTATAGCTTCGGAAACACCATTCTGTTTGCAGCCCTCGATAAAATGGCCGCGTTCCTTTTCCATAACATCGGCCTTCTTTTTACCCATAGCACGGCGAACAATATCCGCCTGACCATAGGAATATCCTGCCATTTCACGGCAAATCTGCATTACCTGTTCCTGATAAACTATACAGCCGTTTGTAACATTGAGGATTTTTTCCAGCATAGGATGCTTATAGCTGATGTTGGCAGGATTGTGGCGGTTGGCGATAAATGTCGGGATAGAGTCCATAGGTCCCGGACGGTAAAGTGAAATAACAGCAATAAGGTCTTCAATATCCACAGGCTTAAGGCGCATAAGCACACTGCGCATGCCTTCGGATTCAAACTGAAATACCCCCGTGGTATCGCCCTGTGTAAGCATTTCAAACACTTTTTTATCATCGTGTGGAATTTTATCAATATCAAAATCAGGCTGTACCTGCTTTACCATCTTTGCACAGTGGTCAATAACTGTAAGGGTTCGAAGTCCCAGAAAGTCCATTTTAAGCAAACCAAGTTCTTCAATGGTTGTCATCGGGAACTGTGTTACTATCTGGCCTTCATTGCTTTGCAGCGGCACATATTCTTCTGCTGCAAGGTCTGTAATAACAACACCCGCAGCGTGAGTTGAAGCATGGCGCGGCATACCTTCCACCTTAAGTGCAAGGTCGATAAGTTCTTTTATCTGCTGGTCGGTATTGTAAAGGTTTTCCATTTCCTTGGAGATGGTAAGCGCCTTTGCAATTGTCATTTTAGGCTCGTTAGGGATAAGCTTTGCAACCTTATCCGCAACGGAATAAGGTATTGTAAGCACCCTTGCAATGTCACGGATAGCACCGCGTGCCAGCATTGTACCAAAGGTAATAATCTGCGCAACGTGATCTGCACCGTATTTGTCTATAACATAATCGATAACCTGCTGACGTTTTTCGTAACAGAAGTCAACGTCAAAGTCCGGCATACTTACACGTTCAGGGTTAAGAAACCTTTCAAAAAGCAGATTGTACTTAAGCGGGTCAATGCTTGTTATGCCCATACAGTAGGCACACAAACTTGCCGCACCGGAACCTCGGCCCGGACCGACAGGAATATCATGTGTTTTTGCATAGTTAATAAAGTCGTAAACTATAAGATAATAGTTTACAAACCCCATCTTTGAAATAACCGAAATTTCATAATCAAGGCGTGCCTGAATTTCGGGGGTAATTTCCTTGTAGTGTTTTCTCAAGCCTTCGTTACAGAGACGTACAAAGAAATCATAGTTGTCACTGCCGTCAGGAGCACGGTATTTTGGCAGTTTTGTCACGCCAAATTCATAATCGAAATTGCATTTTTCGGCAATTTTAACTGTGTTTTCGCAGGCTTCCTGTACATAACCGAAAAGATTGTACATTTCTTCGCCTGTTTTTACATAGAACTCTTCTGTTTCAAATTCAAGCGTATCAGGGTCGGTAAGAGTTTTGTTGGTCTGCACACATATAAGTGCATACTGCATTTTTGCATCTTCCTGCTTTATATAGTGACAGTCGTTTGTTGCCACCATAGGAATATCAAGCTCTCTTGCAAGGCTGATAAGCTTAGGCAATATTTTCTGCTGGTCTTCAATGCCGTGGTCCTGCAGTTCAATGTAAAAATCTTCGCCAAAAATATCTTTATAAAACAGTGCAACTTCCCTGGCTTTTTCTATATCATCAGCAACAAGTGCACGGGGAATTTCACCTGCAAGACAGGCAGAAAGACAGATTAACCCTTCGCTGTGTTTTTTAAGCAGTTCGTGGTCAACCCTTGGCTTTGTATAAAAGCCATCAATAAACCCGTGAGAAACCAGTTTTATAAGGTTCTGATAGCCTGTTTTGTTTTTACAAAGCAGAACAAGATGGAAGTATCCGTCCACACGATGCACCTTGTCGGTCATTCCTCTTGTGGAAACGTATACTTCACAGCCAATAATAGGCTTTATTCCCTCTTTTTTGCACTTTTTATAAAAATCCACACACCCGTACATAACACCGTGGTCTGTGATTGCCACCGCATTTTGTCCTATGCTTTTTACATGGTCAACAAGTCTGTCGATACGGCAGGCGCCGTCCAGCAGGCTGTACTCGGTATGCAGATGAAGATGCACAAAATTATTGTTCATTGGTTTCCTCTTGTTTTGCCATATCACAAATCTTTTTAAGTCTTCTGTTTAAAGACGACTTTGTCATAGGCGGATTTGTAATTGCTGCAAGCTCGGAAAGCGAAAGTTCGGGATTTTCCATTTTAAGCTCAGCAATATATTTTAAATCTTCACTCAAAAATTCAAATTTACCATTTGCCATAAGTTTTTCTATAGCTTCGATATGTTCACTTGTGGCCTTTGCCGCTTTGGCAATGTTTGCTGTTTCGCAGTTTCTTATGCGGTTTACACGGTTGCGGATATCCTTTACCACCTTGTTGGACATAATTTCCAGGCAGGTGCTCTGGGCACCTATTGTGGCAAGAAAATCTTCGATTGTCTCACTGTTTCTTGTGTAAACCACAAAACCTTTTCGCCTTTGTGTAATTTTGAATTCGAAATTTTTTCGGTAAAGGGTTGCAAGCAGTTTTGCTGCCATATCTTCGTCAGCAATTGTAAACTCCAGCTGATATTCTTTTTCAGGGTCAGATAAAAAACCGTTTTTTATAAACAAACCCTGTAAAAAATATACTGCACATTTGTCACACATAAATCTTGTCTTAAGTATTTTGTGCAGTTTTGATATACTTTCTTCTTCAGTTATATGTATAGCGGCAGTCTGTTTGCTGGCCGCATTTTCCTTGTTAACCACATAACCGTCAATTTCAAGATCATTAAGGAGTTTTTTTACTATTTTTGTTGATTTAATGATATCCGGCTGTGCAACAATCTGTGTAAAGTCACCTTGCTTTACATCGTCATAGAAGTATCCGCGCAGAAAATTCTGCTTGCAGCAGTCAGATTTTGGGTATTTTAAGTTATCAAGAGTTTCTAATTTAGCTTTTTTGGAAAAACTTAGTTCCATCTACTATTTTCTCCTGTTTATATCACGATGATGCACCGTTGTTACATAACCGCTTTCTTTTATATGTTTGTACATTGCATTGCAGAATGCAACCGAACGGTGTTTGCCACCTGTACAGCCAAAACCTATTGTAAGGTGGCTTTTGCCTTCTTTGATATAAAGCGGCAAAGAATAATCTATAACATCTGTATATTTTTCCAGCAGTTTCTGTGCTTCGGGCTGGGAGAACACAAAGTCCACAATTTCTTCATCATTACCTGTTTTTTCCCTGAGACCCTTAACATAAAACGGATTAAGCAGACATCTTACATCAAACATAATATCCACGTCTGCAGGCACACCGAATTTGAAGCCAAAAGATATAACATCAATTGTTATTGTCTCTTTTACATCCTGCACTGCAAATGACAAAATTCTGTCCTTAAGCTGTGATGTGGAAAACAAAGTTGTATCCAGTATGTAATCCGCCTGGGCATACAGCTGATGCAGGGCTTCCTTTTCGTATTTAACCGCTTCTTCAAGGGAAAGGTTTTTGCGCAGCATAACAGGGTGTTTGCGTCTTGTTTCCTTGTATCTGTCAAGAATAACCTTTTCGTTGGCATCAAGAAAAATAACCTTTGCATTATTGTCTTTCTGAAGCTGTGCCACAAGGTCAAAAAGTTCGGGATGATTTTCACTGTTGCGGATATCAATAACACAAGCTATTTTCTGATTGTTGAGTGAAAACTCGTCCTGCATTTCCAGCAGTTTTATAATCAAAGGTGCAGGCATATTATCTATGCAGAAAAAGCCTACATCCTCCAGCGCTTTTACCGCCAGACTTTTTCCTGCCCCTGACAAACCCGTAATAATCAGCAAACTATTATCCATTTTACTCTCCTGTTGTTACAAAGCTGTGTTAAATAATAATCATTTCTTTTTCGATTGCTACACCTGTTTTTTCAAAAACAACCTTTTCAACGTGTTCTGCAAGTGCAACAATATCGGCACAGGTTGCATCACCCATATTTACAATAAAACCCGAGTGTTTTTCGCTTACCTGCGCACCGCCTACACTGCAGCCCTTAAGGCCACACTGTTCTATAAGTGCCGCTGCAAAATAGCCAACGGGACGTTTGAAAGAACTGCCTGCACTTGGTTTATCAAGCGGCTGCTTGTCAATGCGGCGCTGCATAATATCTTCCATAAAGCTGAGAATTTTGTCTTTGTCGCCTTTTACAAGTTTAAAAATACAGCCTGTGATAAGCCAATCCTTACCCTGAAAAACAGAATGCCTGTAAGAAAAATCGCAATCCTTTACATCTATTGTTTTTATTTCACAGTTTTCATCAATATACTCAACCTGATATACCGCATTTGAAATTTCGCCGCCATATGCACCTGCGTTCATATAAAGCCCGCCGCCTACATTGCCGGGAATTCCATAGCAGAACTCAAGACCTTCCAGAGAATTTTCCTGCAATGATTTGCAAAGCAGGTTCATAGGTACACCTGCACCTGCAAAAACTGTAGTTTCGTCAATATATTCAATCTGCTGCATATTTGCAGTTTTTATAATCACACCGTCAAAACCGCTGTCACGGAATATAACATTTGACCCGCGGCCTATGGTGTAATATTTTATTCCATTTTCCTTGAGAAACTTTAAAAGCTGTAATGCCTGAATTTTATCTTCAGGCATCGCCACAAATGCAGCGTTTCCGCCAACTTTAAAGGTTGTATGCTTTTTAAGACTTTCGTTTTCAAGAAAAGGAATGTTATTTTCAGTTAAAAAAGTTTTAAGCATTGTATACCCCAAGCATAGCCGCACCGATAATACCTGCATCGTTACGGAATGTTGCTATTTTAAGTGTTACACGTTTCATAAGGTGACGTGCATAGTCTTCTCTGTCAAGATATTCACGTATTGGTCTTAAAAGACCTTCTTCCTGATTGGAAACACCGCCGCCGAGACAAACAACTTCCGGCTGGAAGATGTTTACAACGTTTGTGATACCGCAGGCAAGATATTCGATATAGTTGTCAATAACCTGTTTTGCTGTTTCATCACCAAGTTCATTTGCATCAAAAACAGTTTTGGCATTTACACGTTCGATATTAGGACAAACTTTCCACAGTTTAGAGTCCGGATTTGCAAGCATAGCTTCTTTTGTATCGCTGATAAGTGCTGTTGCAGAACAGTATCTTTCAAAGCAGCCTTTTCTGCCGCAGTTGCACTGTCTGCCGCCTGCCGAAATAACCATATGGCCGATTTCTGCTGCTGACTGGTTATAACCGTTAAGCACCTTGCCGTCAACTATAACACCTGCGCCTACACCTGTGCCGAGTGTAAGTATAACCGCGTGTTCACAGCCTTTTGCACAGCCGGCAATAACCTCTGCAATAACAGCACTGTTGGCATCATTTTCTATGAACACTTCCACACCGGAAATCTGTTCTTCAATTTTTTCTTTAAGATGCCAGTCAATATAACCGAAGTTAACATTAAAACCTACCACACCTGTTTCGCTGTTTACGTTGCCCGGTGTACCAACACCGATTGATGTGATATCCTTGCCAAGTTCAAGACCGCTTTCTGTGCAAAGGTCTTTGCAGAGATTGCAGATTTTGTTTTCGATAACATATTCCGGCTGCGGAAGATTTGTTTTGACTGATTTTCTGAAAAGAATTTCGCCGTTTTCATTTACGATACCTGCAGCAATATTTGTACCGCCAAGGTCTACACCAATATAATATTTTGCCATAATTATTCCTCTATCTGTTTTAAAATATACTTGTTATGAATTTTCAGTTCATTGATAAAATTTTCGTAGCTTGCATTGATAACAAGCTCCTGCGGAAAATCAATACTTTCAAGCATCTGCAGCACGTTGCCCGTCTGCCCTATTTTATATATGGAATGGGCGTCAGAGTTTACCGCTACCCTGCATCTGTACTTTTTGCACAGCTTTGCAATTTCCAGCATATTTTGCTGACCTGTCGGGCGTACAACTGCACTGTTTACATTGAGTTCCACTACCTTGTTGTTTTCCGCAAACACAGGTATCACTTTTTCATAGTCGAAGAAGTGCTGAACCTGTTCGCAATGTCCTATCATATCTATATATGGATTTCGGGCAATATTAAGCCACAGCTGTGTTGCATCTTCACAAGAAAGTTTTGGAATAATTTCTTTATGAATAGAAGCCACAACCCAGTCAAGATTTTTAAGATAATAATCGCCGATATCCAGATCTCCGTTTATGTTTACAACATCAACTTCCGCCCCATACAAAACAATTAAATCACCCAGTTTTTTCGGCAGCTGACCTTTGTTCATAAAATGCCATTCGTGACCCGAATCCGGCATAAGCGGACCATGGTCTGTAATTGCAATAGCCTTAAGACCAAGCTTCTGTGCCTGATTTATCATTTCTGTTGCCGTGTTGAAGGCATGAGATGAAAACAAAGTATGTGTATGTAAATCTGCTATTAATTTCATTAATAACGCCTCTTTTATTCTTCAACGCCAAGCTGGCTGAGCAGTTCTCTTGCTGCATTGTAGCCCATCTTCTTCTGACGGTTTGCAATTGCTGCTGTTTCGATGATGATTGAAAGGTTACGGCCAGGTCTTACAGGAACAACTGATTTTATAATGCTGATACCAAGAATATCCATATATTCATCATAAAGGCCTGTTGTACTGTATGTTTTGCCCATTTCCCAGTTTTCAAGCTGGATAACCATATCAATACCCTGTGTCTGTTTAACCGCACCTGAACCGTAAGCACGGGCAATATTGATAATACCAACACCGCGCAGTTCAATAAAGTGACGGATATTTTCAGGAGCCTGACCTACAAGTGTATGGTCGGAAACTTTTCTGATTTCGACTGCATCGTCTGCAATAAGGCGATGACCACGTTTAACAAGTTCCAGCGCTGTTTCACTTTTACCTACACCACTGTCACCAACGATAAGAACACCTTCGCCGTAAACTTCAACCAGAACACCGTGACGGGTAATGCGCTGTGCAAGCTCTACATTGAGATATGAAATTGCGGATGCCATAAAGCTTGATGTTGTTTCTGTTGTCCTGAGCAGCGGAACATCGTGTTTTTTTGCAAGTTCAACAACTTCACTGGAGATAAGCAGATTGCTTGTGATAACCACCGCAGGAATATCGTGTTCAAAAAGTCTTGCCAGTTTAGCCATTTTTTCTTCATGTGGAACACTGTTTACATAACTGTACTCCATGCGGCCGATAACCTGCAGTCTTGTAGGGTCAAAATGTTCTTCAAACCCTGCAAGCATAAGACCCGGACGGTTAACTTCCTTACTTGTAATTTTAATATCTTTTGCTTCTCCCGGTATGTATATAGCTTCCAGATGGTGTCTTGCTATAAAACGTTCAAGTGTAACAAAAAAGCTCATAACATCCTCCTGTTTATATAAATATTATTGTAATACATCGTTTACGCCAAAATCTGCACATATAAATCACAACTGCATTTGGCATATAATTATACATTATAATAATACTAAATATCCGATATAATTACAATATTTTTCAAAAGAAAATCAGCTGATTTTCTGTAAAAAAATTAAGGCTGAGGTTATTATCACCTCAGCCCTTATTATATATAATTTATACTTCAAGCCATGCTTTAAGTCTTTCTTTCGGCTGGAAACCAACTGTGTGTTTTACAACTTTTCCGCCTTCAAAAACAAGCATTGTCGGAATGCTCATAACACCATATCTGCCTGCAATATCAGGTGACTGGTCAACATCAAGTTTTGCAACAACAACCTTGCCTTCAAGTTCCTGTGCAAGTTCTTCAATAACAGGTGCAATCATTTTGCAAGGGCCGCACCATGTTGCCCAAAAATCAACCAATACAGGTTTATCGCTGTTCAATACAACAGAATCAAAGTTAGCGCTGTCAAGTTTAATACTCATAATATATCTCCTTTTGATTAATGTGATTATCTTTTCTTTGATTACAATATATCAGATAATTACACTGATGTATGTAATCTAATCACATTATCGGGTATATTCAGCCAAACGTTTTTTATCTGTAATAACAATTTCTTTTCTGGAAACGGTAAGTATACCTTCCTTTTCAAAATATTTGAGCATACGGGAAACCACTTCTCTTGCGCTGCCAAGATATTTTGCAATTTCAAGATGGGAATATGTTATTACAGGCCCGTTTTTTATAAGTTCATCATAAAGAAAAATAGCAAGGCGTTTGTCAAAGCTGAAAAACAGTATCTGCTGCATTGTCCACATTACATCAGAAAGGCGCTGTGCCTTCAGCCTGTTCTGATAGTTTTCAAAATAGATATTGCGCTCGATAAGGTCACCAAATGCACCTGACGGCAAAACCCAGGCTTTTGTCCGGGTAACACTGTCCACGTGAACATCAAAAGTTACTTCAGACAATACACAGGATGCAGAAAGCACACAGGTGTCGCCTTCTTCCACCCTGTAAAGTGTAACCTCTTTACCATCCTCAGACATAATATACACACGCAAAGTACCGCTTTGAACAAACAGTACACCTACACAAATCTGGTCGCCATTGTGTATATTTTCCCCTGCTTCATATGTCATATCATACATATGGTCACATACGAAATTCTGAATATTAGGTTCCAGTTTATCCCAAAAGTCAAAATAAGGTTTTATCAGTTCAATCTTTTCTTCTCTTGTCATACTAAGCCTCTTGCTTCAAATTAATCTGTTACAACCGCTGTGCCTGATGCTGTAACCATAATCATATTTCCGCCCTGACCAAGCACTTCATAGTCAATATCAACACCGATAACGGCATTTGCGCCCATACCGTAAGCGTGTTTTTCCATTTCCTGCATAGCATTGTATCTTGCCTGGATAAGCTCCTGCTCATAGCTGCCGCTGCGGCCGCCAAAAATATTTGTAAGACCTGCTGTAAAATCTTTTATAAAATCAATACCGGAAATCACTTCTCCAAAAACAATACCTTTATATTCCAGTATTCTTTTGCCTTCGATATTATTTGTAGTTGTTATAATCATTTTCTAATTTCCTCCTTGTGTTTTTTATAAAAAGCAATTGCTTTTTTTACAAGCTCTTTGTCGTTTTTATAGCTTACACTGCCGATTACCTTGTCAATATCCATCCACACAATTTCCGAAACTTCTTCCTCCTGGTTGTGTGTTTCGTAATCTGCGGTTGTTGCAAAAAAGTAAACAACATCTTTTATCACATCTTTTTTGGGTGAATATGTAACAACCTCGCGGAAGCGTGTATCTATAAGCGCACTGACACCTGTTTCTTCCATTATTTCACGCACAGCAGTTTCAACCTCTGTTTCGCCTGCTTCCACATGTCCTTTAGGAAAAGACCAGTGACCGCTGTTTGCATGCTTTATAAGCAATACCTGTTCTTTTTCTTTTTCAAGATAGAACACTATTGCTCCGCAAGATTTTTCCTTTTTCATATATTCACCTGCTTTGTTTTTATTTTATCCTTCCAGACGTTCAGATATCTCTGCCCATTCATCCATAAGCTCTTCCATCTTCTGTCTGTCAGCTTCCATATCCTGCCACAGTTTTGCCATTTTTTCGTGGTCAGACACTATTTCAGGATTTTGCATATCCAGCTGATATTTATCCAGCTTTTCCTGAAGCTGTTCAATTTCACGCTCGCATTCCTTTACCCTTGCTCTGTCCTGTGCTGCTTTGCGGCGCGGTTCTTTC
>JAFSAW010000080.1 GCA_017442085.1 Oscillospiraceae bacterium | reverse complement strand
CGTGTTGATATATATTTAAATGCTCTTAAAGTTATTTTGCAGATAATAAGTATTGTTGTGTTTAAGTTATATATTATCTATCTGCTTCTTGATGTAGCTTATGTGTTGGCTCACAATATAACTATAAGCTATATTGCAGATAAACAATACCCATTTTTAAAAGAAAAAGCTGTCTTGACAAAAGATGAGAAAAAAGATATTTTCTCAAATGTTTCTTCGGTATTTTTATATAAAGTATCAAGAAATATTGTTGTTGGCAGTGATAATATTATTATGTCTATGTTGGTTGGTACAATCTATGTAGGATTATATTCCAACTATCATTCAATCACTCATACTTTGGATTCCCTTATAGCACTGGTTTTCAGTTCTTTCACTGCCGGAATAGGTAATCTGGTAGCTACAGCAACACCACAAAAGAGATATAAGACATTTAAATCATTGCAAATGATAAGCTTTTGGATATGCAGTTTTGTATGTGTATGTTTATTATATCTTACTCAGGATTTTATTTATCTTTGGTTTGGATCGGATCTTTTACTTGATAATTTAACTTTGTTGGCTATTGTTGTAAATATGTATTTGTCAACATGCATGCGTCCAGTATGGGCTTTCCGAGAAGGAACTGGCATGTACAAACGTATAAAATATATCACGTCATTTACAGCAATAATCAATATAGTTTTATCATTTGTATTAGGTAAATATCTCGGTATAAGTGGTATATTATTTGCAACATCCATTGCAAGATTATCAACATATTTCTGGTATGAACCAAAAATTCTTTTTAAAGATATATTTGAAGTAAACACATTAGAATACTATTTTGAATATGGTAAAAACATTTTATTAATGGTTGTTTGTGCAGTGTTGTGTTATATTCCAATTTCATTAATAAACACAAGTATAATAGGTTGGATTTTAAAATTACTGATTTGTACTTTGGTTGTAAATATTGCATATCTATTGAAATATTATAAGTCTGAAGAGTTCAGAAACATTAGAGAAAAAATTATTTACCTTTTAAGACATACTTTTAACAAGTATTAACACTGAAGATATAATTCGGAAAATTAATTTTTACTAAATCTTTTGTGAATATGTAAATTCAAATGCAATATTTTAATTTGTACCATTGACAATCACAACAAATAATACTATTATATAAACATATAAAAACAGGGGAGCTCGTATGGCGGGCTGAGAAAAAGTAATCAAACTTTGACCCTTTAACCTGATACGGATAATGCCGGCGTAGGAAGTCATATACAGATTTTTTACAGGAAGTACCGTAATAGGTTGCTTCCTGTTTTTATTTTTTACAACTTAAAATGCGGGGGAGCTCGTGAAGCGGGCTGAGAGGAAGGCGTTACCTTCGACCCTTATACCTGATATGGATAATGCCATCGTAGGAAGCCTATACACAGCAGATTAGAAGGGGATATCCAAAAGGGTATCTCCGTTTTTTGTTGCATATTTTTGGAAAAGAGGTGTTATAAAAAAGATATATAAGGGCAGAGGGGGAGCGCCCTGTGCTTTTCGTAAAGCGATGGGAACCCGTGTTTCGGGGTGAGAGGATGCTTTTGAGCATCGACCGCACAAGGCTGCAGTGCCTTGTTCAGTAAAAAATACGAAAAGAGGAAAATTCAATATGAAAAACAAACAGACTTTAAGAATGACCGTTCTTGCAATGCTTATCGCACTTGGTGTGGTTATTTCGCCGTTTCTTCGGGTTGAAGGCATGTGCCCTATGGCCCATTTTATCAACATTGTGTGCAGTGTACTTATGGGACCGTGGTATTCGCTTTTGTGTGCAACCCTTATCGGCATTATCCGTATGCTTACTATGGGCATACCGCCTATTGCGCTTACGGGTGCAGTGTTCGGTGCATTTCTTTCGGGTGTGTTTTACCGCTTTTCCAAAGGCAACATTCTTTTTGCTGTTGTGGGCGAGGTGTTCGGCACAGGTATTATCGGTGCGCTGGCATCCTATCCCGTTATGTCGGTGCTGTGGGGCAAAGATGGCTTAAGTTGGCTGTTCTATGTGCCAAGCTTTATCTGTGGCACACTTATCGGCGGCAGCATTGCGCTGGTGTTTCTTAAAAAGCTGGCAGCAAACGGAATGCTTAAAAAATTTCAGGCTATGCTTTCGGACAGTGTTTATCAGGATAAAACCGGCCTTATCAGCAACACAGCCTGTATTGCCGCGGTGGGCGCAATTATGTATGTGGTTATCGAAATCCCCACAGGCATTTTCAGCCTTACATCTCCCGTATGGCACATTGTATCAAGAGGCTGCATAGCAGTTTCTGTTGCGGCGGCAGCAGTATACTTTGCAGCAAATAAATTAAAAAAGGAAAAACAGAATGTTTCGGCAGATAAATGAAATACGCAGAAAAACAGTGGATAAGAACCCTCTTATCCACTGCATAACAAACCCCATATCAATAAATCAGTGCGCCAATGGTGTGCTGGCGGTGGGTGCAAGGCCAATGATGGCAGAGCATCCGTTGGAGGTGGAGCAGATAACGGGGGCGGCCGATGCCCTTGTGCTTAATATAGCCAACATAACCGATGCCCGTATGCAGTCGGTGCAAATATCCGCCCGTACAGCGCAGGCAAACAACATACCTTTTATCATAGATGCAGTGGGAATATCCTGTTCGTCACTGCGGCGCAGTTTTATAAAGAATTTCCTTAAATCATTCAAACCGACAGCAATAAAGGGGAACTATTCCGAAATTTGTGCTTTGCATGATGAGACATATACCTCTGCGGGAGTTGACACTGATGAAAAATTGAAACGGGAAGACATAAGTAAAATCACGGTAAGACTGGCACAAAAGTACAGCACTATGGTTCTGGCAAGCGGAAAAACTGACATAATTACTGATGGAAAAACTATTATTTATATAAACAATGGTGTGCCGCAGCTGGCACAGATAACAGGAACAGGATGTCTGCTTGGTATGTTGTGTGGATGCTATCTGGCTGTTGACCGGAGTATAAATGCATTGGTAACAGCCTGTGCGGTTCTTGGCATAAGCGGCGAACTGTCACAGACCCAAAAGGGCAACGGCACTTTTTATGTAAATCTTATGGACAGTCTGTCTGTGTTGAAGGATTGTCAGATAGAAAAATTATTAAGAATTGAGGTGAAAAACGGTGAAGAATTTTGATACAACCCTTTACTTTATTACCGACAGCACAGGATTTTCGGAAGAAGAATTTCTATACAGAGCAGAGCAGGCTCTTAAAGGCGGGGTTACCCTTGTGCAGTTAAGGGAAAAAAACAGAACTACAAGAGAATATATTGACCTTGCGGAAAAGTTGCACGTACTTACAAAAAAATATAATATTCCGCTTATCATTGACGATCGCATCGACGTGGCAATGGCGGTGGATGCCGAGGGTGTGCACCTTGGTCAGAGCGATATGCCCGTGGACATTGCCCGCAGAATACTGGGGGAAGATAAAATAATCGGCGCAACGGCAAAAACTGTGCCGCAGGCGCTGGAAGCATACAATAACGGAGCAGATAACCTTGGTGTAGGGGCAATTTATCCCACCACGACAAAGGTTAAAACTGTACTTACATCTTTGGATACACTTAAAGAAATTGCAAAAGCAGTGCCCATACCCGTAAATGCAATAGGCGGGCTGAACAAGGATAATATGGACGTGCTTGAAGACACGGGTATTGCCGGGGTTTGCGTGGTTTCGGCAATAATGAAGGCAGACAGCCCACAGAAAGCGGCAGAGGAGATAAAAGCAAAGTTTTTAAGCCTTAAATAGAAAAACAAGCGGCAGATTGGGGGCACCACCTTTTGTCGCTCAATAAAAATAATGCAAATAAAAAGGAGAAAATTATGAAAACAGCATTATCAATCGCTGGCAGTGACTGCAGTGGAGGCGCCGGTATTCAGGCGGATATCAAAACAATGACAATGAACGGGGTGTATGCAATGAGCGCTGTTACAGCCCTTACGGCACAGAACACCACAGGGGTGTATGCTATTCAGGAATCATCACCGCAGTTTTTAAAGCAGCAGCTGGATGCAGTGTTTGTGGATATCTTTCCGGATGCAGTAAAGATAGGTATGGTATCATCTGCGGAGCTTATTGATGTTATTGCAGAAAGGCTTGATTTCTACAATGCAAAAAACATCGTTGTTGACCCTGTTATGGTGGCTACTGCAGGCTCGGCACTTATAAAAACCGATGCAGTAGAAACTCTTGTTAAAAAGCTGCTGCCCCTTGCCACCGTTGTAACGCCAAATATTCCTGAGGCACAGGTGCTTTCGGGCCTTGAAATTAAAAACAGAGCAGATATGGAAAAGGCCGCAGAAATTATAGCCGACAGCTGCGGCTGTGCGGTGCTGCTTAAAGGAGGCCACAGCATAAACGATGCCAGCGACCTGCTGTATGCCGATGGCAAAACGGTATGGTTTGAGGGCAGGAGAATTGACAACCCCAACACCCATGGCACAGGCTGCACACTTTCCAGCGCCATTGCGGCAAATCTTGCAAAGGGTTTTGCCATGGAAGAAGCTATAAAAAGGGCAAAGGACTATATTTCGGGAGCACTGGTTGCAATGCTTGACCTGGGCAGTGGAAGCGGCCCTATGCAGCACAACTTTGCCCTGCAGGGAGAATATGCCAAGGAGGCTGCAGAATGAACACAACCGAAAAAATGCTTGCGGCATCAGCAGAAATATGGCAAAAATACACAAAACACCCCTTTGTGCTGGGCATTCAGAACGGCACACTGGACAGGGAAAAATTCCGCTATTATATAATTCAGGACTATCTGTATCTGGAGGACTATGCCAAAACCTTTGCCGTTGGTGTGGCAAAGGCAAAAAGCCTTGAAACCGCAAACCTTTTCGCAAAATACATCGGCGTTATGAACGGCGAGCTGGATGTGCACAAGGGATATCTTGCAAGGCTTGGGGTGACACAGCAGGAAATAGAACGCACACCGCGGGCGCTGGACAACCTTTCCTACACGTCCTATATGCTGCGGGTGGCATACGAGGAAGGGGAGGCCGAAATTCTTGCGGCAGTTCTGGCCTGTGCCTGCAGCTACGAATTTATTGCAAAAAATATGGTAAAAAGCAACCCGTCTGCCACAGAGGATTGCTTTTACGGCGACTGGACAAGGGGATATATATCCCCGGGCTACAGCGAGGAAAACGCTGTGCTGATAAAGAAGATGAACCGCCTTTCCGCACACTGCACCGAAAAGCAGATACAGCATCTTGTGGATATTTTTGTTGCCTGCTCGCGCTACGAGCTGGCTTTCTGGGATATGTCCTGGAATTTAAGCAGATAACAGAAAAGTAGAACATAAAAATAGAAAACAAAATCCGCCTGTCACGCAGATGTGACAAGGCGGATATGTTTTTGCGTTTTTTAAGTAAAAAGGGGGGCGGTCAGCTGTTTTTAAGGTGTTTAAGCAAAGTCAGCAGGTCGCTGTAGATGCCAAACACAATCTGCAGCATTTCTGCACCCGAGCTTACAAGGGTAAGTTCGCCTGCAAGGTCGGTGTAAAGGGTAATGGCAAGGGAATTGCTTTCCACATTGCAAAGTAGGTCTGATGCAGGCAGTTTTTCGGGGCTGATTTTTGCTGTTATTCTGCCTGTTTTTTCGTCCGGCATTGCCTGACAGATATATTTTATCTTAAAGCCTTCTCTGCGGGCGGCGGCAATTTCCTCTGCGGTGATGTTTTCAAGGCTGGTTATTTCGATGTTGTCTGGTGTAAAGCTGCAGCCCATAAAGATATTGGCAAGGGCGCAAAGCTTTACTGCGCCGTCAAAGCCGCCCATATCGATGGAAGGGTCGGCCTCGGCAATGCCTATCTGCTGGGCTTCCTTTATTGCCTGGCTGTAGCTGTTGCCTTTTTCCATACTGCACAGCACATAGTTGGAGGTGCCGTTAAGTATGCCCTTAAAGCCAAGCAGCCTGTTGCCGTGCAGGCATTCGCGCATAAGGCTGAACAGTGGCGCGCCGCCCATAACCGTGGTTTCGTAAAGATACATAAGCCCTTTTTCGTCGGCAAGCTGTTTAAGCTCTTTATAATGCCACACTTCCGGGCCTTTGTTGGCGGTTATAACGTGCATGCCGTTTTCGAGGGCAAGGCGGATATAGTCTGCCGCAGGCTGTCCGTCAGCCACCGATAGTGTGCTTAACTCTATAAAGATATCAGCGCCGCAGTTATTTATCATCTCAACGGAGCCTCCCTCGGTGTAGCCGCGGCTGTCGGGAGAAAAACGGCCTGTCTGTGCAATCATATCAAGGGCGTTGCCCACGTCTATGCCGTCGGGGTCCACAAGGGTGCCTCTTGTGCGGGTGGAAATGCCGGTGATGCAAAATCGGCATCCGTATTCCTCAAGCAGATATTCTTCCTTTTCCAGAAGAAGCTGTGCAAATCTTTTGCCAAGATTGCCAAAGCCTGCCATACAGATTTTAAGAGTTTTTTCCATAGTAGTGTCCTTTCTGCAGATTGCTGCTGTAACGTACTGCGGTGATTTGGGTAAAACGGTGGCTGTGGGGCAGCATCAGTAAAAGCCGAAGCTTCGGCTGGTTTCCACAGCTATGCGGATAAATTCGGAAATTATCTTCCACTGATAAGAGTTTTCGCGGTATCCAAAGCAGATATTGTAGGTGGATGCCATAAGCCTTGGCTTAAGGCTGAATATGCGCACATTCTCCATCTGCTTTTTATACATAGTTGCAGGCACCAGTGATTTCTGGCAGAAGCAGATGCCTTCGCCCTTCATACAGCACTGCATAAGGGTTTCGATGTTGTTGGAGCGCACCTTTACTGTGGGCAGAAAGCCGGCGCGTTCAATCATATCAAGGCATATCTGGCCCGAAATATCCTTGTTGTTGCCAAGTAAAAACGGACAGTTTTTAAAAGGGGACAGGTCTTCGATAACATCGCCGACCTCTTCTGTTACCAGATTCATAAATTTTTTGGGCACACACATAACAATTTCTTCCCGATAGAAATCCTCTACTTTTATGCCGGAAATGGTGTGTGGAAAGCGGGCAATGGCAATATCGATATCACGGTTGAAAAGGTTCTGATGTATTGTATCGTGCACACCCTCTATAATGCGCACCTCGATGTTGGGATAACTTTTGTGGAAATTTTCTATAACATAGGGCATAATTGCCTGACTGCGTGTAAAGTTTATACCCACAAGCAGCTTGCCGCGCTGGTTATAGGTAAGGTCGTTGAACTCATTCCACATACACTGCCAGCTATCGTAGATATTTGCGGCGTGCTGAAAGAATATCTCGCCTTCGTAGGTAAGCTCCAGCGGCTTGGAGCGGACAATAAGCTGACAGTCCAGCTCCTTTTCAAGATTGGCTATATGGGCACTTAGCGTCTGCTGGGTGATGTGCAGTTCCTCTGCAGCTTTTGTAAAATTACGCTTGTTTGCCACGGCCAAAAAATATTCCATTGTAACAAAATTCATAACCCATCCTCCAACTACAGTATTTTTACTGTATTATACACCGAGAACAACAGTTTTACAACTAAAAATTTTGTTTGTATACTAAAAACAAAGGTTAAGCAACGAGGAAAAGCTTAAAAAATAATACTTAGGAGGTTAAACTATATGGACAAAAACAAAGTTGATTACAGCAAAATGACGTTCGCAACACGCGCTATCAAGTTCGGCGAAGGCCCGGACCCAACAACACACGCGCTCAATACGCCAATCTACGAAACAACCACATATGCGTATGACACCACTGACGAATACGATCAGATGATTACAGACGCTATGAACTGGGAGCCTGGCTGCTGTATCTACAGCCGTACAACAAACCCTACAACAATGGCTATGGAACGCAAGGTTGCTTCCCTTGAAAATGCCGAAGATGCCTGTGTTATCTCCTGCGGTATGGCAGCTGTTAGCCTTTCACTTCTCACACAGCTTAATGCAGGCGACCATGTAATCTGCTCTGACGATACATTTATCTGTACAGCAAGTATGTTCGAGGATATTCTTCCATCCAAAGGCATCGAAACAGACCGCGTGGAAGTTCTTGACCTTGATGCACTTAAGGCAGCAATCAAGCCAAACACAAAGGTTATCTATCTTGAAGCACTGTCCAATCCACTGCTCAAGCTGGCAGATATCCGTGCAATAGCAGCCATCGCTCACGAACACGGCTGCAAATTTATCGTTGACAACACATTCCTTTCACCATTTATTATGAGACCTCTTGACCTTGGTGCAGACATTGTTGTGCACTCTGGCACAAAATATTATGTAGGTCACGGCGACGCTATCTGCGGCATCGTAGCAGGCAGCAAAAAGGATATGGACCGCATTAAATACTACAACGACAACCTTGGCACACATATCAGCCCATTTGACTCCTGGTTGGCACTGCGCGGCGTAAGAACACTGCCACTCAGACTTACAAAACAGTCCCAGACAGCTCTGGCATTGGCAAGATGGCTGGAGACAAGGGAAGAAGTGGAATTTGTTATCTATCCTGGTCTTGAAAGCCACAAACAGCACGAACTTGCAAAAACAATGTTCAACGGCGACAACTTTGGCGGTATGCTTTGCTTCCATCTTAAAGGCGGCTACGAAGAAATGGCAAAATTTGCAGACAATGTTGAAATTCCGCCAATTGCAACAAGCCTTGGTGACGTTGTAACACTTATCTATCCAAAGAAACCTTACGACAACCTTATCAGACTTTCCGTAGGCTGCGAAGATTTCGAAGACCTTAAGAGAGACTTTGAACAGGCATTTGCAAAAATGAAAGAATAGGGTGCAGAAGTATCTTATACTAAAAGAAAATTTGTATTGAATATACTGCCACAGGCAGTAACAGTTTAAAATTGTGTATGGATTAAACTGATATATCCGTGTGCCGCAAGGCACACGGACAATTAAAACTTAACATTTATATAGAGTATATTTTAACGAAAGGAGCAAAGATCTATGGTAACTGCTATTTCTAATTTCCTGGATGCTGCAGTAGGCTTCCTTTGGGGAACTCCACTGATAGTTTTGGTGCTTGGTTCAGGCGCATTATTTACACTCGGAACAGGATTGTTCCAGTTCAGACATTTCGGCTATTTTGTAAAGAGAACATTCGGCTCACTTTTTGATAAAAAAGAACACGACGCAGGCACAGGCCACGTTAGTGCTTTCCAGGCTATAGCCACTGCCATAGGCGGGGCGGTTGGTGTTGGTAACATCGGCGGCGTTGCTACAGCTATTGCAGTTGGCGGTCCTGGTGCTCTTTTCTGGCTTTGGATTGCAGCTTTGCTGGGTATGGCACTGAAAGCTGCCGAAGTTTCCCTTGCATGTTACTACAGAAGTTATGACGAAGACGGCCAGCCATACGGTGGTCCTACTTACTACATCCAGAAGGGTTTGGGTCAGCTGCTTCCTAAAAAACTTGTTGCAATAGCTTCATTTATTGCTATTGTGTTTGGCGTTGGCTTCTCCTGCAACTTCTTCTCCGGTGTTCAGGGCTACACAATCGCTGAAGGCTTTACATCCGCATTTAACATTCCAATCATTCCATTTGCAGTTGTTTACAGCATCATTGTTTGGATTATCGTTTGGGGCGGCGGCAAACGCGTTGTAGAATTTGCAGGCAAAATCGTTCCATTCATGGTTGTATTGTTCGTAGCAGCAGGTCTTGGCATTGTTCTTGTAAACTTTGCAAAAATTCCTGAAGCTTTGGCACTTATCGTTGGCAGCGCATTCAACGGCACAGCAGCAACAGGCGGCTTTTTAGGTGCAGGTGCTTCCATAGCTATCCAGAACGGTATTGCACGTTCTGTTTTCTCCAACGAAGCAGGTCAGGGTTCCTCCACAATGGTTCACTCCCAGGCTAACTGCGAACACCCATTCCGTCAGGGTATGTGGGGTATGTTTGAAGTTTTCGTAGATACAATGGTTGTATGTACAATTATGTCCCTTGCAATTATCCTCAGTGGCGTTTGGTGCTCTGGTGTTGAAGGTGCAGCACTTTCTG
>JAFSAW010000079.1 GCA_017442085.1 Oscillospiraceae bacterium | reverse complement strand
GATACCAAAGATACCGTTGGAGAACATAACGCCGATAGCTTCGCCAAGTGTTGCGGATTCTGGAGCTGTTGCGCCGAATGTGCCGCCGATTGTTGCCATGTCTGTACCCATAGCGAAGAGACCGCCATTGATACCCATCCATGTGTATTTGAAGATCCAGCCAAGAACAACTGTGTAGCCGATAGCAAGCATTGCTGCACCTACGATTGGAAGTGCGCCGATTGCTGTGCCAAGGCCTTTGCCTTTGCCGCCGTCTTCTGTTGCTTTACCAAAAGCACCAACAGGGCCTGCTTCTGCCCAACGACCAAGTGCAAATTCTTCAATAACACCAGATGCACCGATAAGAACTACGAACAGGAAGTATGGAAGCAAGAATGTCATACCACCATATGTGGATACCATGATAGGGAAACGCCAGATATTACCCATACCAACAGCAGAGCCGATACATGCCAAGATAAAGCCCCATTTAGACTGGAAACCATCTCTTTTTTCGATATTGCTCATTGTGAGAATACCTCCTCTTAAAAAATTTGTTTTACGTTTGTTTTTTAAATAAAAAGCACTCGCATAGCGTTTAAGTTATGCGAGTGCTTTAAATTAATTAATTAACTTTGAGCACTGGTTATGTGCTGTGTGCTCACACTCTGATTGTTAAACCTTAGCTTAACGAATTATTTTTCTTCGTTTGCGTATGGTTCAAGGAATGCGTGGAAGTGACGCATTGGAAGTGTTTTACCGCTGATGATTCTCATGTTAGGAATGTTTTCACGGTCTTTGTAAAGTTCAGAAACAGCTTCGATTACATAGTCAAGGTGCTGCTGTGTAAGCTGGCTTCTGTTGATAGCGAAGCGAACAACGTTACATACTTCAGCCTGCTGTTCCGGTGTTTTAAGGTCGTATTCCATAGAGTAGTCACCGAGTTCGGATGTTCTGATACCGTAACGGCGGATAAGTTCCATAGAGAAGCCCTGGCCAGCAAATGTGTCGTGACCACGTTTGCCATCGAAGAACTGTGTCATGTCGATGTATACGCCGTGACCGCCAGCTGGGAGGATAACACCTTTAACGCCTGCTTTGTAGAAGCCTTCTGCAAGGTAGTTACACTGTGCAATACGTTCGTCGAGGTAGTGGAAGTTGCAGGATTCTTTAAGACCAACTGCAAGAGCCATCATATCACGACCGGACATACCGCCGTAAGAGTCGTTACCGTAGCAGGAAATCTGTTTAACTTTAAGTCTAACACCAACGTCCATTACTACGTTGCCGTCTGCGTCGAAGTCTGTAAAGTTTTTCCAGAAGAGACCTTTATCGCGGAATGCAAGCATACCACCCATGTTAGCATGACCGTCTTTTTTAGCGGACATTGTAAATGCGTCACAGTAGCTGAACATTTCTGTTGCGATTTCGCCGATGTCTTTGTCTGCATAGCCATCTTCGTTCATTTTGATGAAGTAAGCGTTTTCTGCCCAACGAGCTGTGTCGAGAACGTATGGGATGTTGTATTTGTGAGCGATTTCGGATGTTGCTCTGATGTTAGCCATGGAAACTGCCTGGCCACATACTGGGTTGTTTGTGATACAGGAGAATACGAGTGGAACGTTTTCCGGACCTACGCCCTGGATAAGCTGTTCGAGTTTTTCAAGGTCCATGTTGCCTTTGAATGGGTTCTTTTCGTATCTGCCGCCTTCTGGTACTTCGTAAAGAAGTTCTTTGTTGTAAAGGTTACGTGGGATGGAGCCCATCTGTTTGATGTTGCCTTCTGTTGTGTCAAAGTGACCGTTGGAAGGAATTGTAAATACTTTACCTGGGTGACGTTCTGCAAGGATTTTCTTAACGATTTCCATGAGAACGGATTCAGCTGCACGACCCTGCTGGATGATGAAAGCGTTTGGTCTTTCCATCTGTGCTGCGCCGCCGTTGAAGAGGCCGCCTTCGTATTCGCAGAGATAGAGTTCATCCATAAGTTTGTCTACGTCTTTGCAGCCTGTGCGGATAAGGTCGATGGAGTTTTTCCAGTTCTTTTCGCCGCCGCGTTCAAAGATATCGCGGAATGTGTCGAGCAATACATAGTAACCATTGTTACGGCCGTATGCTTCGTCACCGAGCATAAGAGCGGACCACTGAAGGTCTGTCATAGCTGTTGTACCGGAGTCGGAGAGCATGTCAACTGTAAGCATACCTGCTGGGAATGCAAATTCGTTCCAGTGTGTTGCGTTGAGAGCTCTTTCGCGCTGTTCAACTGTTACTTCTGGAAGGTTACGTACAGCATATGTGTAGGAATGTGGTGTAGCTGCTTTAAGTGGATACTTTTTCATTGGTAAATTACCTCCTTGTTGGGAGGTACCCCGGTCGGCGTCGGTGCCTAGCGGTCAGTACCTATTTAAAATTTTTAATAAACGATTTTTCAAAGCAAAATTTGCATTTCGCTTCACTGCAATATAAATTTTATCACGGTGAGAAGATTTTTTCAACTTAATATTGTGCAAAATGAATAATTTTTCCATTATTTATATAAACAATGTATGATTTTTGTGCAAATCGTGGAATAAAATTTTCTCATTTTTTAATAATTTTTTATTAATATATGATATAATTAACCTACATCAGATTTGTTCTGTTTTTCTTATGCAAAATTATACACCCATCACCGCAATTCTCCCGACTGTTTTATTATGTATATACATCAAATGCGCATAAGAAATCAAAATCAAAAAACACAAAGACAAGGAGAAAGTTATGACCAGCAATCAACTGCATTATTTCACTAAAATAACTGAATTTTTCGGCAGAGTGCTTGGCCCTGACTACGAGGTGGCCCTGCACGATATTGACGACCGCGGTGGCGCACTTGTTGCACTTGCCAACGGGCACATAAGCGGCAGAAGCATTGGGCAGCTTGCCAGCGACAAACTTATGCAGATTATAGAAAATCACGAATATGATGATACAGATTTTGTCCTGCATCAGTACGGGATGTCCCCCAACGGAAAAATCCTGTGTTCTTCCACCCTGTTCATCAAGGACGAAGCGGGCGAACTTATCGGCGCACTGTGCATAAACTTTGATGACAGCCGTTACCGTGAACTGAGCCAGAAAGTTTTCAACCTTTGCCACCCTGACGCCCTTGTTGACACAAACTTCCGCTTTGACGAAACCAAGGTGCCGCTTAAAGCTGCAGGTTCAAGACACGCAAAGCTTCACACCGTGCCTGACGGCAGTGCAAAGGAAATATTAACGGACGAGCTTAAAAAGAACAATCTTCGTCCAGAAAATATGACGCTCAAGGACAAGCTGCGTTTTATCTTGGAAATGGACGACAAAGGTGTATTTCTTATCAAGGGTGCTGTCAAGGATGCTGCCGAAATTTTTGGCTGCTCCCAGGCAACAATGTACCGTCACCTTTCCAAAATAAAAGAATAGAACACAGCATTATCACACCGCACTATATTATAATAAAAGGATTTATATTATGCTTATTAAAGTTGACCACACAAATATCGGCCGTTATCATCAGCTTTGCAAGGCCGAACACGTTTTTGGCAGCCGCAGCCGCAGCGCTCTTGCCGCATACGGCACAGAACACGACGTGCATAAATTCTGGATTATGGCAGAAGACAGCACAGACCTTGCAGCACTGCATCTTAACGGGCAGGTGCTTACCGTTGTAAAAGGCGGTGATATCGGCACAGAGGATATAATTGCACTGACAGAAAAATTTGAAATTCACGAAATTGACAGCGACTGGGATTTGTGCGAAAAGCTGCACAGAATTCTTGGCGGTGTCACCGAAAGCAGCTATTATATGGAATATAAAGGCGGCAACATCTGCCCCGATTTTCCCGACATAAAGCCTGCCGACCTGCAGGATGTTTACGGTGTGCTGCAGCAGAGCCACGAGTATTACCGCACACATCTTAAATTTGAGCCCTGGGCAGACAATCTGACAAAGCTTACCCAATGCGGTGCCGCAAAGGTTTATCAGCTGGAAAGAGACGGCAGACCAATCGGCACAGGCAGCATTATCAGCCAGGACGACACCCACGCCGCAATAGCCGCTGTTGCTGTTATCCCCGAGTATCGCCTGCAGGGCATAGGCACATACATAACAAAATTTCTGATAAAAGAAATACTGTCTATGGGCAAAACCCCGTGCCTTATCAGCGGATATGACGAGGTTGCCGAGCTGTACAGAAAAATTGATTTTCTCTCCTATGGCAGATGGGGCGAGCTTTATATTTAATAAAATACTATAAAAGAAAATGCACAAATCCGTCAAAACAGATTTGTGCATTTTTATTTTATTTAAGGCTTTCTTCGATATATTTTCTTGTAACGGATTTTTCACTGCCGAGAATCTGCTGCGGTGTGCCGCTGAACAGCACCTGACCGCCTTTTAAGCCGCCTTCGGGACCCATTTCAATGATATAGTCGGCATCCTTCATAACATCAAGGCTGTGCTCGATGATAAACAGGGTGTTGCCCTTGTCTGCCATATCGTTGAACACTTCTTTAAGGCGTTTGATATCGTCAAGGTGCAGGCCGTCGGTAGGCTCGTCAAGAATGAACACCTGACCTTTCTCTTTAAGCTTGTCTGCCAGCTTTACACGCTGCAGCTCGCCGCCCGAAAGAGTGGTCATGGACTGGTTGAGATGAATATAGCCAAGACCAACCTTTTTAAGTGCTTCCAGCTTTTCCACAAAAGGCTGTCCTGCAAAAAATTCTATGGCCTGGGACACGGACAAGTCCATAACTTCGCCGATATTTTTGCCGTTGTAAAGATAGGACAAAGCTTCCGGTGAAAAACGCAGACCGCCGCAGGCTTCGCATTTGGTTTCGATAGCATCCATAAATGCCATTTCGCTGACGATAACCCCTTTGCCGCCGCACACAGGGCAGCCGCCCACAGAGTTAAAGCTGAAATAGGCATTGGAAACCTTGTTGGCCTTTGCAAACAGATTGCGGATATCATCCCATATTTCAAGGTATGTTGCAGGTGTGGAGCGCAGGTTGATGCCGATGTTTTTCTGTTTGATGGATATAACAGTTTCGGGATAAACACTCTGAAAATGCTCCATAAGGCTGGACTTGCCGCTGCCCGCAACCCCCGCGATAACGCAGATTGTACCCAAAGGCAGATCCACATTTACGTTTTTAAGGTTGTGCAGTGCTGCATTTTCCACTTTAAACCAGCCTGTCGGTTTGCGGTAATGGGTTTTTAACGGTGTAACAGCAGACAGCATCTTTGCAGTGATTGTATCGGATTCAAGCAATCCGTCATAATCACCCTCAAACATAATTTCGCCGCCGTACTGCCCCGCTTTAGGGCCCATATCCACAATGTTGTCGGCAAGTTTGATAATCTCGCGGTGATGCTCGACAATAAGCACTGTGTTGCCGTGGTTTTTAAGCTTTTCAAGTGACAGCTTCATACGGTCGATATCCTTTGGGTGCAGGCCTACGCTTGGCTCGTCCAGCACATAAAGCATATCTGTAAGGGCGCTGTTGATGTATTTTGCAATTTTGATGCGCTGTGCTTCACCGCCGGAAAGGGTATCGGTGCCGCGGCTTAATGTAAGATAGCTTAAACCTATATCCACCAGTGCCTGCAGGCGCTTGGAAAGTTCAATTTTAAGATCTCTTGCCAACGGGTCGTCGATGGATTTTACAAAGGCAATTGCATCTTCGATAGGCATATCGCACACATCGGCAATGCTTTTGCCGTTGATAAGACAGCTTCTCACCTTGTCGTTTACGCGCTGACCGTGACATTCAGGGCAGGTAAAGGTGGAAACCATTTTTTCCAGATGCTTTTTGTGCATCTCGCCCTCTTTGCTGTTGATAATGCTGCGGTACATACGGGGATAAATACCCTCGAACTTGGCAGATTTTGGCCAGTTTGCAGGCGGATTTTTAAGGCGAATCTGCGGTGAATACAAAAACAGCTGCAGTTCTTCCTCGCTGTAATCCCTTATCTTTTTGTCAAGGTCAAACAGACCGCTGTAGGCATAGCGTTTCCATCTCCACGCACCTGTGGTAAAGGCAGGATAGTTGATAACACCCTCGTCGTTAAGACACTTGTCAAAGTCCACAAGCTTGTGGATATCAAGGTCGGTAACAACCCCAAGACCGTCGCATTTTGGGCAGCTGCCTGATGGGTGGTTAAAGCTGAATACATCGGAATAGCCTATAAAAGGCTTGCCCACACGGCTGAACAGCAGACGCAGCAAGGTGTATATGTCGGTGTATGTGCCCACTGTGGAACGGCTGTTTCCGCTTGGCTTTTTCTGGTCGATAACTATTGTAACAGGCAGATTTTCTATCTTTTCCACATTTGGTCTGCCGTATTTGGGCAGATGATGCTGAACATATACCGGGAACGTTTCGTTGAGCTCGCGGCGGCTTTCCGCTGCGATGGTATCAAGGCAGATGGAACTTTTGCCGCTGCCGGAAACCCCTGTAAAAACAGTAATCTGCTTTTTGGGAATTTTTACATTTATGTTTTTAAGGTTGTTTTCCCTTGCACCTTTTATAACAATATATTCACTCATAGTATCTTCCT
>JAFSAW010000078.1 GCA_017442085.1 Oscillospiraceae bacterium | reverse complement strand
GTGCGCAACAGAAAACCGGAAGAAGTTATGGAATCTGCAAAAGAACTTGCAAAACTTATTAAAACTGCAAACATCCTTGCAATTCCAGGTGGTTTCTCCGGCGGTGACGAACCTGACGGCTCTGCTAAATTTATCATTTCACTTATGCGCAACCCACTTGTTGCACAGGAAATTCACGAGCTGCTTAACAACCGTGACGGCCTTATGACAGGTATCTGCAACGGCTTCCAGGCTCTTGTAAAACTTGGTCTTGTTCCATACGGCGAAATTGTTGCTCCAAGTGCTGATATCCCAACACTTACATTCAACTCCATCGCACGTCATCAGTCCCGTCTTACACATACACGTGTTGCTTCCAACAAGTCTCCATGGCTTATGTATCACGAAGTTGGCGACATTGCAACAGCTGCAACAAGCCACGGTGAAGGCAGATTTATTGCTCCGCAGGAAGTTATTGACCAGCTTATTGCAAACGGTCAGGTTGCTACACAGTATGTTGACCTTTCCGGCAATGCAACAAGCGACATCATGTTTAACCCTAACAACTCCATGATGGCTATCGAAGGCATTACAAGCCCTGACGGCCGTGTGTTCGGTAAAATGCTCCACGATGAAAGATGGTGCGACCGCAACTACAAGAACGTGCCAAACAGCCGCGGTCTTGAAATGTTCAGAGGCGCAGTTGATTACTTTAAGAAATAAGAACCTTGCCGAATGTGCTTTGCACATTTAAGGTTTGCACCTTCCCGCAGCGAATGCTGCGGCGTCAAGAACCTTGAAACGCAAGGCTGCTGTGCAGGCAGGGATTAATATTTCCGTTGCGTTATAATAAACTTGTGTTAAGCGGTTTAAAAATGAATAAAACAATTAAAGCTCTCGGATTTCTGAGAGCTTTTTGTTTGTGTAGCAGAATATGTGCTGAATTTACATTTTGAAGATATAAGTATAGGCAGTGCGTTGTTGATTTTTGACATATAATATAGTATAATTATATGGATAATAAAATAGCCTAAGTATGTCAAGTTGCATTATCGGCAATTTCTGGCATAATCTATAAATCAGGTGAATGTATGAGCACTTTAAATGAAAAACAAGTGAATAACGAGCCTATCAGAATTCTGCACTGTGTGGCAGGTGTCGGCCGCGGCGGTTACGAGACATATATTATGAACCTGTACCGCAATATCGACAGAACAAAGGTTCAGTTTGACTTTCTGTACAGCTTTGGCGGCGTGTACAAGCCGGAGATAGAATCTCTGGGGGGCAGACTGTACCGCATACCTTTTATCACAGAAAAAGGCCCTTTTGCATATACAAAATATGTAAGAGAATTTTTTGCGGCACATCCTGAATATAAAATTGTTCACAGCCATATGGACAAGTTTTCGGGCCACATTATGCGCGAGGCAAAGCGTGCAGGTATACCTGTGCGTATAAGCCACAGCCATTCTGTAGCTTCCAGCGGTATTCTGGCATACAAGCTGGTTAAAGGCTTTTACGGCTATATGATAAATCCAAACTGCACCGACCGCTTTGCCTGCAGCAAAGAGGCTGGCGACTGGCTGTTTGGCAAAAACCGCAGTGATGTAAATGTGGTTAAAAACGGCATTGACCTTAAAAAATTCAGCTGCGAGGACAAGCGTGACCGCAGCAAACTTACCATAGCCTGCGTTGGCAGACTTGCAGAAGAAAAAAATCATACATTCCTTATCGATATATTTAACGAAGTTTATAAAAAGAATAAAAATGCACAGCTTATCATTGCAGGCACAGGTGACACCGAAGCGGCACTTAAAGAAAAGGTTGCGGCTTTGGGCCTTGACGGTGCGGTTGACTTTATCGGCGACTGCAACGATGTAAATGCTCTGCTGCAGAAAACGGACATTATGTGTCTGCCAAGTTTGTTTGAAGGCCTTGGCATAGTGTTTGTGGAAGCACAGGCCTGCGGTGTAAAATGTATTGCCAGTGACAGAGTGCCAAAGGAAGCAGCGGTAAGCGATGATATACAGTTTATTCCGCTGGAAAAAGGCGCACAGTACTGGGCAGATGTTATTCTTAACACCGATGTAAGTGTTAAGAACGACAACCATGCACGCATAAGAGAATGCGGCTATGACATTGGCGAAGTGGCCGACAAGGTGCAGAAATTCTATCTGGAAAAATATTCCCAGCTGTAAGGTGAAGCTATGATTACTGTTTTTACACCTACATACAACCGCGCCTATATCCTTGGAGACCTGTATGAAAGCCTTTTAAAACAGACCTGCTTGGATTTTGAATGGCTGATTGTGGACGACGGCAGCACCGACAATACCGAAGAACTGGTGAAAAGCTGGCTGAACAATGGAAAATTTGCGGTGAGATATTACAAAAAGGCAAACGGCGGCAAGCCTAGTGCGATAAATTATGGCTTGCAGCTGGCAAAGGAAGAATATTTCTGGATAATTGACAGTGATGATACCGCAACACCAAAAGGTGTGGAAACCTGCCTTAAATGGATAAAAAATCTGCCTGAAGGCGAAAAATTTGCAGGTGTGGGCGGTTTGCGCGGCGACAAAAAGGGCGGCATAATCGGCACAACCTTTGAGGGCGAATATGTTGATGCCACCACGCTGGAGAGAACACAGCACAATATAGGCGGAGATAAATCCGAAGTGTTTTTTACAAGGGTTATAAAGCAGTTTCCGTTCCCTGAATTTGCGGGGGAAAAGTTTGTGCCGGAAGCACTTGTCTGGAACCGCATAGCAAAAGCCGGATATAAAATAAGATGGTTTAATGAAATTGTGCACATAACAGAATACCTTGAAGACGGTATGACAAAAAATGTGGACAGCAATCTGATAAAAAACTGGCAGGGATATTCGCTGTATGTAAAGGAACTTATGGCAGGCCCTGCAGGAATAAAAGACAAAATTTTAATCGGCGGTGCATACTGCCTGAGAGGAATTAAAAGGTTATGCAGAAAGTATTAAGCCCAAAGCTCAGCGTAATAGTAACCGTTTATAATACCGAAAAATATATCACCGACTGCTTGCAGTCGGTGATTAGTCAATCACAGCAAAATTTTGAAATTATAATTGTGGACGGCGGATACCCCGATAAAAGTATGGATATCTGCAGACAGTTTGCAGAAAAATATGACAATATCACCATTGTAAAGGCAGCGGGCAAAGGCCCGGGAGACAGCCGCAACTGCGGCATGGCGGCAGCAAAGGGAGAATATGTGACCTTTGTGGACGGGGATGATATTATCGACACCGATATGTATACACAGCTTATGGCAGAGATAGAAAAAGATAATCTTGATGCCGTATACTGCACCTGTTACCGCTTTTTTGATGATGATTTGTCCAACCGCAGTATGCGCAATATCAGCGAAAGCTATTGTACATCAAAAGAAGAAATTGCACAGAATATGATACTGCCGCTGATTGCCAGCACAAAAATCGGTGTTGAAATTGCAGGCAGTATGTGCATGGCAGTTTATCGCCGCAGCATAATTGCAGAAAATAATCTGGCAGTTAAGCCTATGGAAGAAGTTTTCAGCGAAGACAACTTTTTCAATATAGAGTTTTTATCCCATGCGCACAGAGCAAAGGCTGTTAACAAACCGCTGTATTTTTACCGCAGACATATGGGCTCGGTTTCCAACAGGGTGCACGATTACACCGTGCCTGCCCTTAAACGCTTTGCAGAATATACAAAGCAGATTGGGCAGCGCCTTGGCCTTGATGCAAAAGAGGTGGAAAAACGCAACCGCATAAGATTTATTGTTACTTTTTCTGCAGTGGTAAAAAAGAAGATTGATGCTTTGTCATTGGGTGAAGTTAAAAGATATCTTAAAGAAACAATCCGTGACAACAATGTGGATTTGTCCTTTGAAAAGGAGGATCTGGCCTGTGTGGAATTTCAGGTTAAGCTGTTCTGGATTCTGATGAGATACAAACTTTACACACCACTTTATCTGCTGGTGAAGGTGTACTCAAAATTTGTTACAAGATAAATTGTTTGGGTGTAATAAATGATATAAAATATACAAGTAGTAATATTTTTGTTAAAAATATAAAAGGTGATTAGAAGGGTGGTGCATACCGTGAAGATACTGTTTTCGGCAGGAGAACTGGATAAAGAGCTTAATGCCAACACAAAGATAGTGCTGCAGCTTGCAGAGTATATGGCAGAAAAAGGGCACGATGTGGCGGTGTGCGGCATCTGCTATTACAAACCCTGTGATGAAATGCACAACGGAGTGCTGCTTAAAAAATTCAGTGCACCAAAGGCTGTGGTAAAGGCCAGCGAAGCCTTTGAAGATTTTATCGGCAAGGGTGACAGAAATGCACTGCGCAGTGCGTTTATAAAAAAGCATCCGCTTAAGGCTGTGTGGCTTGCGGCAAGATACAATGCCTTGTATGTGGACAAGGCCGAGCAGCCGTGCTATTTAAAACATCTTAAAGCTTTTGCGGACGATTTTTCCCCTGATGTTATGGTGTTGCCATATAAACCTGTAAACAGCTTTGAAAAGGTGGTAAACAGTGACATTGAGGTGCCTATGGTGGCTTATCAGATGGACCCGTGGGGACTGCACCGCATAGATAACCCAAACGTTGATAATGCGGTTGTGGAAAGGGAATGTGCGGCCTTTGAAAAGGCAAAACACATTTTTACCACTCCTGTGCTGATGAGACAGTATGGCGAAAATGAGATGTATAAAAAATATACTGCTAAAATGACAGCGGTGGATTTTCCAAATGTAAAACAGAATAAGGTGTCTTTGTGCGAAAATGCAGACAGTTCTGATGTTAAATCTGCAATAGATTTTGACAGCGGGTATATAAATATTCTTTTTGGCGGTGTGGTGGCAGACAGCTTCCGCAGCCCGGAATATGTGCTTAAAGCACTGGCACCGCTGTTTGAAAGCGGTGAAAAAATACGCATTTATTTTATGGGCACAAACAACAGTGCCGTGCTGGATGAATATATAAATAAATATCCGCAGAATGTGTTCTTTAAAGAAAAGGTAAGTGCTGCAACCGCACTTGCCACAATGAAAAATGCAGATGTTCTGCTGAATATCAGCAATACAATTGACAATCAGGTGCCAAGCAAGATTTTTGACTATTTTGCTTTGGGCAAACCTGTTTTGAACCTGCAGAGAATAGAAAACTGCCCTGCAGCAGAGTATTTTGCAAAATATCCGCTGGTGTATAACCTTGAGGAGTGGAAAGAGGCAGACTGCAGAGAAGTTAAAGAATTTTTGCAGAAGGCAAGAAATGAAGCTGTTGATTTTGCAACGGTGAAGGAACTTTATAAAACTGCAACAGTTGAATATGTGGCAGAAAAGATGCTTGAAGAATTTGCAAGGTAAATAAAAACTCACGGTGTGTAAATACCGTGAGTTTTTTGGTTTTTTATTGTTCTTTAAGAGTTACGGTTTTGCCGTAATAAATGCCTATTGATGTGTTTGGCCATATATTTGGGTCTTCAGTAACGTCAAAGGCTGTAAAGAATTCTGATTTGTGCTGAATAGGGGAAACCTCGACAGATGAGAGAGTTTTGTCGTTGTATAAGGCTATGCGGGCATCCATCTCCTGACAATATCCCTGAACATTGCCGTGGACAATTTCTGATGCGGCTTTTATGCTCCAGCAGGCGCGGTCGTTTTCAAAGATTGCAACTGTACAGCAAAGGCCGAAAACAATGCATAAAAGACGAAGGACGGCAATATGTCTGATGGCGATAATTCTGTCGGAGTTAAGAAAATCTGCTGCAGTAAGCCAGCCGACAGTGATAAAGTATACAAACCAGCTGAGAAAACTGAAGGTTATCCATATAACATTTGTAACCCTGCCCATACCGAAATCTGCCATAGCATAGTATGGCACACAGAACATACCGCAGATAACCGCTATTGATACCACAAGTGCGGCAAGAATATAAAGAGGGAATTTTTTTGGAAATCTATTCTTGTTTTTGTGGCCGAATTCAACTGCGAAAGGTGTAAGAACCAAAAGGCTGACAAGCCATTTAAGCGAAATCCACTGGGCAGCGAGGCCGTGAACATGAAGCGCGGTTTTGACAATGGTTTTAACAACACCCGGAGACTGGAAATAGCCTTGTCTTACAGCTGTGCCCGGGGCAGAGAACATAATTATAAATCCTATGCAGGCGGCAGCAAAAGGAATAAGCGGGAAAAACTTTTTTTTTGAAAATGCAATAATGCAGGCGATAAAAAGCAGCATAATATTTGCAAAAGCTGTAACGTGGTTGCCGCCGCTGGTGAGAAAGGCTATAACCGTGCCTGCTGCAATATAAATGATTTTCTTTTTGCTGCTGTCTGTTGTGCCTGCTTCAAGCATAAGGCAAAGGGTGAGCACATTGGTAAAGGCGTATGGGGTGTAGTTCATAGCACCGTTATACCAGTATATGCCATCGCCTATATCAGGCAGCCACATCATAAGCATTGTATAAATGACAAGTGAGAAGCTTAAAGAAAAGACTGTGGATTTTTTGAAATAATGTTTGTTTATTATATTGACCGATGCAAAAAGCGGAAGAAATGTAACCAGCAGCACTATAATGTGTGCAACAGCATAATATTTTTCTCCGAAAATGCCCGGCTGCAAAGCAAGCAGAAATGCCGAAGTGTAAAGCCCCTGCCAGGTGTTGTAATAGTTGATATTGGTCTGCCAGGCAGCCTTTATAACATCAAAGATATTACCGCCGTTCTGAAGTGCGGCATATGTAAGCAGTGCATAGTCATAGTCATCTGCTGCGGGACGGTTGAAGAATCCGACAGCAATAATTGGAAGCAGAATGCCGATACACAGCAGTATAATCAGCAGGTCGTACTTTTGGCTTTTGTTAATTTTCATAATCAATCCTGATAAAATATTTTTATTTGAGACAGTCTTTGCCGTCCATTTCGTCCTTGTTCTGCTTTGCATTTATTGCAATAGCCTGAACAAGTTCTTTCTGTTTTATGGTAAGTTTGCTGATTTTGAGGGACATAAGGAACTGGTTGACAATAAGAACAAAGATGATAACCAGATACACAAGGTTGATTGGAGACTGAAAGCCCAGAAGTGCTGACAGCTTGTATGGTATTCTTGGGAAAAGAGCAAGAATGATGATTACAACAGAAAAGAAAATCCAGAAAAAAGTATCTTCAATGCGCACGGCAGATTTGCGGATAAGGCGCATTACAAAGAGAAATGTAAAGATACTGCCTGCCAGAAGCAGACCTATAAGTGTACTGCTCATAGTTAGTTAATCTCCTTTCTTTTTCTGAACCACTGTATAAGTACAATGGATATACCCATTTTGAACATATATTTTGCGGCGTTTTTAAGATTGAGATAGCTTTCGCCTGCAATACGCTCGGCCATTTCCACCTGAACTTCGCGGATTGTGGCACCGTTTTTAAGCAAAAAGCTGATTGTGTCAGGTTCCGGTGCAAAGTTTGCATCAAGGGCAAATTCTTTTATCATTCTGCGGTTGAACAGGCGCATACCGCTGGTAGGGTCGCAGATTTTTTTGCCTGTGGTAAGGCGCATTGCCCAGCTGATGAGATAGCTGCCCACCATGCGCAGACTTTTTGGCTTTTTAACCGTTACAAAACGGCTGCCGATAACAATATCGCAGTTGGTTTTTTCCATACATTTAATCATAGGGGCGATATATTCAGGCAGATGCTGGCCGTCTGCATCAAACTGCAGTACGGCATCGTAACCGCGGCTGCGTGCATAGCGAAGCCCGGCCTGAAAGCCGCCTGCAAGACCAAGGTTTACAGGCAGGTCGATAAGTTCGTAACCTCTGATGCGGCATATATCACCTGTGATGTCGGTGCTGCCGTCGTTAACCACCACATAGTCGTACTGCGGGTAGTTCTGGATAAGGTTGTCCACAACCCTTTCGATATTGTCTTTTTCGTTGTATGCAGGAATAACAATAAGTGTTTTCATACTATCCTCTGTTGTTTATAATTTTAACTGCTTCCGCTTCCAGCTTTTCGGCTGTTTTTTCCCAGGTGAAACTTTGCAGAAGTTTTGCATGGGCATTTTTTATTGCGGTTTCGCGGTAGGTTTTGTCGTCAATGGCTTTTTCAAGAGCCTCTGTAATGTTTTCAACGGTGTTGTCGGTGATGAGAATGCCGTATTCATCGGAAGAAATTATCTCACCCGTGCCGCCTTTGTCTGCGGCGATAACCATTGTGCTGCAGGCTGCGGCTTCCAGCACAGTGGTGGGGAAACCCTCGGGATAATCGGTTGGCAGGCAGAAGATGTCTGCCGCTTTGTAAAGGGCGATTACATCGTTGAATTTAAGTGCACCCACAACGGAAATATTTTCGGTTTCCATGGCTTTTACGTCACTGTAAAGTGCGCCGTCACCTGCGATAACAAGTTTTGCCTTGTTTACAGTACTGATGCGGTTAAAGGCTTCGATAAGCTTTAAAACGCCCTTTTCGGCAATAAGACGTGCAGCAAAAACCACAAGAATTTCGTCTTCACCGCAGCCGTAGTCAGCTTTGGAAGCGGGAGAAATGGTGTTTATGGCATCAAGGTTTGGACAGTTGTACATAACACCGGCATCTTCAATGCCAAAGTGGTAAAGCCAGTCGGCACATCTGCCCGAAACACCGAAAAATTTATCGGTGCGTTTTTTTATGTAATCTGCGGCAAAATGTTCGTATATATCACCGCATCTGCCCACAATGCCGCCGCCCATAAGGTGACTTGTGCTGTGGTCGATAACCAGTGACGGCACGCCGTGCTTTCTGCAAAGCTGTGCGGCAAAAAGGCTGTTGATGTAAAAACGGGTCTGAATAACACAGAAATCGTATTTTTCTGCGGCAAAGTGTTTTTCAAAAGATGCTTTCTGTGCACTTGGCCTGATTATCGGAAATCTGCCGCCCATAAGCATTATACAGGGCAGACGGAAAACCTTTATGCCGTCGGCATCGGTTTCGGTATCGGGCTGACCCGGCAAAGCCGAGGTGACAACCGACACGGAATGGCCTTTTGCAATAAGTTTTTTTGCAAGGGAATTTGTATAGCGCTCAACACCGCCGACGGTTGGCAGATACTGGGCGGAAAATATAATAAATTTCACGGGCAAACCTCCCTGCATAAAAAATACTGTAAGTGACAAACATATCTTGTCAACTTACAGTATAACATAAAGCAGAGTGTAATGTCTATGCTGAAATTAGCCTTGTGTTTCAGGAATATACAGTCAGATAAAGGTGGGCACAGGCTGTTATTGCACAGATGCTGGCGTAAAAATATGTGAAAATTTATTCTTTATCACCCAAAGTGCCGAAATAGGCAAGGATATATTTATCCAGTGCCCGTGTGGCACGGCGGTAAAGTGCGCTGCGGTCGGTGTGGGTGTCTATGGCAAGGCGGTTTACAGCCCTGCGCTGACGGTTGATATAATAGCTGAACAGTATATCACGCTGAGACTGTGTAAGGCAGGAGAGGGCAAAGTTGATATTTTTAAGCTTTGCCGTGTTGTTTGCCAGCTGCTGTTCAAGGGCTTCTATGCGGGATATATGCTTTGCAATACGGTCATCGGCAGATACAGATGACATAACTGCCATGCCGTAAGCTGTACTGTGATACATACCGCTGTTTTGCAGCAGGCGTATCTCCTGAGGCAGAGTATCAAGGCTTGACTTGAGATAATAATACTGTGATAAATCCTTTATGGCGGTTTGTTTTAATTCGGAATATAGCATAATGTTCTCCTTTCCGTTGAGGCTCTGCGAGAAAAGTTGCATTTCTGTAACATATGATACTATTTGTCGAGGAAAAAGTCAATTAAAAAACAACCAAAGGTTGTAAAATATTTGGATTGAATTTTGGTAAAGTCGCTTATAAGCAATTTTTGTCAA
Source organism: Oscillospiraceae bacterium (assembly GCA_017442085.1). Taxonomy (GTDB): domain Bacteria; phylum Bacillota; class Clostridia; order Oscillospirales; family Ruminococcaceae; genus RGIG3102. The sequence goes on along the minus strand of JAFSAW010000078.1, from coordinate 16,111 downwards.
GGGTGAAGAATGTCAGGTAATGTAGAATGCTGTCGGATTATGGCATCGGATTGAGAAAAAACAGGTTGCATTTGGGTAACGGCAGGTTTAACAAGTTGATAAAACTGTGGTTTTATAGTATGATAAAAAACGTGGAAAAGGAGTTTTTGTATGGACAGCATTATAAAAACCAGAAGAAAAGAACTGGGGATAACCCTTGAAGATATAGGCAATTATGTGGGCGTGTCCAAAGCCACTGTTCAGCGGTGGGAGACGGGCAGTATAAGCAATATGCGCCGTGACAGAATAAAAAAACTTAGCGAAATATTGCAGATTGCCCCCGAAATACTTCTTGAAGCGGAAAACAAAGTGCCAGAACTTTCACAGCCACGGACGGCGCTGGCAAAGATACCTGTGCTGGGTACGGTGGCGGCAGGTGTGCCAATAACTGCGCAGGAAGATATTATCGGCTGGGAAGAGGTGCCTGCGCAGTGGGTTAAAAACGACACAGTGTTTGCACTTAAGCTGAAAGGGGACAGCATGGAGCCACGTATGACAGAAGGCGATGTTGTTATTGTGAAAAAGCAAAGCGATGTGACCAGCGGTGAAATTGCCATTGTTATGGTGGACGGCGAAGCAACCTGCAAAAAGGTGGTAAAGCATTCTGACGGGATGGTGCTTATATCAAACAACCTTAAATATGCACCGATGTTTTTTTCTGTAAAAGATATAGATGATAAAAACATCACCATACTGGGCAAGGTTGTGGAACTGCGGGCAAGGTTTTTATAAATATAAATTAAATACATATATACTGTAATGTCATTCTGGAAATACGGCGTATTTTCGGAATGACATATTTTTTTATTTAATGACTTTGGTTTTCAGGGTGGTATTATGGTTTTGAGTTAAGGAATGACAGCATAAAGTGCAACATTGTTGGCATCATATGTGCCGCAAAAAATGCAGCAAAAGATGCTTCTTCAGACGGGAAAAACTGTGTTATGATAGTATCGTCAAAGGTTGGCAGAAAGGAGGTAAGGCCAATGGACAGAAAACAGGACACAGATATCGGCCGCAACCTTGGCAAAGCGCTTAAAACAAAGGTGACGGACAGTGTGCGGGAGGAAATAAGCGGTGTGCTGAATGTAAACACCGAGCGGATGACGGCGGGGCAGGCAATAGCCTATGCACAGGTGGCAAAGGCGATAAAGGGGGATAAAAATGCCTTTGAAACGATACTGAACGCTGTGAAAAGCGAAGACGGAAACGGGGATAAACCATTCAGCATAGAGATAAAGGTGGTGGATTAAAACAATTTAATATGTATAACAACAGTCGGTAAAAGCGGGGAAAGGTTGCATACAGAGGCGCGCTTTTGACCGGCTTTTTGTATGCATATTATGACGGAAAGGGAGGGATATAAATAAAATTTGAAATAACAAAAAAACAGCAGGAATTTATCAGCAGCACTGCAGACGAAGTTTTGTTTGGCGGGGCGGCAGGCGGCGGAAAAAGCTATGCACAGCTGATAGATTCCTTTTTGTATGCAGTAAAATATCCCAAATCCAAACAGCTTATATTAAGGCGCACTTTGCCTGAACTGGAAAAAAGCCTTATCCGTGTTTCGCTGGGGCTGTTTGACCTTTCGGTTTATAAATACAATTCGGCAAAGCATACGGGCACCTTTGCAAACGGCAGCATAATCGATTTTGGCTACTGTGACAGGGAGAATGATGTATATAAATATCAGTCGGCAGAATATGATGTTATCCGTTTTGATGAACTGACCCATTTTACCGAGGATATGTATATCTATCTTATGAGCCGTATACGCGGGGTGAACAGCTATCCCAAACAGATAAAAAGCAGCACCAACCCCGGCGGTGTGGGGCACAGCTGGGTTAAGGAACGGTTTATTGACAAGTGCAGCGGCGGAATTTACACCGATGAAAACGGTACAAGGCAGTTTATACCTGCAAGGGTGAGCGACAACAGCTTTCTGATGAAGAATGACAGGCAGTATGTAAACCGCCTTAACCGGCTGAGCGAAAAGGACCGCAGGGCGCTGCTGTATGGCGACTGGGATATATTTGACGGACAGTATTTCAGCGAGTTCCGCCGAAGCATACATGTGGTAAAACCATTTGCTGTACCAAAGCACTGGAAAAGATATTTTACCATGGACTATGGCCTGGATATGCTGGCAGGATATTTTATTGCAGTGGATACACAGGGCAAAGCTTATGTGTACAAGGAGATTTACAGGCCAAACCTGATAATTTCGGCAGCGGCAAGGGAGATACTTGCGGCGGGAGAAAAGGATATAAGTGTTTACTATGCACCGCCGGATTTGTATAACAGACGGCAGGACACGGGCAAAAGCGTTGCGGAGATATTTGCCGAGCACGGCATTCTGCTGGCAAAGGCGGAAAACGACAGGGTGCAGGGCTGGTATAACCTTAAGGAATGGCTGATGCCTTTTAAGGACGAGCAGGGCTGTGTGACTGCAAATCTGGTGATTTTTGAAAACTGCCCCAATCTGATACGCACTTTGCCTGCGCTGACCTTTGACAGAACAAACCCCAATGATGTGGCAAACACCCCCCACGAGCTTACCCACGCACCCGATGCGCTGAGATATTTTGTGGCGGGGCGGCCGACACCTGCTGTTGCAGCGGTTGAAGATGATGAAGAAAACGGCTATGACAGGCAGATTGAAAATTTTATTGAATACTGAAAGGAGAAAAAAGATGGCGACAACCTATATGTACCTCAACAACGGGCAGAAGGTGCCATATTACGGCAACACGCCGCCGCAGGCATTCAGCGGCCCGTACCGTGCATTTGTGACCGAAGATATAAAGCCTGCAAAGAGCAGCAGCAAAAAAACATCTGCATCGGTACAGCCTGCAGCGCAGACAAGTGATGCAGGTGCAGCGGCACTGGCGGAGGAGCTGCGTAAACAGCGTGAGGCTGAAGAAGCAAGAGCAGCAGAAGAAGCACGCAGACGCAAGGAAAAGATAAAAGCCATAAACAAGAACAAGGCGGCGGAAAAACAGCTGATGGCAGAAAATTTTGAAATGCAGAAAAAGGCGGCAGAGGCGGTGAACAGTGACAATCTGCGTCAGCTTTATATTGCATATATGCAGGGGCTGAGAGGAATACCGCAGAAGCAGGCACTGTGGGGTGCAGGCGGCGAGATTGAAAGCCTTAAAAAAAGAAGCACCCTTAATTATGAAAACAACAGAGCCAGCGAAAACCGCAGTTATGCGGGTATATTAAGCCAGATACAGCAGAAATACAATGATGACCTTAACGAGCTGGAGAAAAAATATCTGCAGCTTCTGCTGAATGTGTAGGAGGCAGGAAAGATGGAGATTATTATTGCTTTTGCCGCAGGTGCAGCGGCAGGTGCGGCGGTTTACAGATATCTGTATGCCGAAAAATACCGCAGTCAGGAGATAAGCTGCAACGAGGAAGAAAAGGAAAAAGAGCTGTACCGTCAGCTTGAAAGGCTTATGGCATACAGCGGAAAGGAGTAGAGGCTTATGAGAGAAGAAAAGCTGACCTGTCACAGTATATGGCAGGAGTATCAGAGGGACCTTGCATATAAAAACAGCCTAAACCTGTTTGACAAAACCGCACAGCACCACAACTTTTTTCTGGGCAGACAGTGGGAGGGGCTGAATGCACCTGACCTTGAAAAGCCTGTGCTTAACTTTGTGAAAAGAGTTGTTAACTATCTGATGAGTGTGCTTATGGTGCAGGATGTGGCCATAAACCTTAAAAGCAAGGATACCGAGATAACTTTGGTTGATGCGCTGGAAAAGGAGATGGAAAAGATAAACGAGGCGTCCCGTTTTAAAGCAAAGCTGAGAAATGTGATAAAAAATGCAGCAATCGACGGCGACGGTGCAATGTATATGCGCTATAACCCCGAAGAAGATACGGTGGAAAGTGAAATTGTAAACAGCACAAACATCGTTTTCGGCGACAGAACCTGCCCTGAAGTTGAAAAACAGCCGTATATCATAATTGTAAAAAAGGTTAACAGGGAACTGTTTAAACAGCAGTATCCCCACTGTAAAGAGGAAGTGGAATATTCTTTCGGCTGGGAAGATGAGGATACTGTTACAGTGCTTATACGCCTGTACAAAAAGGGCGGCAGGGTGCATTTTATGCAGACAACCGAGCATCAGATAGTAACAGATGAAACCAACACAGGCCAGAAGCTGTATCCCGTGGTGTTTATGAACTGGGAAGCGGTGCGCGGCAGCTATCACGGCATGGGTGCGGTGGAAACCATTATCCCCAATCAGATTGCCGTAAACAAGCTGTGGGCAATGGCATTGCTGTATCAGAAGAACAATGCGTTTCCAAAGATTTTTATCGACAAGACAAAGCTGGATAAATGGAACTCGTCACCGGGTGCGGTTATGGGGGTTGTGGGCAACCCAAATGATGCTGTGGCAACCAGCTTCCGTGCAGGAGATATGGCGGTGCAGCTTATGGCTATTGTGGATAAAACAATAAGCTATACCAAGGATTTTATGGGCGCAAACGATGCGGCACTGGGCAATGTAAGCCCTGTGAACACATCGGCTATTGTGGCACTGCAGAAATCTTCGGTGGCTCCGCTGGAAATTCAGAAGATGGCACTTTATCAGCTGGTTGAAGACTATGCAAGGATTGTGTATGACATTGTGCGCCATTATTACGGTGCAAGATTTGTTGAACTGGACGGCGAAAGCGTGTTTGTGGATTTTGGTGCAATAGATGAAAATGCAAAGCTGGTGGTGGATATAGGCCCGTCGGAATACTGGTCTGAAACTGCACAGATGAACACTATGGACAATCTGTTTGAAAAAGGGATTGTTGACGATGCAATTATCTATCTGGAAAATATCCCAAGCCGTGTGCTGCCAAACAAAAACAAGATTATCAAGCTGCTTAAAGAGAAAATTGAGCAGGAACAGGCAGAAATGACGGAAAATTATCTGATTGCAGAGGAGGAAGAATATGAAGATGTGTAACTGTTCTCCGCGACCGCTGGGCATTATGGACAGCCGTGTGATTGTGGAAAATGATATACCTTATCAGGTGCTGTATTTTGGCTGCACAAACAAAAACTGCAGAGAATACAAGAAGAAGGTGTGGATGAAAAAGATTAATCTTTTTGACAACACCGATACAGCAGAAAGCGATATCTGATATAATTTTCAGCTTTATTGACGATGTGTACAGACAGGTCAATAGGGCATTTTTTATGCCCGTTTTTATGGGCGGAAAGGATTTTTTATGATAGAAAATACCATTTCTATAGATAGCAGAGAGGTTGCACAGCCTGCTGAAGAAGCGGTGATGGAAACCGATTTGCAGAAAGAAGATATGTTTTGCGAAATGGAAAATGTATCTGAAAAGGATGATGCAGCGGCAGAGAAAAACACCATTGACGAAGCCGAAGAGATGCTGACCCTTACAGTGTACGGTGAAACCGTGCAGGTGCCGAAAACAGAGGCTGTAAGTGCTGCACAGAAAGGGATGGCTTTTGACAGCATGAAGCAGAAGCTTGCCCTTGCAAAAGGTGACGCGCGTCTGAAAGCACTGGACAGCCTGGCACAGATGAACGGCAAAAGCATATCACAGCTGCTGTGTGATATGACAAGCCAGAGCCTTACCCAACAGCTGTGCGACAGGTATGGCCGTATGGAAGATGTGCCTTTTGAAGAACTGGAAAGGGCAACACAACAGGTTTATACAACCAGAAAAAGTATGGAAGAAGCAGCTGACCAGTGGACACTGACGGAAAAAAGAAGCCAGCTGGAAGAATTTCTGCAGCACAACCCGGGTTGCAGGGATATTCCCGCCGAAGTTATTGAAAGGGCAAGACAGGGTGAAAACCTTACTCTTGCTTACAGTCAGTACCAGGTGCAGCAGCTTTCACAGCAGCTGGAACAGGCACAGAAAGAGCTGAATGTGCTGAAAAGTGCAAAGAATGCAAAGGAGAAGAGCATGCCTTCTTCCCGCAGCACAGCGGCTGACAGCAGCACAAAAAGCATATACGGAATGATGAAAAGTCTGTGGTGACACAGAAAAATGTTTATGAAAAGGAGATTTTAAACTATGAGCGAAACTTTTAACATTAAATATGACAGGGATATGCACAAGGGTTATGTGGAAACAAGCCTTGTTGCACCGCATCTTACAGAAGAATACAATTTTACAGGCGCAAAAACAGTGCGAGTGTCCGCACCTGTTACAGTGCCGATGAATGACTATACCCGCACAGGTGCAAACCGTTACGGCACACCTACAGAGCTTAAGGATGCCGTGCAGGAACTGACACTTACACAGGATAAATCATTTGCACTGACAATCGACAAGGGCAACAGCCAGGATAAAAACGACACCGAAGATTTTGCAAGAAAAATGCTTACACTGCAGCTGGCAGAGCGTGCAATTCCTGAATTTGACAGATATGCCCTTGATGTGCTTAGCCACAAGGCAGGTGCAATTGTGGGCAATTCCACAGCACTGTCCAAATCCAACATTGTGGACAGAATCTGTGACGGCACAGTTTATCTTGATGATGCAGAAATTGCACAGAGCAACCGCACACTTTTTGTAAATGCGGCGGCATACAAACTGCTTAAACTTTCCGATGAATTTGTAAGCATTGACAAGGTGGCTCTTGAAGCTGTCACAAAAGGCGTTGTAGGCAAGTTTGACAATATGAAGGTGGTAAAGGTGCCAAAGGGCAGATGGCCTGAAAATGTAAACTTTATCATTGTGCAGAAAAATGCGGCAACAGCACCTACAACAATTGAAGATGCAAAAATCCACAAGGACCCACCGGGTGTGTCCGGCAATCTGCTTGAAGGCCGCAACTATTATGACTGTTTTGTTATTGCTTCCCGTGCAAACGGCGTTTATGTGGAGGTTGATACTTCCAAGGCAGAAATCTGTGCTGCACCTGCAATCAGTGCATCAGGAGTATTGACAAGCACAACAGCAGATGCACAGTTTAAATATACACTGGACGGCACTGACCCAAGATATTCAAAAACAGCAGTTGCAGGTCAGCCTGAAAACGTAGAGGCTGGCACAACAGTTAAGGCTTATGCCTTCAAGACAGGCCTGTTTGACTCTGCAGTTGCAGAAAAGAAAATTTAAGTTATGACTGTGTTTAAAGCATAATAAAGACAAGGCCCCTGTACAGCAGATGTGCAGGGGCTTTGCACAATAAAAAGGAGGAATAGCTTTGAATGTGAAGGAGATATACGAAAATGCCCTTGCGCTGAGCATATCCCGCATTGAAGAAGAGGATGATATGAGCTTTTATGCAATCAGGCTTTTCAATATTCTGCTGGCGGAGACAAAGATATACAATGACCAGCTGAGAATAAAAAAAGGCAAAAAGCCGCAGGAAAGTGCCATTGTCATAGAAAAACTTGAGGGTGAAATAGACTATGAATACGAGCTGTATGCCGCTTTGAGCTATGGTCTTGCGGCAAAGCTGCTGGCAGCCCAGGAAGACTCCAATCTGGCAATGCTGTACAACAATCAGTATCTGACAATGCTTGCGGTTACATCTCCTGCAGTGGAAATGGAGGTGGAATAGATGGCGGACGGAAAACTGTATGTGACAACCTATGAAAATCTTGCAGGGGTGGATTTCAGCCAGGAGGCGACAAATGTGGACAACCGCCATTCTCCCTGGTCGCTGAATATGATAAGTGACAACGGTAAAAACCCTGTAAAGCGCAACGGCTGGGAAACTGTGGCGCAGCTTGAAGGTGAAGTGCACAATATATGGAGGACAAAGCTTGACGGCGTTGAATATATGTTTGTCCATGCAGGGACAAATATATACCAGATTGACTGTACAGACGGAGAATATACGGCGACGGTGGTGAGATACGGAGAAGCTGATAAAAAAGGCTGCGGTTTCTTTTTCAGGGAAAATGAGAAAGACAGCTTTTATATTTTTACGGGCGGTGATTATCTGAAGTTCAACGGAGAAAAGTTTAAGCCGGTAAGTGATGACTGTTATATACCTACAACGGTTATAGCACGTACACCGTCAGGCGGTGGTGAAAGCTATGAGGAGATAAATCTGTTAAGCAGTAAAATGTGCGAAAAATTTACAGGCGATACCTCTTTGATATATCAGCTCAGCTATGACTGGCTTGAAAGCATCGACAAGGTTGAAATTCTTACTGAAGACGGTGAGATAAAAACACTTGAAAGAGGTATCGACTATGACTATAATCTGCTGCTTGGTATTGTTACTTTTGTAGAGGCAAAGGAAACGCCGATAAAGGGGCATGACAATGTATATATCACTTATACAAAAAAGATTGACGGATATGCCGAAAAGATAACCAAAAGCACAATCTGCTGCACTTACGGTGTAGGTGGCTATAACAGGGTGTTCTGTTCGGGCAATCCTGATTATATTGCTTATGATTTCTGGAGCGATATATTCCGCCCAAGCTATTGGCCTGACCTTAACTATGCAATTGTCGGAGCGGCAAATACGGCGGTGCAGGGATATCTGAAGATTGGCAAAGAGGTGGCGATAATCAAGGAAAGCTCCGGGCAGGACACGGCAATTTTTATGCGCACAGGCAGCCTTGACGACAAAGGCAAGGCACTGTTCAGGGTTGAACCTGGCATTGCAGGGGTGGGTGCAGTAAGTAAAAATACCTTTGGTCTGCTGAATGATGACCCGCTTTTTCTTAACGAAACGGGGGTGTATGCAATATGCCCAACCTATCTGAACTATGACAGGGTTGTGCGCAACCGAAGCAGATTTGTTGACCCCCAGCTCAGAAACGAAGAAAATCTGGAAAATGCAGTCAGCTGTGTGTGGAACGGCTGCTGGCTTGTGGCGGTGAACGGCAGGGTATATGTGCTGGACGGCAGGAAGAAATATGCAGGCAAAGCAGACAATGATTATCAGTATGAATGCTATCTGTGGGATAATGTGCCTGCAAAAGCTATGGGCATAGGCTTGAAAGGAGATTTGTATTTTGGCACACAAGACGGCAGACTGTGCCGTTTTAAGACCGAAGCCGACGGGATAAAACGCTTCAGTGATGACGGGCAGCCTATACGTGCTGTGTGGAGTACACCTGTAAGTGATGACGGCGCTATACAGTATTTTAAAACACTGCGCAGAAAGGGATGTCTGGTGGTTCTGGCACCGTACAGCCGAAGCAGCTGCAGGGTTTATTATGCTGCAGACGGAAGAGAAGAAAAATTTGTAAGAGAAGGTGCAGTTGACCTTTGTCCTTTATTTGAAGAAATTGATTTTTCCAGGATTTCATTTGAAACAGGTACCGGACCAAGGGAGATATACTTTAACCGCAGATACCGCAGATACAAGAGATTGCAGCTTGTTTTTGAAAACAACAAGGCAGATGAGGGTTTTGGAATATTCAAGATAGTAAAAACATATGAGATTAAATCTTACAGCAAGAACAGGGGGTAGATTATGAGCAATATTTATAGAATTACCTATGCGGAAGTGGAAGAAAACTGCGTGGAAAGCCAGCCGGATTATGTTTCCGGAAATCCGGACGAGATACAGCGCATTTTTGACCGTCTGCCAAGATTTATTGTGGACAGATACAATATGTTTGTTGAGTATGTTACCAATAAATTTAAAAAGTATTATGAGAAGGATGAAGTGGATGAGCTTATTGAAAGTAAGCTGGCTGATATATCTGCCGGAGAATCCGGCCCGCAGGGTGAGCAGGGCCCGCAGGGTGAGCAGGGGCCGCAGGGTGAGCAGGGGCCACAGGGTGAAAAAGGCGAAGCTGGCGAAGACGGTGTTGGTGTGCAAAGCATTGAGCAGACAGACATTTCCCTGGAAGACGGCGGAGAAAATGTGGTGACGGTGACACTTACAGACGGAACAGTGTCTGCTTTTACAGTTAAAAACGGCAGCAAAGGCAGCGACGGGCTTAAAGGTGAAAAGGGTGACACCGGTGCACAGGGGCCTAAAGGCGAAAAGGGCGATAAAGGCGATACCGGCGCACCGGGCCCGCAGGGTGAAAAAGGTGCTGACGGCTACACACCGCAGAAAGATGTGGACTATTTTGACGGCAAGGACGGTGCAAAGGGTGCTGACGGCGAGGACGGAACTTCTGTCACACACTCATGGAGCGGAACAATCCTTAACGTAACATCTGCAAGCGGAACATCATCGGCTGACCTTAAAGGTGACAAGGGTGATGCTGGCACAGCGGGCGCTGACGGTAAGGATGGTGTAAGCCCTGCTGTTTCGGTATCCAAAACGGGTAAAGTTACACGGATTACCATTGTGGACAGCGACGGAACACATATGGCAGAAATAAAAGACGGTGACGACGGCGCAGGTGCACAGGGCGACTGGGCAGAAAACGATGAGACATCTGCCAATTATGTGCACAACCGTACACACTGGCTGGAAGAATATGGCGAAGACAGGAGTGTGCTTGCAAAGACCGACATAAATTTTTTAACAGGCTCACAGATTGTAAACGGGTTTGCGGAAAACAGCTTTGTTGAAGGCTGGAAATATAAAGTGGACTGGGACGGTACAGGTTATGATTGTCAGTGTTATCTTGTGGACGGTATGCTGTCAATAGGCAACGGTGCTCTGGCAGGAGATACAGAGACAAAGGATTATCCTTTCTGTATTTCAAATACAGGCGGTACAGCCTGCTTTGTTTACAAAGAGACTGATACAGCTGAGACAATCTCTGTGCAGGTTGACAGTGTTGCGGTGAGAAATTATTACAAGCTGGATAAAAACTATCTGCCTGACGGAATAGGTGCAGGCGCAGACTGGCTGGTGAACGATGAAAACGACGGCGCTTATATTAAAAACAGAACACACTGGGTTGAAAAACAGATAAAGGATATATGGAAAGACTGCAATTCGGTGGCGTACAACGAAGGAGCACTGCTTTTTGCAGAAGAACTGGTGCTGGAAAAAGGTGAGGAATATAAGGTAACTGTAAACGGAACGGAATATATTTCCCTTGCCAAAGAATATGACGGAATAACCGTGGTGGGAAATATGGCGCTGACAGGTGCTGATGAAGATACAGGGGAGAGTTTTCTGCTGTTTCCTTTATCGGATGATATGAAAAATGCACTTGGCGGAATGTGTGCCACAATAATGGCATCTGCAGATGGTCTGGAGGAAGCAACAGTATCAGTAAACGGTGTTGTGGCTGACTATCACAAGATTGACGAAAGATATCTGCCTGCTAAAGAAATTCTGAATATTTATAACGGAGAGGCAAATGGTTCTTTAAGAGGTAAAAATTCAGGGTTTGACAGTGACGAAATTCTTCGTCTTGGAGAAAACTCAAGCGCTTTTGGCTATGGTTCTACAGCGTCGGGGAGATATGCATTTGCAGAAGGTGACCATGCACACGCGTACGGTGAAGCTGCTCATGCAGAAAATGCTGCACTGGCATATGGCAAAAGGTCACATGCAGAAGGTGATTCATATGTGTACGGAGAAAACTCCCATGGTGAAGGTGTGGGTACAGAAGTGAAAGGGGAGGCTGCACATGCGGAGGGTTATTTTACAATAGCGTTAAAAAACTATCAGCATGTGCAGGGCAGATGCAACATTGAAGATACAGAAGGTAAATTTGCGCATATTGTTGGCAATGGTATAAATACGCTCAATCGTGCCAATGCACACACTCTTGACTGGGACGGCAATGCCTGGTATGCGGGAACGGTGGAAGGCACGGCACTGATTTTGAAATCCTCTGCCGAAGGAAGTGCAAAGCGTTTTAAAATTATGGTTGATGACAGCGGTACACTTTCCGCAGCGGAAATAACAGAATAAAATATAAGGCTGAAGCACTGTGCGGTCTGCTGTACGGTGCTTCGGTTTTTTAAAACTGAAGATATGCAGAAAGGGGAGAGAATAATGCTGAAGATACTTGATGTGTCAAAATATCAGCCACATATAGACTATAAAAAGACGGCTGCGGCGGTTGACGGAGTGATACTGCGCATAGGGCTGACCTATTGGGGAATGCAGAATATGGCGGCGGACAACTGTTTTGAAAAACATTACAAAGGTTTTAAGGCGGCAGGCTGTCCTGTGGGTGCTTATTATTATTCTGCGGCTGACAGCGTGGAAAAAGCGGAAACGGAAGCGCAGTTCTGTCTTGAGCTGATGAGAGGTAAACAGTTTGAACTGCCTGTGTATTGCGATGTGGAAAACAGTCAGCGGCAGGGCAATCTGAACAAAGAACTGCTTACACAGATTGTGGATACCTTTTGTTCCACAGTGGAAAAAGCGGGGTATTTTGTGGGTTTTTACGCATCGTCAAGCTGGCTTGTAAACAAGCTGGATACGGGTTATCTGGGCAAAAAATATACCTTGTGGAAGGCGGATTACCGCACAGAATATGACAGGACCATAGCCTGTGATATGCACCAGTATACAAGCAGCGGTCAGGTGGCAGGCATAGGCGGCAGGGTGGATATGAGCAGATGTTATGTTGATTTTGAAAATATTATAAAGGCAAAAGGCCTTAACGGGTTTGGGGCACAAAGAGGAAATGAACAAAACGGGTGCGAAAAATGTGCACAGCTGCAGCAGGAAAACAATCTGCTTAAGGCAGTGCTTGGAAAGGTTAAGCAACTTGTTGCGGAATAAAACAGAAAGGAGAAAATATGCGGGATACAGATAAAATTAAAATTGCTTTTGTGGCGGTATTTACGGCGGTTAACGGCTGGCTTGGTGCGCTGGCAGTGCCTTTTTATTTTTTGCTGCTCACCAATATCATAGACTATGCAACGGGCATAGTGGCGGCAGTGTGCCGTGGCGAAAGAGTATCAAGCAATATCGGATTTAAAGGCATTGCCAAGAAGGTGTGTATGTGGCTGCTGGTGCTGGCGGGGCATATTGTGGACTTTATCATTGTGGAAATGGGCCATACAATGCAGATTGAATTTGGCTTAAACTGCCTTGTGGCACTGGCGGTGATATTCTGGCTGCTGGCAAACGAGCTTATAAGCATTCTGGAAAATATCAGCGATATCGGCACACCGCTGCCGCCGTTTCTGACAAAACTTGTGGAGATGGTAAAGGAAAAAAGCGAAGACAGTGTTTTGATAAATGAAGACAAATGAGAAATCTGCCTGTACAGCGGTACGGGCAGATTTTTTGTAACAGTGATGATTTGTCTGAATAAAAGACATATATACGGCAAATAATAAAGGTGCAGAATAAAAAAGGAGAGTGAATGTATGGAAATAAACCGCGGAGAAGTTTATTATGCTGATTTAAGCCCGGTGATAGGCTGTGAGCAGGGCGGCACAAGACCTGTTGTGATAGTGCAGAACAATGTGGGCAACCGCCATTCACCAACTGTTATTGCCGCCGCCATAACCTCAAAACAGGACAAGACAAGCCTGCCCACCCATATAAGTGTAAAGGCAGAAAGCTGCGGTCTTGCCAAGGACAGTGTGGTGCTGCTGGAACAGATACGCACCATAGACAAGCAGCGGCTGAGAGAAAAGACAGGCAGACTGTCGGTGGAGGATATAAAGCGGCTTAATCACGCATTGAATATAAGTTTCGGGCTTGATGAATAGATACTTAACATAATAATTTTTAAAAATCCCCTGTGATGCAGATATATACCTGTGACACGGGGGATTTTGATTGTGTAAAATGCTTTGATTTGTTGACAATGCAATTGACAAAAGAGTATATTTATATCATAGATTATAATGATAAATTAAGGATGGTGAAGATATGCACAGCACTGTTTCGGCAAAGCTGATAGATTTTTTAAACACAAGCTACACAGCTTTTCACGCGGTGGAAAATGTTAAAAACAAACTGCTTTCCCAGGGCTTTACACAGCTTTGGGAGGGTGAAAAGTGGAAGCTTGAAAAGGGCGGAAAATATTTTGTGACCAAAAATGATTCTTCCGTTATTGCTTTTAAAGTGCCAAAGAATGAGTATGTAGGTTTTAACATTGTGGCAAGCCACAGCGACAGCCCCACATTTAAAGTTAAAGAAAATGCCGAGCTGGAAAAAGCGGGATTTATCTGCCTTAATACCGAGCGGTACGGCGGCATGATAATGTCCACCTGGTTTGACCGTCCGCTGTCTGTTGCAGGCAGAATTATTGTAAAGGACGAAAAAGGCTTTACATCAAAACTGGTAAATGTGGACAGGGACTGGCTGATAATACCAAACCTTGCAATCCATATGGACCGCACGGTAAATGACGGCAAAAAATACAATGCGCAGACAGATATGCTGCCGGTAATGAGCGATATAAGCGGCAAGGGCAGATTTGAAGAAATTATTGCCAAAGCGGCAGGCGTGGAAAAAGAAGATATCGTTGCAAAGGATTTGTTCCTCTATGTGCGGCAGAAAGCCGGCTTTGTGGGCCTGGATGATGAGTTTATCTGCGGGCCAAAGCTTGATGACCTGCAGTGCGCTTTTACTTCCCTTGAAGGCTTTGCGGCAAGCGGCGAAAGCGACAGTGTTGCGGTGCTGGCAATTTTTGACAACGAAGAAGTTGGCAGCGGTACCAAACAGGGTGCGGCCTCCACATTGCTGTACGATACCCTTACACGCATAAACAGTGCGCTGGGCTATGACGGCGAAAAATATATCTGTGCGCTGACAAATTCCTTTATGATTTCTGCAGACAATGCACATTCACTGCACCCTAACTATGCACAGATTGCCGACCCGACCAACCGCCCTGTTATCAACAAAGGCGTGGCGGTTAAGCACTCCGCAAATCAGAAATACACAACTGATGCAGTTTCCAATGCGATTTTTAAGGAAATTGCAGCAAAGGCAGGGGCACAGCTGCAGCATTTTGCAAACCATAGCGATGTTATTGGCGGTTCCACGCTGGGCAATATCAGCAATACACAGGTGGCACTGAATACAGTGGATATAGGCCTGCCACAGTTTGCGATGCACTCCTGCTTTGAAACTGCAGGGGCTAAGGACACCGAAGATTTTGCAAAAATATGCAAGGTGTTCTACGAAAGCACAATAACAAAAAATGAAAATTACTACACAGTAAAATAGGAGAAATATTATGAAAATTGGTGTAATCGGCACAGGTGTTATCGCTTCAGCAATGGTTACCGGCTTCTGTGACTGGGAATGTGAACACGAATTTATCCTTTCCCCTCGCAATGCAGAAAAATCTGCAGCCCTTGCGGCAAAATATCCAAACTGCACAGTTGCAAAGGACAACCAGGACGTGCTGGACAGATGCGAAGCTGTTATTCTTGCAGTTGTTCCGCAGAAAGCAGAAGAAATTCTGTCACAGCTTACCTTCCGCAGAGAGCTTAAGGTTATCAGCCTTATTCCTGTTCTCGGCCTTGAAAAGATTGGTCAGATTATCGGCGAAACCGAAATTCTTGTTGACGTGCTGCCACTGCCTTTTATCCGTCAGCGCATCGGCCCTGTGGTTATCAATCCGCCTTGCAAAGAAATTGAAGACCTTATCAGACCTTTGGGCGACCTTATTGCAGTGGAAGATAAAACCGAAATGGCTGCAATGCGTACAATAACAGCACTTATGAGCCCGTTTTACGAGCTGTGCTATGCTGTTACAGAATGGGGCATGGAAAATTCTCTGTCTGAACCTGCATCAAAAATGTACACAACAAGCTTTTTCAAGGCACTGGCTGTTATGGCAAGCCAGACAGAAGAAGGCAAACTGAAAGAACTTGCCGAAGAAATGACACCGGGCGGTTTGAACTGGCAGGCAACAAACTATCTTAAAGATAATGATGCCTTCCACCACTGGCAGATTGCTCTTGATGCAATTATGGAACGCGTTACAGGTATTAAAAAACAGAAATAATATGATGTAAAACTGTCATAAAGGGTAAAATTTAATACAATCAAAAATGTCATTCTTAAGGGTCCTGCCCCAAAGAATGACATTTTGTTTTATGTTCTTTATTTTACTTTTTTATCAAATTCATTGAACAGAACTTCTGCCATATTCAGCATCTTATCCCTGTCAACCTTTACAATCTGTCTGTCATAGGTCACAAGGCCGTTTGTTTCGTCCTCAACGTCACTAACCTGGGTGTAAACTGTGGCACACAT
>JAFSAW010000077.1 GCA_017442085.1 Oscillospiraceae bacterium | reverse complement strand
ATCTCGGTAATATGTAATACTGAACAAAAAATGTTTCAATATATTTTTATGGAGGTAAATTATGAAACTTTTTATCGATACAGCTAATGTAGAAGAAATCAGAAAAGCAAACGACCTTGGTGTTATCTGCGGCGTTACAACAAACCCTTCCCTTATTGCAAAAGAAGGCAGAATTTTTGAAGAAGTAGTTAAAGAAATCACATCTATCGTTGATGGTCCTATTTCTGCAGAAGTTATCTCCCTTGAAAGCGAAAAAATGGTTGAAGAAGCTCTTGAACTTGTAAAAATTCATCCAAACATCGTTATCAAACTTCCAATGTGCATCGAAGGCCTTAAAGCAGTAAAAATTCTTTCTGCAAAAGGTATCAAAACAAACGTAACACTTATCTTCTCTGCAGCACAGGCTTTGCTTGCAGCAAGAGCAGGTGCAACTTATGTTAGCCCATTCGTTGGCCGTCTTGACGACGTAGGTCAGGAAGGTATCAACCTTATCAGCGAAGTTGCAGAAATCTTTAACATCCACGGTATCGAAACAGAAATCATCTCCGCTTCCATCAGAAACCCAATCCACGTTACATCTTCCGCACTTGCAGGTGCTCACATTGCAACTGTTCCATACAAAGTTATCGAACAGATGACAAAACACCCACTTACAGATGCAGGTATTGCAAAATTCCTCAAAGACTGGGAAACAGTACCTAACAAATAATCAATAAAGAGGTAAATTAAAATGCTGGAACATTTGTTGCATGAATATCTGCCTGTTGTTATTCACATAATTGAAATTATAGGTATTTTCATTATCGTAACAGGTGCACTCAAGGCATTTAAAGATTATCTGATAGCCTTTTTTAAAGACGGCAATACATCAGAGCTGCGCCATGACCTTGGCACAGCAATGGTTACAGGCCTTGAATTTAAAATGGCTGCAGAAATCCTCCGCACTGTTGTTGTAAGAACATGGCAGGAAGTTGCTATGCTGGGTGCCATTGTGGTTATCCGTGAAATTTTATTCTTCTTCATCAACAGAGATATCAAGGAACATAATTCCGAAAACAACACACACAACAATTCAACAAACAAAAAAATATCAGGAATTAAAATCGAAAGAGATTAATACCGCGTGTTTTTTAAGGCAACCAATAATCCGTGCTGACATTTTATTTTGTCGGCACGGATTTGCGACGTTTATAATGTCCTTATAAACAAAATCTAATTAATATATATGGGATATAATATAATTTTATACAGCTGATATCAGTTGTTAATAAAGTATTTTATATAAATAGAGAAAGAGAAATTTAGGAGAAAACAATGTATATTTTATTATTATTATTCTGGATAATTCTCAATGGTAAAATCACAACAGAAATACTGGTTTTTGGTGTTGTTCTGTCTGCTGCAATTTTCTGGTTTATGTGTAAATATCTGGAGTATTCTCCACGATACGAACTTTGTGTTGCAAAGAATACACTGTGGATAATTGTGTATTTTTTCGTTTTGATCATAGAGATATTCAAAGCAGCTATTGCTGTGTACAAACGTGTTTACAGCCGTAAAATTGAAATACAGCCGCAGATGGTGTTTTTCGACGTGGATATCGAAAGCGAATTTCTTCGATTCGTGCTTGCAAATTCCATCACACTTACACCGGGTACAATCACTGTGGATGTTGATGACAATCATTTTTGCGTGCACGCACTGGATTATACCCTTGCAGAAGGTGTGGAAAATTCTGTATTTATAAAATTGCTTAAGAAAATGGAGGAAAACTGCTGTGGCTGAAACTATATATAACGGTTTTATTGTCTGTATGCTGATTTTACTTACAGTTGTTGTCTTTGGCTATTTTGTCAGAACAATTCTCGGCCCTCATTTTGCAGACAGAATTCTCGCAGTAAACAGTATAAGCACAGTTGTTATGCTGTTTATCAGCTTTATTGCCGTAATGCAGGGTGAAAACTATATCGTTGATATAGCACTTATCTATGCTGTATTGGGATTTATTTCGGTTGTTATTCTTTGCAAAGCATATCTCAGAAGCCATCACAAAGAGAAAACAAACGACCTTGTAAATATCAAGGAACAGCTTAAAACAAATAAAGGGGAGGATAAAAATGTTTAGACTTATTATTTCTGCACTGTTTATTTTTGCAGGTGTAAATGTTATTATCACTGCTCTTGTGGGCAACTATCGTTTCAGCTATGTGCTCAACCGTATGCAGGTTGGCGCAACAGCTGATACCATGGGTGCCAGCCTTGTACTTATAGGTCTTGTTATAAAAACAGGTCTGAATATGATAAGCTTAAAGCTTTTCATTATGATTATTTTCTTCTGGGTTGCAAGCCCTGTGTGCTCACACTTCCTTGCAAGAACAGAAGCTATTGCCAACGAAAATATTCTGGAAGAATGTGAGGTAGTAAGTCATGATAACATTTGAGATTATACTGCTTATATTTCTTATTGTGTGTGCAATAGCAACCTGCTTTGCCAAAAATCTTTTTTCTACTGTAATGATTTTTGAATCTTACAGTGCAGTTATGTGTGTTATCTGGCTGCTGCTGCGTTCACCAGACCTTGCAATAACAGAAGCTGCAGTTGGTGCAGGTGTTACAGGTGTTCTGTTCTATATAACACTCAAAAATGTAAAACAGCTTAAAGAGGAGGACGAACCTGATGAAGAATAACAGATTTATCCTTGCTTTAAAACGTTTTATGGACGGCGAAGTTTCCTTCGAGCCTAAAGCCAAAGAACGTGAAGTTCGCAGGGAATCTGACCACAAAGAAAAAACAATAGCCGAAAGATACTTTGCATGGTACGAAAAAAGCGGTTATAAAGCATTTAGAAATGCATACATTGTTGTCGGTGTGCTTATAGCGGCAATTATTATTGGTGCACTGCTGGTTACAGTATCCTATCTGCCGCCATATGCTGAATATTCAAATCCTGCTAACAATGAAGTTACAGAGAGATATATCGAAAAGGGTATGGAAGAAACAGGTGCCGTAAACATTGTTGCGGGTGTTATCCTTGATTATCGTGCATTCGATACATTTGGCGAAAGCTGTGTACTTTTTGTTGCTTCCTGCAGTGTTATGATGCTTATGAAAAAGGGCAAAAAAGGCAAAAGCATAGAGACATTACAGAATTACAATCCAAAACGTGACCCTGTGCTTAAAAGTCTTGCAAAAGTTCTGGTTCCGTTTAACCTTATGCTTGGTGTATACGTTGTTCTCAACGGACATCTGTCTCCGGGCGGCGGTTTCTCCGGTGGTGCAATTATGGGGGCAAGCCTTATACTTTTCTCATCGGCATACGGTTACAGAAAAGTAAGATTGATTCTTACAGAAAAACTTATTAAAATAGTTACTTTTGTGTCACTTACATTCTATGCATTTGCAAAGGGGTATTCTTTCTTTACAGGTGCAAACCACCTGCATTCCATTATAAATCCGGGTACACCGGGCAGAATTATCTCTGCAGGTCTTATCCTGCCGCTTAATATTGCTGTTGGCTTTGTTGTAACAATGACTATGTACAGCTTCTACGCATTATTTACAAAGGAGGAGATTTAAAATGGGTCCAAATCTGTTTGTAAACTACTACGAAGCTGCATCTATGATTCTGTTCGGCATTGGCTTTACAACAATGCTGCTGCATCCAAATCTTATCAAAAAGATTATCGGCCTTAACATTATGGATACGGCAATCTATCTTTTCCTTGCAGCAAAAGGCTATATCGAAGGCAAGCTTGCACCTATTATTGTAAATGGTGATCTGTCTATGGAAACATATATAAACCCAATTCCAAGCAGCCTTGTTCTTACAGGTATCGTTGTTTCTGTAAGTGTTACAGCAATATCATTGTCTCTTGTGCAGAGACTTTACAGAAAATACAATACTCTGAACATAGATGAAATTATGTTCAAAGCAGGACAGGAGGAAGAATAATATGCCATTTATAGCCAACTTTCCTTTCTTCTGTATACTGATTACAATGTTCGGCGGTATTCTTACTGCTATGGTAAATTCAAAATGGGCATACCGCATAAACACAGTAATCATCACAGCAACACTCGTTCTCAACGGTGCGCTGCTGCTGTTTCTTATCAATGACCCGCAGTATTTTACATATATGATGGGTCACTATCCTGCTCCTTGGGGCAACGAAATCCGTTTTGGTCCCCTTGAAGCACTTATGGGCACAGTGTTCTCCTTTGTAACACTTTGTTCTCTTATTTCAGGCAAGACAGAAATTTTTGAAGATGTAAAAGAAAGAAATATCCACTATTTCTATATAATGATAAATCTTCTTTTGTCATCTCTGTTTGCTCTTATTTATACAAACGACTTGTTTACAGCTTATGTATTTGTGGAAATCAATACAATTTCAGCCTGTGCAATTGTTATGGCAAAGGAAAACGGAAAAACACTTGCAGCCACAATGCGATATCTCATTATGAGCCTGCTGGGGTCAGGTTTGTTCCTGCTTTCAATTGTGCTTACATATGATATAACAGGTCAGTTGCTTATGGTGCCGGCACACGAAGCTATTGTGAAAATTTTTGAAGCAGGCCAGTATCAGATTCCTCTCACGGTTATCCTTGGTCTTGTATGTGTGGCAATGGCAATCAAAAGTGCTTTGTTCCCGTTCCACACCTGGCTCAGCCATGCACACGGCAGTGCAACAACAGCTTCCAGTGCTATCCTTTCAGGTCTTGTTCTCAAAGGATATATCATTATGCTTATCAAGATTATCGTCAGGGTAGTGGGCCTTGATATTGTTGTTCAGCTCAAAGCTGTAAATATTCTGTTTGTTATGGCAGTGCTTGCTATGATTGTAGGGTCTGTAAAAGCGATAGAAGAAAACCACATCAAACGTATGATTGCATTTTCTTCCGTTGCACAGATGGGCTATATCTATCTTGGTATCGGCCTTGGCAATATGGCAGGTCTTATAGCAGCATGCTTCCACATTATTGTTCACGCAATCACAAAACCTATGCTGTTTAGTGCTGCAGGCGGTCTTGCTTCTGCAAGTCATCACAAAAAAGACTGGGCGCACCTTAAAGGTGCAGCTTACCGCAATCCTATTGCAGCCGCTGCATTTTTAATCGGCAGCTTGTCCATGATAGGCATTCCTTTCTTTGCAGGCTTTGGCGCAAAATACTATCTGTCCATGGCTGCAATGGGGATGGGCGTAAAAATGTGGGTTGCTTTGTTTGCACTTGCAGTAAGTACAGTGCTTAATGCACTTTACTATATCCGTGCAATTGCTGTGATTTTCTCAAAAACAGAAGGTCAGGCAGTTGAAAGACACAAAAACTCTGCAAGCTATGCCTTTGCAATGACAGTGTTTATCATTGTAAACGTTGTACTTGGCTTGTTCTACCAGCCGGTTATGGATGTTATCACAGTCGGTATGGGATTATTAATTTAAAGAAAGGACGGCATATATGAATTTTCTTATTTTACTTGCAATTATAATGCCTGTTCTTTCGGGCGCAGGCTTGCTGTTTTCAAAGCTTGAAGACAGCACAGAGGTGCGCAATTTTGCAACAGCAGTACTTGCACTTACAGCGGCAGTAACTGTTGTTTCCAACATTGTAAACTTTGGCGACGGATGTTCTATGCTTAAACTGCCAATTGGGATGACTCTGGCATTTTCAATCGACTGGCTTGCAGCATTCTTTTCCACAATGTTTGCTGCAATCTGGCTGCTTGTGGGCATATACAGCCGCGAATATTTTAAAACACAGCCAAACGAAAAACGCTTTTTAGGTTTTTATCTTATGGCATTGGGTGCAGTTATAGGTGTTTCCTGTGCTGCAAACCCGTTTACATTCTATACATTCTTTGAAATGATGAGCCTTACAAGCTTTGTGTTTGTTCTCAACAACCAAACAAAGGAAAGTATTGCGGCAGCTAAAAAATACATCTATTACTCTATCTTTGGTGCACTTTGCGGCCTTGTTGCAATTATGGCATTCTACGGCAGCAGCCTTATCAGAGTAAAGGAATTTGTGGCAGGCGGCAGTCTTGTTATGGAACTTGGCGGCAGAATGCCAATGGTTGCCCTTATCACATTTATTGCAATTCTTGGTTTCAGCTGTAAAGCGGGTATGTTTCCGCTGCATTCCTGGATACCATATGCTTATGTACAGTCACCTGCACCTGCAAGTGCTGTGCTCAGTGGTGCAATAGCAAAAACAGGCGTGCTGGCAATTATCCGTATCGTTTATTTTGTTGTTGGTGCAGATGTGCTTCGAGGCAGCTGGGTTCAGTTTGCAGTGCTTGCACTTTCCATTGCAACAATCTTTATGGGTTCCATGATGGCGTATAAGGAAAAACTTTTCCAGCGCCGTGTGGCTTATTCCAGTGTCAGCCAGGTTTCCTATGCGGTATTCGGCGTTATGACACTCAGTGCATTTGGTCTTGCAGGTGCAATACTGCAGATACTTTTCCATGCACTTTCCAAAAATGTACTGTTCCTTACATCAGGCGCAATTACCTATAAAACAGGCAAGCGTTATGTAAGCGAACTTACAGGTCTTGGCAAGGCAATGCCAAAAACATTTGTGCTGTTTACACTTGCGGGTATGTCTCTTGCGGGTGTGCCGCTTACAGGCGGTTTTGTAAGCAAATTCTGTCTGGCACAGGCAGCACTCAACGGCAATTTTACAGTGCTTTGCTTTATCGGTTTTGTAACAATTATGGTTTCCGCATTGCTTACAGCAGGCTATATCTGGTCTGTAAGCAGCAAGGCTTTGTTTGCACACAAAGACCTTGAAGTGTGCGAAAACTGTGATATTAATGCAACAATGTTTATACCAATGCTTATCCTTACAGTGCTTATATTTGTTACAGGCATTTTCCCGGATGCAGTGCTTGGTATAATTGCAGATGTTGCGGCATCAGTAATGTAAGGAGGGGACAGAGTTATGAATAATTATCTTGTTTTACTGCCTGTTCTGCTTCCTTTGGCACTGGGCTATGCATCTCTGCATATAAAATTTGAAAACGATGAAAAACGTACAAAATATTCCATCATCTGCACAGCAATAAACAGTGTGATTGTTTTTGCAATGCTGTTTGCAATGCGCGGTGCAGCAGTGAATGTTTTTGAATTTACACAGACACTTGGCATCAGATTTAAAATTGACGGACTTGGCTGTGTATTTGCGGCAATGGTCAGCTTCCTGTGGCCGCTTGCAACAGTTTATGCCAGCGAATATATGAAGCACGAAGGCAAAATGCAGAAATTCTTTGCATTCTACCTTATGACCTTTGGTGTAACTGTAGGTCTTGCATTCAGTGCAAATATGCTTACAATGTATCTTTGCTACGAAGCACTTACCTTTATCACACTTCCGCTGGTTATGCACTCTATGGACAAACGTGCAGAATATGCAGGTAAAAAATATCTTATCTATTCTGTTGGCGGCGCAAGTCTTTCATTTGTGGGTATGATGCTTATGCTGTACTTTAACGGCAGCATAGAATTCAGCTATGGCGGTGTTGTGACAAACGCAGAACCTGTACTTCTGGTTGCTTATCTGCTTATGTTTATCGGCTTCGGTGTTAAAGCGGCGGTATTTCCGCTTCATGGATGGCTGCCTGCAGCTTCCGTTGCACCTACAACAGTTACAGCACTTCTTCACGCTGTTGCAGTTGTAAAAGCAGGTGTATTTGCAATTATGCGTACAACATTCTATTTCTTCGGTGCCGATTTCCTCAAAGGTACCTGGGTACAGAATGTGGTTATGACAATGGCAATCATCACCATCTGCTTCGGTTCCTGGTCTGCAGTAAGAAGCCGTCATCTCAAACGCCGTCTTGCTTATTCCACAGTAAGCCAGCTGGCATATATTGTTTTCGGCATCACACTTATGACCGCTGACAGCTTTAAAGGCAGTATGAGCCATATGCTGTTCCACGGTATTGTAAAGATTGTCCTGTTCTACACAGCAGGTGCAATTCTCTACACAAACCATAAGGAATTTGTAGATGATATCGAAGGCTTTGCACACAAAATGCCAAAAACCTTTGCACTGTTTACAATTTCTTCTGTATCACTTATCGGCATTCCGCCGCTTGCAGGTTTTCTTTCCAAATTTACACTGGCAACTGCAGCGGTTAAAGAAATGTCAGCAGGCAACATCCTGCCGTTCCTTGGTGTCTGTGCACTGATGTTCTCTGCATTTATGACAGCAATTTATCTTTTGGAAATAATTACAAAGGCTTATTTCCCGTCAAAAGATTTTGATATGGAAAGTCTTGACCATGTAAAAGAAGCACCGGTAAGACTGTGGGGGCCTATGGCTGTTATCACAGCAGTAATGGTTTCTGTTACATTCTGGGCAACACCGTTGTTCAATTTGCTTGAAACTGTAGCGAAAGGAGTATTTTAATTATGGATATTAAAATTATGCTTTTGCTTATGGTATTTGTGCCGATGCTTATGGGCTTTATGCCTTTGGCAGTTAAAAACACAAAAACACTTAATCTGGCAATGGTTGCAGTTTCTGTTGCAGAACTTGCTGCCTGCCTCTATCTGATGTTCAACCTTTCAATGGTGGAAAGTCAGATTGTATCACTTACATGGTTTGCAGGCGTTGGCGTAAACTTTAAAATCAACGGTTTTGGCATTCTTCAGGCTGTTGCAACCAGCCTTATCTGGGTTGGTTCCAGTGTGTTCTCTGACGAATACTTTGACCACGCACCGCAGAATTTAAGAAGATATTACAGCTTCTGGGCAATTACATTCGGTGCAACACTGGGTATGTTCCTTGCATACGACCTGTTTACAGTATTTGTTTTCTTTGAAGCAATGTCCTTTGCAAGCTATCCGCTGGTTGTTCACAATCAGGATAAAGAATCAATCGAAGCAGGCAACAGCTATCTGTCTGTTGCGGTTATCGGTGGTCTTGTAACACTTACAGGCATATTTATGCTTTACCGCATTGCAGGTACAGTTGTTATCGACGAAATTGCCGCTGCTGTTGCAGGCTTTGAAAATCAGAACTTCCTCTTTATTGTTGCATTCCTTGTTTTCTTTGGCTTTGCAGCAAAAGCAGGTATGTTCCCGCTTAACGGCTGGCTGCCAAAAGCTCACCCTGCAGCTCCTGCACCTGCATCTGCCGCACTTTCCGGTATTCTTATCAAAACAGGTGTATTTGGTGCAATTGTGGTTACAAGCCGCATTATGCAGGGCAACGAAAAATGGGCAATGTTTGTGCTTTGCATAGGTATTCTTACAATGTTCCTTGGCGCACTTTGTGCATTTATGTCTGTTAACCTTAAAGAAACACTTGCTTATTCTTCAATGTCACAGATTGGCTTTATTGTTATCGGTGTGGCTATGACACAGTTCCTTGGCGAGCACGGCGCAATTGCAGCTTACGGCACAGTGCTGCATATGATTAACCACACAATGATAAAACTTGTGCTGTTTACCTGTGCAGGTATTGTTTATCAGAATACACACAGTCTCAATCTCAACGAAGTTCAGGGCTTTGGCAAAGGTAAAAAACTGCTTACAGCCTGCTTTGGCACAGCTGCTCTTGGCATTATGGGTGTGCCTTTCTTCAACGGATATATCAGCAAGACACTTCTTCACGAAGGTATTGTGGAAAAAATCCATCTGCTTCACGAAGTTCATGCAGCAACAGGTTTCTTCCGGTTTGCTGAAGTTATCTTCCTTGTAAGCGGTGGTTTTACAGTGGCATATATGACAAAGCTGTTTATCTGCCTGTTTGTAAAAAATCCTGCAAAAGAATGGCATCTTCACAAAGCTTATGTTTCAAAACGTACAGGCGTTGTTATCGGCGCAGTAAGTGCACTCATCTTTGCATTTGGTGCCTTGCCGCATCAGACACTGGATAAACTTGCGGCCCTTACAAGTGATTTTATGGGTGTTCATCCGCTTGACCATGCTGTGCATTATTTCAGTTGGGTAAACCTTAAAGGTGCGGTTATTTCCCTTGCAATCGGTGCAGTGCTGTACTTTGCTGTGGCACAGTTTACTGTTATCACAAAGGATAAAAAATACATTAATCCTTGGAATCAGAAACTTACAGTGGAAAACCTGCTGTGGAAACCGCTGGTGTTTACAGTGCTTCCTAATGTGCTTGGCTTTATCGGCAGAATTATCGATAAACTGCCCGAAATGGTACTTCTTGTAATCCGCAAAATTTTCTTTACAGATGCAAAAGTGCCTTACACATTCTGGGAAGGCAAGAAGACCCTGCAGGAAGAGGGAATAAACGGCCCATCTTACCATATCACCGAAAGTCTGGCGTACAGCCTGCTGCTTTTCGGTCTTGGTCTTGTTGCAACAGTTATCTATCTTTTTGTGGCTTAGTGCAGAATTAAAACTGAAAAGTTGATTAAAATATTAAAGGCTCCGATTTTATCGGAGCCTTTTTTGATGCATAAAATATAGCAAAAAGGGGATAAGCAATAAAACAGCTTAAAATACCGTCTCAATCAGTTTATGGCAGTTTTCTGTAGAATATTTCCAGTATTTTATTCTGCCTTCCGTTATAAAATATTTTATCTGCGGTACAAAAGTTTCTTCCTTCACAGTGCTCATAATCACCAGTTTTATTTTCATCTTATCGGGCAGAATGTTTTTTATATATACATTTACCACATCGCCTGTTTTTATGCCCTCACAGCTTTCGGCAAGCCCTGCAAGGTTGGGGGCAAGTTCTATAAAAATGCCGTAGCTTTCTATGCTTCGCACTATGCCTGTGGTTGAAGTGCCTGCTTTAAAATATGCGGCATTTTCCAGCCAGGTACCCAGCAGCTCCTTGTGGCTCAGCACAATTCTGCCGTTTTCGTCACAGCTTTTTATACAGGCATAAATGTTTTGTCCCACAAAAAATCTGTCGGCAGGGCTTTGTATTCTGGATACAGAGATAAAGTCGATGGGCAGCAGCGCGCTTATACCGTAACCTATATCGCAAAATGCACCAAACCGGTCGATATGTGTTACACAGCAGGGGATAACATCGCCGCTGTGCAGTTTGCCTATGTAATTGTCAAATGCCTGCTGCTGTGCTTTTTTGCGGGATATTTCAAAATAATACTCTGCACCTTTCTGTGTTACGGCGGTTATGACAAAGCAGACAATTTTATTCACCCTTGTGGCAATGGCTGCTTCTTTGATATTGTTCTGCTCAAACGACAGATACACCTCACAGTTGGGCATAAAAGCTTCGTATCCGCCAAGATTGAATTTAAGCCCGTTGCCCTTGTCATACACAAGTGCTTTGGCAAAAAGAACAGTCTGATTTTTATAGGCGGCAAGCAGGGTTTCCAAAGAAAAAACCGAAGCCTCTGCAACATTCATCTCCTGCATATATTCCATAAAATAATACCTTCCTTAAATAGTCGTTTTTTACTAAATATATGCGGCAAAAAATTGATATAATACTTTAAATAGCCAATTGCCAAGTTATATTGTTTGTGATACAATTATTCTGAAAAATAATGGGCGGTGAATTTATGGACGTAAAGGTAAACGATATTATAGTTACAAAAAAGCCTCATCCTTGTCAGAACAATGAATTTCTGGTGCTGCGTATAGGTGCAGATTTTAAAATCCGATGCACAAAATGCGGCAGAGAGGTTATGATTGCACGTTCAAAAATTGAAAAGAATATCAAAAAAATCATCACCCCGCAGGAATAGTCAATAATAACAGCAATATATTTAAAATGGAGAAAGCATAGATGTTTGAAAAACTTATAGACGTAAAAAACAGATACGACGAAATAAATCAGCTTCTTATGGACCCTACGGTTATCAACGATAATAAAAGATATAAGGACCTGATGAAAGAGTACAAGAACCTTACACCTATCGTAGAAAAATTTGACGAATACACAGCAGCAAAAAACAACTTTGAAGAAGCAAAGGAAATGCTGGACGAAGGCGGCCTTGACCCTGAGTTCAAAGAAATTGTTCAGATGCAGTACGAAGAAGGCAAGGAAACAATGGAAAAATGCGGCGAAGAGCTTAAAATTCTGCTTCTGCCAAAAGATGAAGATGATGACCGCAACGTTATCATCGAAATCCGCGGCGGTGCAGGCGGCGAAGAAGCAGCACTTTTTGCATACAACCTTTACCGTATGTACAATATGTACGCTGACAGCAAGGGCTGGAAAACCGAAATTCTTTCCCTTAACGAAACAGAACTTGGCGGTTTCAAGGAAGTAAGCTTCTCTGTTGAAGGTGACAGTGTTTACAGCCGCTTTAAATTTGAAAGCGGTGTTCACCGTGTTCAGCGTGTTCCTGACACAGAAACACAGGGCCGTATCCACACCTCCACCGTTACAGTTGCTGTAATGCTGGAGGTTGACGATGTTGAAATTGACATCAATCCTGCAGACCTTAAAATTGACACATTCCGTTCATCCGGTGCAGGCGGCCAGCACATCAACAAAACATCTTTCGCTATCCGTGTAACACATCTTCCTACAGGTCTCGTTGTTGAATGTCAGGACGAACGTTCACAGCACAAAAACAAGGACAAAGCGCTTAAAGTGCTTCGTTCCCGTCTTTATGATATCGAAAAGGCAAAACAGGATGCAGAAGTTGCAGAAGCACGCAAAAGCCAGGTTGGTACAGGCGACCGCAGCGAACGTATCAGAACATACAACTATCCTCAGGGCCGTCTGACAGACCACCGTATCGGTCTTACACTTTATCGTCTTGAACAGATTCTCAACGGCGACCTTGACGAAGTTATCGACAGCCTTGTAACAGTAGACCAGGCAGAAAAGCTTAAAAGAGCAGAGGAAAACTAATGGAAACCTTGCTGGCAAAGCCATCACAGCAGGCGGTTGAAACAGCCTGCCGACTTATAGAAGAAAAACAGCCTGTTGCATTGCCTACCGAGACCGTTTATGGTCTTTTTGCCGATGCAACAGATTCCGTTGCCTGCGAAAATATTTTCAAGGCAAAGGAGAGACCTATGGACAATCCTCTGATTGTGCATATCTGCGACTATGATATGCTGCACAAGGTTGCAGCAGAGGTTACAGATGACGCTTTGAAGCTTGCTGAAGCTTTCTGGCCGGGTCCGCTGACAATCATACTTAAAAAATCAGATATTATTCCCGATGCAGTAAGTGCAGGGCTTGACACAGTAGGCATACGTATGCCGAGAACTCCTGTCATTCTTGAGGTTATTTCCAGAACAGGCTTGCCGCTTGCAGGGCCAAGTGCAAACCGTTCGGGCAGACCAAGCCCTACAAATGCACAGTATGTGTACGAAGATTTAAAGGGCAGAATACCTATGATTATCGACGGTGGCAGCTGCGATGTGGGTGTGGAGTCCACAGTTGTTTCACTGGCAGGGGAAACACCAATTATATTCCGCCCGGGTTATGTAACACAGGCGCAGATAAGCGAAGTTCTGGGCAAAAAGGTGGAACTGTCCAAAGGCATCACTGAAGAGCTTATGTCTGACGACAAGGTGCTTTCACCTGGGCTTAAGCACAAGCACTATGCACCTAAATGCGAGGTTACAATTATCAATGCCTCCTTTGAAAAATACAAGGAAAAGGTGGAAGCAGACGGCGCGGTGGCATTCTGTTTTGAAGAATTTGTGCCGCTCCTTGACTGCCGATGTGTAACCTACGGCAAAGAAAACAACAGTGCATCCCAGGCGGTACAGCTTTTTACCGCTTTAAGACAGCTTGATGAAATCGGTGCAGAAAAGGCATATGCAATTATGCCTACAATGGACGATGTAGGTCTGGCGGTATATAACAGACTTTTGCGTTCAGCGGAATTCAGAGTGGCGAATTTATAATGAAAAAGTTTTTTAAAATCACAGGACTGTATCTGCTGTTCGGTGCAGTGTTTGCAGCTGTTGCATCAGCAACAGGTATGTTCACAGGTTTTATGGCGGTTTCGTCTCTGGGGATAAGCAGCCTGCTGGCTATGGCAGCTGTTATTATGCTGATATGGCTGCCGGCTCTTGTTTTGATATTGCCGTCAGCGGAAGTCTATTTTCCGTTTGCATATGCACAGATTATAATTGCGGCAATAATTATTGTTTTTATACTGCTGTCGGTGCGTATATTAAGAAAGAAGTAATATATAATGAAAGAAAAACTGATTGTTGCGCTCACAGGTCAGAGCGGCGTTGGAAAATCAAGCCTTGCCAATTTTTTTGTCAGCAGCGGTGTCCCCGTAGTTGACTGTGACGAAGTGGCAAAAGAAATACACAGTGACACTGACTGTCAGCTGCAGCTGTGTGAAGCTTTTGGCGCGGATATTTTAAGCGAAGGTGTTATAGATAAACAGCAGCTTGCAAAAAAAGCTTTTTCCAGCCCTGAAAATCTGCAGAAACTCACAGATATTACACATCCGTTTATTATAAGTAAGATATTGGCAGATACCGATAAATATTTTGAAAACGGCAATAATATTGTAGTTGTTGACGGTGCGGTTATCATCGGTCACGATTTTGAAAAGTACTGTGATAAGTTTATTGTTATTCTCTGTGACCGAGAACGTCAGTATGAACGTCTGATAAAACGTGACGGCATATCTCTGCAGCAGGCACAGAACCGTATCGGCAAACAGACAAAACTTGAAATCCTGATTAATAAAGCGGATTATCTTGTGTACAACAATACAACACTTGAAGAACTGAAAAATCAGGGCGAATATATTCTGAAATCCTTGAAAAACCTTTAAAGGAGGGACAGGGAATTAAATATTTAAGAATTTTACTGGTATTAACGGTGGCTGCAATTGCGGCATTGGGGCTTAAATCTTTTGTGGAAGATGAAATACTTGATGTAAAGCAGGCAATTTACCCTTTAAAATATATGGACAGTGTGGAAAAGTATGCTCAGGAGTTTGGCATAGACAAATATCTTATACTGGCCGTTATCAAGACTGAAAGCGGTTTTGACCCGAATGCAAAATCCGATGCAGATGCAATAGGCCTTACACAGATAACGGAAGAAGCATTTGCATGGATAAAGCTTAAACTGTGTCCGAGAGAGGATATCGTTTTTGAGGATTTGTACAATCCGGACACCTCTATACGCTTTGGTGCATATTATATGTCCCGTAATCTCGAAAGGTACAGCGGCGATGTAAGCACTGCAGCGGCGGCATATCACAGCGGCTGGGGAACAGTAGATAAACTTTTGAAAGAGAACAACACAGAAATATTGACGGAATTTCCATACACACAGATGGAAAATTACGTCTATAAAATAAATAAAGCATATAATGCTTATCAGCAAATATATAATGTTTCGGAAGGAGAAATTTAGTAATGAAAAGCGCTAAAGAATTACAGAAAGAACTTACATTTTCTGTAGACCACATTTCCAGAACAAATCCTGAAATGTGGGCTAAAAGTCAGGAATTCTGCGAAGCATACAAAGACTTTCTGTCTGTATGCAAAACAGAACGTGAAACAGTAAGCCATATTATCGAGATGGCAAAGGCAAACGGTTACACAGAATACAACCCTGAAAAAGTGTACACAGCAGGGGACAAAGTGTATCTCAACAACCGCAACCGTGCCCTTATCCTTTCCACAATCGGTCAGCAGGCAGTTGACAACGGCACACATATAGTGGCAAGCCATATTGATGTACCACGCCTTGACCTCAAACCAAATCCGCTTTACGAAGCAAGCGAAATCAGCTATCTCAAAACACACTACTACGGTGGCGTAAAAAGATATCAGTGGGCAGTAACACCACTTGCACTGCACGGTGTTATCTATAAAGAAGACGGTTCTTTTGTTGAAATCAATGTTGGTGAAGACGAAAACGACCCTGTTTTCTGCATTTCCGACCTTCTTCCACATCTTGGCAAAGACCAGAGAGAACGCAAAATGGGCGATGTTCTCAAAGGCGAAGAAATGAACG
Organism: Oscillospiraceae bacterium; assembly: GCA_017442085.1. Taxonomy (GTDB): domain Bacteria; phylum Bacillota; class Clostridia; order Oscillospirales; family Ruminococcaceae; genus RGIG3102. Next base: position 10,471 of record JAFSAW010000077.1, on the reverse strand, counting down.
TTATCGTTGGTTCTCTTCCTTTCATCGATGAAAACGGCGAAGATGTAAAAGATGCAGTTAAACTTGCAACACTTGTTTACCTCAACGAAAAATACGGCATTACAGAAAAAGATTTTCTCCGTGCAGAAGTAGAAGTTGTTCCTGCAGGCAAAGCAAGAGACGTTGGCTTTGACAGAAGTATGGTTGGCGGCTATGGTCACGACGACCGTGTTTGTGCATACACATCACTCATGGCAGAACTTGAAACAAAAAATCCTACAAAGACAACAGTTACAATCTTTGCAGATAAAGAAGAAATCGGTTCCACAGGCGCAACAGGTCTTCAGGCAGATTATCTCAAAAACTTTATCACAAATCTTGCTATGATGCAGGGTGTAAATTACCTTACAGCACTGCAGAACTCCAAATGTCTTTCTGCAGACGTTGGTGCAGCATACGACCCTACATTTGCAGATGCATACGAACCTCTTAACTCCTGCTATCTCAACAAAGGTGCAGTTCTTACAAAATACACAGGTTCAGGCGGCAAGAGCGGTACAAACGACTGCGGTGCAGAATTTATGGCAGAAATGATTGCATTGTTTGATTCCAAAGGCGTTTGCTGGCAGAGTCAGGAACTTGGCAAAATCGACCAGGGCGGCGGCGGCACAGTTGCACGTTTTGTTGCAGAATGCGACATCACAACAGTTGACATCGGTGTTGCAGTTGTTTCCATGCACGCACCGTTTGAAATTGTTTCCAAGCTGGACGTTTATGCAACATACGAAGCATTTGCAGCATTTATCAACAGATAACAATTAGGTATTTTAACCAAAAAATCACACCATTTTCCGAAAAAAACGGGGAATGGTGTTTTTTTAAACAAAATTTGCACAATTTATTACTTTTTTGTTAAAAAAGGCTTGTAAATTTTATTGTTTTTATATATAATTGATAGGCATTAAATTTTATTAGTATTATTTCAACAGGAGGAATTAGTTGTGAATTTGATGTTTTTAGCAGTAGCAGCTGGTATTCTTGCTCTTCTGTTTGCTTTTGTTCTCACAGGCAAAATCAACAAGTTTGACGAAGGCACAGAAAGAATGAAAGAAATTGCCGGCTCAATTGCAGAAGGCGCTAGAGCTTTCTTGTTTGCAGAATATAAAATTTTGGTTATTTTTGCAGTTGTACTTTTTGTTGTTCTCTGTGTTATCAGAAACATCCCAACAGCACTTTGCTTCTTGGTTGGTGCAGCATTCTCCACAATCGCAGGTTACTGCGGTATGAACGTTGCTACAAAAGCTAACGTAAGAACAGCTTCCGCTGCAAAAGACCACGGTATGGCACAGGCATTGTCCGTAGCATTCTCCGGCGGTGCAGTTATGGGTATGTGCGTTGTAGGTCTCGGCCTTCTTGGTGTTGCATTTATCTATGCAATCACAGGCAATGCTGACATCCTCTTCGGCTTCTCCCTTGGTGCTTCTTCCATCGCTCTCTTTGCACGTGTTGGCGGCGGTATCTACACAAAAGCTGCTGACGTTGGTGCTGACCTTGTTGGTAAAGTTGAAGCTGGTATCCCAGAAGACGACCCACGTAACCCTGCAGTTATCGCTGACAACGTAGGCGACAACGTAGGTGACGTTGCTGGTATGGGTGCTGACTTGTTCGAATCCTATGTAGGTTCCCTCATCTCCGCTATGACACTTGGTCTTGTTTGGGCTAACTCCAACACAGCTCTCGTAGAAAACGGCGCTGTTATCTTCCCAGCACTTCTTTCTTCCCTTGGTATTGTTGCTTCTATCCTTGGTACATTCTTTGTACGTGGTAAAGAAGGCGGCAGCCCACAGAAAGCACTCAACATGGGTGAATACACAGCTGACGCTATCGTAGTTGTTGGTGCATTTGTTCTTGCTAAAGTATTCTTTGGCAACTTTGCTCCAGCTCTCGCTATCATTGCTGGTCTTATCCCAGGTCTTCTCATCGGTATCGTTACAGAAATTTACACATCCGGTGACTACAAATCCGTTAAGAAAATTGCTGAACAGTCCGAAACAGGTCCTGCTACAACAATTATCTCCGGTCTTGCAGTAGGTATGATGTCTACAGCAGTTCCAATCCTTCTTATCTGCGTTGGTATCTTCTTCGCATTTAAATTCTGTGGTCTTTACGGTATTGCTCTTGCAGCTGTAGGTATGCTCTCCACAACAGGTATCACTGTTGCTGTTGACGCTTACGGCCCAATCGCAGACAACGCTGGCGGTATTGCAGAAATGTCCGGTCTTGACGAATCCGTTCGTGAAATCACAGACAGCCTTGACGCAGTTGGTAACACAACAGCAGCTATCGGTAAAGGTTTCGCTATCGGTTCCGCAGCTCTTACAGCTCTTGCTCTCTTCGTTTCCTACGCAGAAGCAGTTCAGCTCAATGCTATCGACCTTCTCAACCCAACAACAATCATCGGTCTCTTCATCGGTGGTATGCTCCCATTCCTGTTCTCTGCTTTCACAATGGAATCCGTTTCCAAAGCAGCTTACTCCATGATTGAAGAAGTTCGTCGTCAGTTCCGTACAATCCCTGGTATCCTCGAAGGTACAGGCAAACCAGACTACAAATCCTGCGTTGCTATCTCCACAACAGCAGCTCTTAAAGAAATGCTCGTTCCAGGTATCATGGCAGTTGTAGCTCCAGTTCTTGTAGGCTTCCTCTTTGGTACAGAAGCAGTTGGCGGTATGCTTGCTGGTTCCCTCGTAACAGGTGTTCTTATGGCTATCTTCATGTCCAACGCTGGTGGTGCATGGGATAACGCTAAAAAATACATCGAAAACGGCAACCACGGCGGCAAAGGCAGCGAAGCTCATGCAGCAGCTGTTATCGGTGACACAGTTGGTGACCCATTCAAAGATACATCCGGTCCATCCATCAACATTCTCATCAAATTGATGACAATCGTTGCACTTGTATTCTGCGGCGTATTTATGGGCGTATTGGTTTAATTTAATATAACCGTTTTAAGCAGACTCTTTCGGGAGTATGCTTTTTTATTTGCATATTTTGAACATTTTATCGGTATAATTGGTGATAAAATATATACATAATTTAATTGTAAAGCATATTAACTGTTGGAAAATAATGCAAAAAACTGTGCAACTTAACAAAAGGAAAGAATGAAAATTGTTTTTAATAATAAACTTTTGAAAAATAGACAAAAATTTCACAAAAACTATAGAAATATTAAAAAAAATATAGTATTATATATATCATGAAATATTATGGGGTTATATTACTTTAGCTCTTGCATAATTAAAGCATATGATTAATAAAAAAATTCAAAAAGGAGAATGCATTATGGAAATACAATTGCAGGAACTTATAGATCAGATTAAAAAAGATGGTGTAGAAGCTGCCGCAACTGAAGCAGAAGCAGTGCTTAAAGCAGCTAAAGCGGAAGCTGAAAAAATTATTTCAGATGCTAAAGCAGAAGCTGAAAAATACCTGGCTAATGCAAAGAACGAAAACGACAGAATGGTTAAATCCAGCGAAGATGCTATTCGTCAGGCAGGCCGCAATCTGCTTATTTCTTTCAGAGAAAGCGTTGCAAAGGAAGCTGATGCTATTATCGCAGGCAATGTAACAGCAGTGTACTCTGCAGATGCTTTTGCACAGCTTGTTATGAAAGCTGTAGAAGGCTGGGCAGCTAAACCTGATGCTGAAGACATCACAGTGATTTTGAACAGTGAAGATTTGAAATCTCTTGAAGATACTCTTCTTGCAGGTCTCAAAGAAAAAATGATTGAAGGCGTTACATTTAAAGCAAATGACAATTTTGACGGAGGATTCCGTATTGCTGTAAATAACGGCGGAGCTTACTATGATTACTCTGCTGAAGCGGTTGTTGAGATGCTTTCAGGCTATCTCAGCCCTAAAGTTACAGCACTTTTGAAAGAGGCTGAATAATATGGCTAATATTTATTTTATGTCGCAGCTGCCATCATTGGATGGTGTAAACGAAAATGTGGCGATTCCTGTTACAGAGGAAAGATTTTTAGAGCTTTGCCAGAGATTTTTAGACAAAAAGGCGCAGCATGAAATAAGCAAATTGACAATTACACCGCCGAGAGAATATGAAAAATCATCTTCGGATTTGATTGAGGCATGGAACAAAGGCGAACGTGAACTTCGATTTGCCCTTGCAAAAGCCCGTGCTGAAAAAATGAAAAAAAGCTTTGATACAGAAAACAAAAATTTCCCTGTTGAACTTATGAAAGTGGCACGCACAGCGGTTGATATGGAAAGTCCTCTTGAGGCAGAAAAATATCTCAACCGTTACCGTCTGGATTTTCTGGACACTCTCAGACCGCTGGATAATTTTTCGGAAGACGCTGTATTTTACTATGGGCTTAAATTAAAACTGATTTCTCGTATGAGACAGTTTAATGCGGAAATCGGAGAAACCGCATATAAAAATATTTATAACTCCATTATGAACGGAGAAAGGTTGGAGGCTATTCAATGACAGCAAATATAGGCAAAGTTGTAAGCGTTAACGGTAACTTGGTGTCTGTCGAATTTGAAAACAATGTTTCCATGAATGAAATTTGTTTTGTTAAAGTTGGCGACACAACACTTAAAAGTGAGGTTATCCGTATACGCGGAAATATCGCACAGATTCAGGTATATGAAATGACAAACGGCGTAAAATGCGGTGACGAAGTTGAGTTCACCGGTGATATGCTGTCTGCACAGCTTGGTCCAGGCTTGCTTGGTCAGGTTTATGACGGACTTCAGAACCCACTGCCACTCCTGGCAGAACAGGCTGGCTGGTTCCTTGAACGCGGCGTTTATGTAGAGGCTTTGAATTCCGAAAAGAAATGGGAATTTACACCTGTTGCAAAAGTTGGTGATACACTTCGTGCAGGTGAATATTTCGGTACAGTTCCTGAAGGAGCTTTTGTACACAAAATCTTTATTCCTTTTAATCTGCTTGGCAACTACACAATCAAGTCCATTGCAGAAAAAGGCGAATACACAATAAATGAAACAGTTGCAGTTGTTACAGACGAACGCGGACGTGAAATCCCACTCACAATGTCCTTTAAATGGCCTGTAAAACGTGCAGTTAACTGCTACAGCGAAAGACTTGCTCCTGTTGAAACAATGGAAACAAAGGTTCGTCTTATCGACTCTTTCTTCCCTGTAGCAAAAGGCGGTACTTACTGTACACCAGGTCCTTTCGGCGCAGGCAAAACAGTTCTTCAGCACACAACTTCCAAATATGCTGACGTTGACATCGTTATCATCGCAGCATGTGGCGAACGTGCAGGTGAAGTTGTTGAAACACTTACAGAGTTCCCTGAACTTATCGACCCTAAAACAGGCCGTTCACTTATGGAACGTACAATCATCATCTGTAACACATCTTCCATGCCGGTTGCATCCCGTGAAGCTTCAGTTTACACATCCGTAACAATGGCTGAATACTATCGTCAGATGGGTCTTAACGTTCTTCTTCTTGCAGACTCCACATCCCGTTGGGCACAGGCTCTGCGTGAAATGTCCGGTCGTCTTGAAGAAATCCCTGGTGAAGAAGCATTCCCTGCATATCTGGAATCCTACATTGCTGCTTTCTATGAAAGAGCAGGTTATGTTCGTCTTCCTGACGGCAGCACAGGTTCTGTTACAATCGGCGGTACAGTTTCTCCTGCAGGCGGTAACTTTGAAGAACCTGTTACACAGGCAACACTTAAAGTTGTTGGTGCTTTCCACGGTCTTTCCCGTGAACGTTCCGACGCTCGTAAATATCCTGCTATCGACCCGGTTATCTCCTGGTCCAAATATACAGGTGTTGTAGATTCCAAGAAAGTTGGTTTCTGCAAAAAAGTTCTTAATCATGGCTATGACATCGGTTCTATGATGAAGGTTGTTGGTGAAGAAGGTACAAGCCTTACTGACTATGTAACATATCTTAAATCTGATATGCTTGATGCTGTATATCTCCAGCAGAACTCCTTCGACCTTATCGAAGCAAACTGCGGCAGAACACGTCAGCAGTATGTTACAGACAAACTTGTAAAAGTTCTTGGCAGCGAATATGAACTGAGCAACAAAGACGAAGCACGTGGCTTTATCAACCGTATGCGTCAGAGATTTATCGACTGGAACTACACAGAATTTGAAAGCGAAGCATTCAAAAAAGCAGAAGGTGATATCGATGCACTTTATGCAGAAGGCAAAGGTAACTTAAGCCGCGAGGCAGAGCTTTTATTAAATGGTGGTGAGTAACAATGAATAAAGTTTTTAATAAAATTGAATCTATCACTGGTAACGTTATTACCGTAAAGGCAAAAGATGTTAAATACAAAGAACTTGCTCAGATTACTACACGTTTCGGCAAGTCCCTTGCAGAAGTTAACAAAATTGAAGGCGACGTTGTTTCCCTTCAGGTTTTTGCAGGCGGTAAAGGTGTTTCCACAGGTGATGAAGTTCGCTTCTTGGGCCGCGATATGCGTGTTTCCTTCAGCGAAGACCTTCTTGGCCGTATCTTTAACGGTTCCGGTGAACCAAGAGACAAAGGACCTGTGCTCACAGAAAATATGCAGCCTATCGGCGGTCCTTCTGTAAACCCAAGCAGACGTATTCTTGCAAACCGTATGATGAGAACAAACATCCCAATGATTGATATGTTCAATACATTGGTTGTTTCCCAGAAACTGCCTATCTTCTCAATTTCCGGTGAACCATACAACCAGCTTCTTGCACGTATTGCTATGCAGGCTGAAGCTGATGTTATCGTTCTTGGCGGTATGGGTCTTAAATATGACGACTTCCTTTACTTTAAAGAAGAACTGTCAAAAGGCGGCGCGCTCAGCAAAACAGTTATGTTTATCCACACAGCAAGTGACCCAACAGTTGAATGTATGATGATTCCTGATATGTCCCTTGCAGTTGCAGAACAGTTTGCACTTCAGGATAAAGACGTACTTGTACTTCTTACAGATATGACAAACTTTGCTGACGCAATGAAAGAAATCGCTATTACTCAGGAACAGGTTCCTTCCAACCGTGGTTATCCTGGTGACCTTTATTCCCAGCTTGCTTCCCGTTACGAAAAAGCTGTTGACTTTGCAAACTCCGGTTCTGTTACAGTTCTGGCTGTTACAACAATGCCTGGTGACGACGTTACACACCCTGTACCTGATAACACAGGCTACATCACAGAAGGTCAGTACTATCTTAAAGGCGGCCGTATCGAACCATTCGGTTCACTTTCCCGTCTTAAACAGAACGTAAACAGCAAGACACGTAAAGACCACCGCGCACTTATGGACGGTATGATTCGTCTTTACTCTTCTTACAAAGAAACAATCGAAAAGAAAATCATGGGCTTTGCAATGAGCCGCTGGGATGAAAAGCTGCTTAAATACGGCGCACTTTTCGAAAACAAACTTATGGACTTGTCAGTTAATATGTCACTTGAAGATTCTCTCGATATGGGCTGGTCAATTCTGGCTGAATGTTTCGAAAAAGACGAAACAGGCCTTAAATCAGACCTTATTGAAGAATTCTGGCCTGCTAAATAAGGGGGACAAATATTTTGGCAAAAATCAAACTTACTAAAAACGAGTTAAAGGTACAGAAAGATGCTCTCAAGATGTACCGGAGATATTTGCCTACTCTGACACTTAAAAAACAGCAGCTTCAGGCGGAAATCCGCACCATTGAAGCCAAGGCCAAAGCAGTAAGAACAGAAAAGGAAGAACTTGAAAAAGGCTTCCATTCCTGGATTGCTGTATTCTGTGAAAAAGAAGCATTTCCTGAAGGTGTAATCACTGTAAGCAATATACGCAAAGGTATGGGAAATATTGCAGGTGTTGCAATCCCTACCTTTGACGGTGCTGATTTTTCCAGAGGCGACTATGATTTGTATGAAACTCCCCTTTGGGTTGACATAGCTGCAAACCATATGGAAAAGGCGATGTCACTTGACCTGGAGGCAGAAGTGTTGGACGAACAGGTCAGACTTCTGGAGGCAGAACTTCGTTCTACTTCACAAAGAGTTAACCTGTTTGAAAAGGTTAAAATCCCTGAAACAGAAGAGAATATCAAAAAGATATCTATTTATATGGCGGACCAGCAGGTTAATGCTGTTGTTCGTTCCAAAATTTCAAAACGCAAGGTAGCAATTCGCAACGCTACAGCTTCCGAAAGAGAGGTTTATTCGTTATGATTGTGCCTATGAAAAAAGTTTCCCTTATTATCATGGGGGATAAAAAATCAGAAACTCTCACAAAGCTTCGCAAGATGGGCCTTATGCATATCGAAATAGCCGAAGGCAACGGAGGCCGCATCGCAGAACTTAAAGAGAAGATTTCTATGCTTGAAAACAGTATTTTCAGCATAGAAGAAAAAGTAAAGAAAAATAAAGAAGTAAAAGAGACAACAGTTGATGAGGCAATTGCTGCAGCAAGAGAAGTTACTGCTCTTGTTGAAGAGAAAAAGGCTTATCAGTCAGAACAGATTTCTCTTAAAACAGAAATTGACCGTATTAAAAACTGGGGCGACTTCGAACCTGAAATGCTTAAATATCTGGCATCAGAAGGTGTTGATATTGCACTTTACGAAATTCCTAAAGCAGAATATGAAGCTTTAGGTGAAAACGTAAAAACAATACGTCTGGAAGAAACCAAAACTTCTGTTAAATGTATGTTGATCAGACAGGGAACAGAAGAAGACGAAGAAGCTGTTCAGTCTTTAAACAACTACCGTCTTGAACTTCCAAAAATGTCAATTTCGGCAATGAAACAGAAAATTGACGAACTGGAAGGCTGTATCAATAACATAGATGAAAAAATAGTTGCATATGCGGGATATACTGCAGGCATGAAAGCTGCAGTTAAAGCATATGAAAAAGAAATTGAATTTGAAATTTATGCTACAGGTATGGCAGATGAAACTTTGGCTTCCGATGGAGAAAACAATCTTTCAGTTGCACATTTTACAGGTTATATCGAAGCAGAAAATATCGATTGCATCAAAAATACTGCAAAAGAAAACTCCTGGGGTCTTGTTATTGAAGAACCTACAGAAGAAGACAATGTTCCTACAAAACTTAAAAACAATAAGTTTGTAAGTCTTATATATCCGCTTACAGACTTCCTGAACACTATACCGGGATATTACGAATATGATATATCTGCCTGGTTCCTGGCATTTATACTTGTATTCTTTGGTATGATTTTTGGCGACGGCGGCTATGGCTTGTTAATCAGCGCTGTTGTTGCTGTACCGATTGTAAAATCGCTTGTGTCCAAAAAAACTGTTGCTCCGGTGTTCCTGCTTGTAGGCCTTTTTGGCTTGTCCACAATCATTTGGGGTACCCTGACATGTACATGGTTTGGTCTTACACCTGACCAGCTGCCACAGTGGCTTAAAGGTTTGTCCATTCCTGTTATTTCAAACGTATATGCAGATAAAATCTGGTATCCGTTCTGGACAGAAGGCAAGGTGGGTCTTACAACAGCACAGAACCTGCAGGTATTCTGTTTTATCCTGGCACTTATCCAGCTGCTTATAGCTCATGTAAAATGTGCTATAACAAATCGAAAATCACTTAAAGTATTGGGTGATATAGGTTCTGCAATAGAACTTATCGGTATGTTCTATGTTGTTCTCAGCTTCGTTGTAAGCGGCGAAGTTTTCAGCATGGGTCTGGTAATAAGCGGCATTCCTGTAGGTACAATTGCAATAGCATTTGTTGCTGTAGGTTTCCTGTTTAGCTTCGTATTTGCAAACTATGAAGGAAGTGTTGTTAAATCAATAGTTGAAAGCCTTAAAAATATTGTTTCGGTATTGCTGGGCATCTTCAACCTCTTCAGTGATATAGTTTCTTATATACGTCTTTGGGCTGTAGGTCTTGCAGGTGCGGCAATTTCCGCAACAGTAAATGAACTTGCAGGTCCACTGTTTGGCAATTTCATGTTCATGATACTTGCTATTTTCCTCCTGGTGTTTGGTCATGGTCTCAATATGATTCTGAACGTTCTGTCAGTTATCGTTCACGGTATCAGACTTAACACACTGGAATTCTCCTCACATTTAGGTATGTCGTGGAGCGGTCATAAATTTAAACCATTTGAAGAATAAATCAATTATAAAGGAGAATCATTATGGATTTCGGATTTTTAGGAACAGCATTGGTTATGGGTATTGCTGCAACAGGTTCAGCAATTGGTATCGGCGCTGCTGGCCAGGCAGCAATCGGTGCATGGAAAAAATGCTATATGGTTAACAAAGTAGCACCATTCATTCTTACAGTTTTTGCAGGTGCTCCTCTTACACAGACAATTTACGGCTTTCTTCTTATGCAGCAGATGAAGGGCGCAATCGGAACAGTTGACCCTGCTTTCCTGCTCGGCCTGGGTATTTCTGCAGGTGTAGCTATGGCACTTTCCGCTGTTGCACAGGGTAAAGCTGGTGCTGCAGGTGCAGATGCTTT
>JAFSAW010000076.1 GCA_017442085.1 Oscillospiraceae bacterium | reverse complement strand
CCTTGCTAATTTCGAGCCAATCGGACGGTGTAAAATCCCTCTGAATTAGCTATCACAGCGTAGTATCAGATGGGATTTGAAATGCTGAAAAACCCTGTATTTCCAAGCATTTTTTAGCATTAGATGTCACTTCCCGATGTTGTATCGGGGCTACTCCTAAGGGTTAGTTGTGAGTTCGATTCTCGCTGGGGGTGCCAAAGAAAAACCGTCCTGAAATCAGGACGGTTTTAATTTTTTATTTAAGATTGTTGCCGCAGTTTTTGCAGAATGCGTCATCTGCACCTGCTTCTCTGCCGCATTTTGAACAGAATTTTACAACTTCAGGTGTAACTGTTTCTTCTGCATCTTCCTTGCGTGCTTCTTCAAGCTGTGCTTCAATTTTTGCAATATCTTCGATATACTGTTTTACCAGTTCGTCGTTTTCTTCCCCTGATTTATGCAGTGCATAAACCAAAGCACCCAGCTGTTTCTGTGCTTTGCCAAGCTCGTTTTCAAGGGAAAGTTCGTTGATTTTTTCTTTGCCCTTGTCAATATATTCGCCTGTAACCTTTGCAACCTTATCTGCAACCTTTGCAGAAGATTCCATCAAATCTTCAAAAAATTTCATAATATATATCTCCTTTTATTATAGTCCGTAAAATTCCTTGAGCATAGAACTGGATGGCAAATCGCCTTCACGGATAAAATCACAGTTTGAAAATGCTTTAAGCAGCTGTTCAAATCTTTGTGACTCTGCTGTGCCGTCGCTGAGCTCGTGGGACAGATTTTTAAGTGCGGAATTTGCCACCAGTATCTCACAGCTGAAAGATGTGTCCAGCAGCAGATCTGCATTTGGCTTGAATGGTTTTATATATTTATCTTCGCCCTCACATACACTGTTCCACATGGATATTGTCTTTTGCGGTGTATGGCCGCGGTATTTATGGTCGCGTATCATACGGCGCACAAGACGCAAATCTCTTGTGGGAATAATTCGCTGACCCTGGTGTGAATATTCTTCTCTCAAACCTGCATAGATGGTGAACACCTTGTTTCTGTCAAGGCCTTCAAGCACAACAGGATTAAGAGCATGAATACCTTCCACAATAACAAAGCCGTCGCCTATATCCAGCGGTGTGGCATTTTCTATTCTGCGCTCGGTTTTAAAATCAAATTTTGGCAGAACAGTTTTTCCCGTGGTCAAAAGCTGGTTAAGGCACTGGTCCATAAGCTCTATATCCACCGCATAAACATTTTCGTAGTCCTTTGTGCCGTCGGCAAGGCGGGGATAAACCTCGGGATTTTTATAAAAATCGTCCATGGAAATCACCTGTGCCTGTTTGCCCATGGTGCGCAGCTTTTCGGCAATTTTATTGCTGGTTGTGGTTTTGCCGCTGCCTGACGGACCTGTAAGCATAATGATATGCCTGTCTGCTGCAACAATCTCCTTAGCTGCCGCATAAACACGTGACTCATACTCAAACTCACAGTGACGGACAAAACTGCCTTTGTCAGCGGCGGCTGCGTTGATGAGTGAAATTTCTACTAATCGTTTAGGAATCCAAATTGCCGGCATACTTCTGTCACCTCATCTTTTCGTTTTAAAATGGTGTCAAAATCCTTGACATATTCTGTGGGGTATTTGTAGTTATATATACGTTTAAGCTCTCCGTTTGGTCCAACCACCTTTGTCACCCCGCCTGCACCGCAGGAAATGATTGTCTGAATTTCTTCCATTATATAAATATTATACAGACTTTCGTGACAAGGCTGTGAAAAGCCAACATTTTCAAGGCTTTGCAGGGTGGCTTTCTGACGGTACATATAATACGGCACATATCCGTTTTCTGCCAGCAGGGCATTTTTTGCCAGCATCTGCTCCACATCTGCATAGCTGTTATTCTGGTTGCCTGTAACAATATTTGATGCACGCTTAAGTGTAAGTGTGTGCACCGTTATGTTTTCTGCCCCCAGTTCTATACAGCCTTTAAGAGATTTTTCAAAACCTTCAACCGTATCCAGCGGCAAGCCTGCAATAAGGTCGGTATTGATGCTTTTAAAACCCATTTCCTTTGCAGTTTCATAACATTCCACAAAATCCGCATGGGTATGCCTGCGGCCTATTGCCTTAAGCACTTCGTCCGAAAATGTCTGCGGATTTATGGAAACCCTGTCTGCCCCCAGCTCTTTTATTATCTGCAGTTTTTCCTTTGTTGTACAGTCCGGGCGGCCTGCTTCAACGGTGTATTCTTTAATTGCAGAAAGGTCAAAGTTATCTTTTACCGTCTGCATTATACGCCGCAGCTGTTCGGCACTGACTGCTGTTGGTGTGCCGCCTCCGATATAGATAGTTTTAAGGTTCAGCTTTGCTTCTTTTGCGGTCTGCGCTGTGTATTTTATTTCTTCACACAGCTTTTCCACATACTGCTCCATAAGCTTTGAAGCATTTGTGCTGCCCACAGAAACAAAGGAGCAGTAACTGCAGCGTGTTGGACAGAACGGCACAGAGATGTACAGGCTGTAATCGTTCGGTTGGCAGCTGTCTGTTATATTCTTTTGCAGTTTATATATATCACTGCAAAGCTTTATTTTTTCATCAGTTACAAAATATCTGTTTTTAAAGATATCCTTTACGGGTTCAATATCACCGTATTTTTTGCAGAGATTGCGCATAAGGCGCACAGGGCGTACCCCTGTAAGCATACCCCACGCCAGCTTTTTGTCAAACGCCTGTGTATACATTTTATACAGCACCGCACAGACATCCAGCATCATTTTATCTTCATCTTCATCGGCCTTTGCTGTGCCTGCATATACTTTGCCGTTTAAAGACAGCTCTGCAAAAACATCTTCTCCCTGTCTGTTTACATAAAGCATATCCTGATTTTCTGCCTGCTGTTCCCTTGTGCCGTAAACAACAGTCAGCTCTTTTGTAAACATACGGGTAAGCTGTTCAATTTCGTAATGACTTTTAAGATTGTTTAAAACTATAAGCACTTAACTGCCTCTTTTAAATAAGGGTTCTGCACCTTTTCCTGATGGAAGGTGGAAAAATGTGCATGACCCGGCATAACCTTTGGATTCTGTTTGCCGACAATTTCTGCTATAACACGCAGAGATTTCATAATTGTTTCATAATCACCGCCCGGCAAGTCTGTTCTGCCGATTGTGCCTGCAAAAAGTGTGTCGCCGCTGATAAGCATATCATCGCATTTAAAGCAGAAACCGCCCGGTGTGTGACCAGGTGTATGAAATGCAAAAATTTTCATTTCGCCGATTTCAAAGGTTTCCTTATCTTTAAATTCATTGATATCTTCCATATGAAACTGCAGGATATCCTGACGGCCCATATAGATTGGCACATCACAGTTTCTGCGCACATCTTCCATACATTCGCGGTGGTCGTGATGGCCGTGTGTCATAAACACAGCTTTAAGCTGTGCATTGTCATTTTTGAGAATTGCATCAATTTTTTCCCATCTGATGCTGCAGTCAAAAAGAACTGCATTGCCTGCATTATCTGTAAAAAGATAGCAGTTTGTGTAATATGGGGCACTGCCCATAAGATGATAAACTTTCATTTACTGTGCCTTCCATTCGTCTGTGTCCAGGATTATTGTAACCGGGCCGTCATTTGTCAGGTTAATCTGCATATCAGCGCCAAATTCGCCGTGTATAACCTTTTTAAAGCCAGCCGCTTCTATTTCGGATAAGAATTTTTCATAAATAGGTATTGCTTTTTCAGGACGTGCTGCCTTGATGAAGGACGGACGTCTGCCCTTTTTGGTGTCGGCAAACAGTGTAAACTGGCTTACAACCATACAGCTGTAGTTTTTGTCCAATGCGGAAATATTCATTTTGCCGTCTTCATCTTCAAAGATGCGCAGCTCGCTGATTTTTTTTGCAAGTACAGCAGTGTCCTTTGCTTCGTCGGTGTCATTTACGCCAAACAGAACCACAAGACCCTGTTCCATATACTGTTTTTCGCCGCCGTTTACTGTTATCCAGGCGTCCTTTACTCTTTGTACTACTGCTCTCATTTTATATTAACCTCTGATTACAGAAACAATATTTTTATTTTTGGAAAGTTTGTTTACAACACTGCTTAAATGTTCTGTGTTGTTTACACCTATTGTAATGCTCATTTCAATGCGGTGGTCAGGCATCTGACGTGCATTAAGGGCAAAAACAGGAATTCTGTTATTTGTCATCATCATGGAAACTTCACCCACAATCATAGGTGTTTCCAGTGCAACAATGTTAAGTGTAGCCTTAAAGTCTTCACGGATATTGTCTGCCCAGTAAGCATTTACCCAGCGGCCTGCGTTTTCTTCATCACGCAGTTCAGGACGGGCATGAACACAGGACTGCTTGTGCACAGAAACACCAAAGCCTCTTGTGATAAAGCCCACAATAGGATCACCCGGCAGCGGGTTGCAGCATTTTGAGAATTTAACCAGACAGTTGTCCAGACCTTCCACAATAACACCGTTGGAGCTTTTTGTGCGCTTGATTGGTGCTGTTTTGATTTTAACTTCAACAGCCTTGGCTTCCTTCTGCATTTTTGCATAGTCTTCCTTGGCTTTAAACATTACCTTGCCAAGCTGCAGACCGCCATAGCCCAAAGCGGCAAACATTTCTTCGGCATTGTTTACCTTGTTTCTCTTTGCAAGGTTTTCCACAAATTTTGTGTACTCATCACCTTCAAGGTTAATAAGTGCTCTTCTGAACTCACGGTCCAGTGCTTCCTTGCCTTCGGTGATATTCTCTTCCTTGCGTTCCTTTTTGAACCAGGAACGGATTTTGCTTTTTGCTTCACTGGTTGTAACAATGTTAAGCCAGTCACGGCTTGGGCCCTTGTCCTTGGCTGTGATAATTTCGATGATTTCGCCTGTATTAACCTTATAGTCAATAGGCACAATGCGGCCGTTAACCTTTGCACCTGTCATACGGTTGCCAACTGCAGAGTGAATTGCATAGGCAAAGTCGATAATTGTTGCGCCGTAAGGCAGATTGATAACGTCACCTTTTGGTGTAAATACAAATACGTCATCAGGGATAAGCTCGTTTTTGATGTCATTGAGGATTTCACTTGCATCATCAGAATCCTGCTGGCTTTCCAGAATCTGACGAACCCAGGTAAGTTTTTCCTCCATATTATCCTGACCGTGCACACCTGTTTTATATTTCCAATGGGCAGCAACACCATATTCAGCGGTATGGTGCATATCCCAGGTTCTTATCTGTATTTCAAAAGGCACACCCTTTTTGCCGATAACAGATGTATGCAAAGACTGGTACATATTTGCCTTTGGTGTGGAGATATAGTCCTTGAAACGTGACGGAATAGGACGGTACAGATCGTGCATAAGCATAAGTGCATTGTAACATTCTGCAACGTTGTTAAGGATAATGCGCACAGCGTGAATATCATATATATCGCTGAGGTCTCTGCCCTGCATATACATTTTGCGGTATACGCCGTAAACGCTTTTCACCCTGCCCATAACGGTTGCATCTTCAAGGCCAAACTCTACCAGCTTGCTTTTAACTTCTTCAACGATTGTATTTACAATCACCTGTGCATTGCCGTTTTTCTGAATGATATTTTTAACTTCTTCATAACCTACAGGGTCAAGGATGCGCAGAGAGATATCCTGCAGCTCGTCCTTGATATTGCTGATACCAAGACGGTGGGCAATAGGGGCATAAACCTCCATAACCTCCAGTGCCTTGTCGCGCTGTTTCTGGGGTTTCCAGCCTTCATAAGTGCGCATATTATGCAGACGGTCACACAGTTTGATAAGCATAACACGTATGTCCTGGCTCATTGCAAGCAGCATTTTGCGCAGGTTTTCGGCCTGTTCTTCTTCCTGTGTCAGCAGGGCGATTTTACCAAGTTTTGTAACACCGTCAACAAGATGTGCAGTTTCCTTGCCAAATTCTTTTTCTATCTCTTCAAGAGTAACATCGGTATCTTCCACAACATCGTGCAGCAGTGCCGCAACAATGCTTGTTGTATCAAGGCCAAGCTCCATTACTATTGCAGCCACAGCAACAGGATGTTCAACATATGCTTCGCCTGTTTTTCTGTACTGACCTTCGTGCATTTTTTCTGCAAGACGGTATGCTCTTTCTATTGTTTCTACATCATAGTGCTTTGCACCGTGTTCATTTATAAGATTTTTAAGTTCTTCGTATTTCATAACTACACCACCGGTCAGTTTAATAAATCTTTTATATAAACACTGGAGAACAAGTCTCGTTTCTGTGTTACTTTTACAAGTTTAAAACAGTTTTTGCCGCTTTCCTCTGCAGTTTCTATCAATCCAAGCTCCTGCATAACATCAATTGCAATCTGTATTCTGCCGCTTTCCATACTGCTGAAATGTACAAACAGCGGACGGATATCATCACTTGGAATATTGCCGTGGCCAAGATATCTGTATATATCCGCCACATCCTGACGTGTAGGGCAAAGGCGCTGCTTCTGCTCTTTTGAAATATCAGGATTGTTCTTGTACAGCTTATACAGATCATAGCTGTCGATAATATCATCAGACAGATTTGCAGGGCGTACTTCCTTGATTTTCACCGAAACCATACTGCCCATACTGCTTTCGTATATGGAAAGGTTGGCTGTAAGATCTATATAATCCCCTATGTTATATGCAAATTCTTTTGGTGATACGTTAAACATAACCCCCTGCAGATAGCTGCTGCCGTCCTTCACTTTTATGCGCAGATGCTTGCCGTCGCTTACAGGGTATATGCCCGTTATCTGTACATTGCATATCATAAACAGCGGATTTGGATTGCCGTTGCCGAAAGGTGCAAGTGCACTTATCTGCGAAACACTTTCCACCGAAATTTCTCCCGCTGCCGCCTGACAGTCCACATAAAGACTTTCGGTTTTTGCAAGGGCGGTTACATCGTTTGCAATATCATTGATTGCACGGCGGAAATTTTCCAGATTTTCTTCTTCTATGGTCAGGCCTGCCGCAAGTTCGTGACCGCCGTAGCGCACAAGCCAGCTTTTTGTCTGCTCCAGTGCTCTGTGAAGATTGAAGGATGCAACACTGCGTCCGCTGCCCTTATAGTTTTCGCCGTCACGGGTAAGAACAATGGCAGGTTTTGCATAGGTTTCCACCAGTCGTGATGCAACAATGCCCACAACACCGGGGTGATAGTTCTGCCCCCACACCACAATAACACGGTCTTTGGCAAAACTGCCGTCAGCCAGAATTTCCTGTGTGATATCCTCGGCCATTTTATTCTGTATATCCTGACGCTTCTGATTTTCGGTTTCAAGCTGCTGTGCCAGCATACGTGCATCGTCTTCGTCTTCGCTGAGCAGCAGTTCCAGTGCAACGGTAGGGTCTGCCATTCTGCCCGCCGCATTTATTCTTGGTGCAATTGCATATGCAATGCTTTCGCTGGTTATTTCCTTGCCGCTTAAACCGCATATTTCAATAAGGCTGTTAAAGCCCTGGCGTACACCCTCGTTGAGTATCTGCAGGCCTGCTTTTACAATAGTGCGGTTTTCGCCCTCCAGCAGCATAAGGTCTGCCACTGTGCCCACTGCAACAAAATCACCGTAAAAATCCAGCATTTCCATAGGGTCGGCAGCTTCAAGTGCACATACCAGTTTAAATGCCACGCCTGCACCGCAAAGAGTTTTGCAGGGGCTTGTATCGTCTTTTCTCAGCGGGTCAACCACTGCCAGAGCATCGGGTATTTCTCCCTTTGGCAGATGGTGGTCTGTGATAATCACATCAAGGCCTATGCTGTTTGCAAATTCAATTTCCGGTATTGCCGCAATGCCGTTGTCCACTGTTACCACAAGGTCCACACCTTTGTTTTTAAGGCTTTGCAGAATGGCGGCATTAAGGCCGTAGCCGTCTTTTTCTCTGTTTGGCAGTTTATAGAATACATTTGCACCCATATTTTCAAGGCAGGTAAACAGTGTTGCCGTTGCACACACACCGTCAACATCATAGTCACCGTAGATAACAATTTTTTCACCGCTGTCCACTGCTTTGAGTATACGTTTTACCGCCTTGTCCATATCTTTCATAAGATACGGGTCGGACAGCTGCACCGCATCAAAAAACATTTCCCTTGCTTTCTGACGGCTTGTTGCCCCTTTGCTTACCAGCACCTTTGCCAGCAGGCTGCTTATACCCAGAGACTGCTGCAAGCTGCTTACCTGCTCCATATTCAATTGTTCACTGTGCCACTTTCTGTAAAGCATTTAGACCTCTTGAATGTATATAAATTTAGTTTTTAACTGTATATTCGCTGCATATCTGCTGTGCTATGCGCACGCCGTCCACAGCAGCACTCATTATGCCGCCGGCATAACCCGCACCCTCACCGCAGGGGTAAATTCCTTTTATATTGCTCTGATAATCTTCCCCGCGGATTATTCTTACCGGTGAAGATGTGCGGGTTTCCACCCCGGTAAGCACACTGTCGTCAGCCGCAAAGCCGTTCAGCTTGCGGTTCATGGCAGGCAGTGCATTTTTAAGGTCCCTCGTTATATGGTCAGGAAACAGCTCTGCCATATCGCATTCTGCAACACCTATCGGATATGTAGGTGTCACCCTTTTTATGTTAAGCCCTGCTTTTCCGTTTAAGAAATTGTCCACTGTCTGTGCAGGCGCTTTATAGTTTTTGCCGCCCATGGCAAAGGCCTTTTTCTCCAGCTGACGCTGAAATTCAATTGCCCTGGTAAAATCACCGTTAAAGTCATCTGGAGTCACTGATACCACCACTGCACTGTTGGCATTTCTGCCGTCTCGCGCGTGAAGGCTCATACCGTTTACCACCACTGTGTTTTCTTCACTTGCCGCTGCCACAACGTTGCCGCCGGGGCACATACAGAAGGTGTAAACACCCCTGCCTTTTGTGTTGTGGGACAGCTGATATTCACCCTTTGGCAGTGCCGGATGACCTGCAAGTGAATGGTAAAGCCCCTTATCTATCTCTGTCTGCAGGCTTTCTATGCGGACACCCACAGAAAACGGCTTTGCTTCCATAACCAGTGCCTTGTCTTTAAGCATGAGAAATGTGTCTCTTGCGCTGTGGCCTGTTGCCATAACCAGCAGGTCAGTTTCTATATCACCATCGGAGGTAACAACACTGCATACCCTGCCGTTTTTGATATTTACATCGGTAAGTTTTGTGCAGAAATGCACTTCGCCGCCAAGACGGATAATTTCGTTGCGGATATTTTTTATTACATTCACCAGCAAATCAGTGCCGATATGCGGTTTTGCAATATGCTTTATTTCTTCAGGCGCACCAAATTCCACCAAAGTATCTGTTACAAATTCACAGCGTGAATCGCCTATGCGTGTTGTCAGCTTGCCGTCAGAAAACGTGCCTGCACCGCCTTCGCCAAACTGTATATTGCTGCTGATATTCAACCTTGCGGTGTTTTCAAATTCACGCACTGTACGGGTGCGGCTGTCAACATCTTCGCCCTGTTCCAGAACTACAGGTCTGAATCCCTGACGTGCCAGCACAAGTGCACAAAACAATCCCGCAGGTCCAATACCGCATATAACAGGGCGGTTTTCCATCAGCTTATCGCCTTTTTCTATAACAAGCGGCTGTTTCTGTTTTACAGTAATATCTTTATCCCTGCCAACAAAATCATTTTCTCTTTTCTCATCAGCAAGATGCACACCAACGCTGTACACAAATTTGACACCATTGCGTGCATCCACCGACATTTTGTGAACAAAAGCTTTTGAAATTTCGCCTTTTGACAGTTTAAGCTTTTTTACCGCCACTGCAATTGCCTGTTCTTTTGGCTGTTCTATATTAAGTTTTATGTTATTTACAATAATCATTTTAGTTTTTGATTGTTACATAGTATGTGCCGCGCACAAATGCTTCATCTGTTGACGGAATAATCATTTCCACTTCAACAGTCTGCTGTCCCTGTGCAAGTGCAACCTGAGACATATCAAGCTGTGCTATAACGCTGTCATCGGTAAGTGCTTCCACAACATTTTCAGGCCCTATAATCTCAACATGGTTTATTACCTCTGTAAGCACTTCAACATTCTGTTCGCCTGCATTGATAACTTTGATTTCTTTTACCGAAACGGATTTTGACTGCAGATTTTCGCCCGAAACAGTTGCAGAAATCTGTTCAACTTCCTTTACATTTCTGTAACCGCTTGGCAGTGTGATGTCAAACACATAAGGTTTGTCTGTTTCCAGTGTGCCAAGGTCAATGTAACCCACAACAAACTGGTTTATGCTGTCTGCACTGCGGCTTGGCACTGCAAGGGTAATTTCCTGCTGTGAAAGTGCAACCTTAAGCTTGGAAGTGTCAAAACCTGCAGGCACATTTGTATAGTCAATAACCACAGGCACTGTAATTTCCTTAAGCACAGGTACTGTAACATTAAATTCTTCCACATCATATACAATATGTGTTGCATCAAGCTGTACATCATTTTCGTCATAAAGCACCAGCTCTGCAGGCAGCACCGCTGTCTGACCAAGCTCCTGCTGCTGCACAGTTGCAACCACACGGTTTATCTTGTTTACAGTATTTTCCGGCCCTTTAACCACAACACTGTCAGGTGTGATTGTAATTTTGTCAACCATCAGGTCTTCCGGAATTGTAAGGTTGGATATATCCACATCAATTTTGAAAGATTTTTCTGTAAGATGGTCAAAACGCACAGAAACCTGATAGCTGCTGAGAGATTCTATCTGATATTCTTTGATGCCCGATTTTTTAACAGCATTGAGAGACAGCTCGTATTTGCCCGCCATCTTTACATTGTTTATATTAGGGTAAACAATGATATCATCTTTTGTCAGACTACCAACCACATCACGCGGGCCCACAACTGTTACATCAACTGTTTCTATGCTCTGCTCGATAATTTCAAGTTCAAGATTAAGGTAAGAGGCATTGTAGTCTATATCCACAGGCACATCCTTGATTGTGGTTCTTGCATCTGTGCTGAAGAAAGATACAACAACCAGCCATATTGCAACAGCCATAAAAAAGGACAGCAGCATTGTGAAATATTTGGAATCGAGAAATGCTTTTAATCTATTTTTTTTCATTTTTCTTCTCCTTTTCCTTTTTAAGCTGTGCCTTTTCAGAAGTGTTTTCTATAGGCTCGATAAACTCTTTGCTGAGAAGATTGTAAAGGCTCTGTCGGTTGAGGTTTCTTACCAGAACACTGTTTTTTGCAACAGAAATTATGCCTGTTTCTTCACTTACCACCACTATAACCGCATCGCAGGTTTCGCTGAGGCCAAGGGCTGCACGGTGGCGTGTGCCCATATCCTTGCTTATATCAAAATTATCAGAAAGCGGCAGCACACAGCCTGCAGAGGCTATGCGGTTGTTTTCAATAACCATAGCGCCGTCATGCAGCGGGCAGCCTTCGTAGAAGATTGTACCGATAAGCTCCGGTGTGATGTCGGCATTTACTGTTGTACCGCTGCGCTTGATTTCGCCCAGGTTGGAAAAACGTTCCATAACCATAAGTGCGCCTGTGCGGCTTTCGCTCATGGATTTTGCACTGTCACATATTGAAGATATTGTCCTTTTCAGTTCGTCAATTTCTTCCTCTTCAGGTGCCTTTTTCTGAAATATGCCCAATGAGAAAATGCTGGTACGCCCCATCTGTTCAAGCATACGGCGGATTTCCGGCTGGAAAACAACAATAACCGCAATAAACCCGAACTGCAGCAGATTGTTAAGCAGAAATACCACTGTTTTAAGGCCTAACTGTGCAGAAATTACATAGAAAACAAACAGCAGCAAAAGCCCTTTGAGAAGCTGGTTCATACGGGATTTTTTTGCTATCATAAGCACCTGGTATATTACAAACGTCATGATAAGTACGTCTAAAATATCCCCTATTTCAATAGTATTTATGATACTGGCAGCGGATGTAAAAAAGTTGCTTAAATCCATAATCATACCACCTTGTCTGCATAGAATTTTTATATATTTCAACTGATTTTTTTAACATTTTTGACATCAGATACTATTTATACTATTATATAATACCATATAATTGATTAATTTAAAAGTTTTTTTACCAAACTGTAAAGAAAACTTAAAAATATGTTGTATGTTTTTTGTTTTTGTGCGATAATATATGTATAAATTTATGGGAGGCGTTATTTATGAACAAGCTTTCTGTACTGAAAATTGTAAAAAACGTACCTGATGCCGCTGTAGGTGTTCTGGAAATTTATAAGATGATTTTATCGGTAAAATATTTTGCCGCTGACACCGTGCTTAAAGGTGTAAATATCTACCGCAGCAAAGCCGCATCGGGCAACACAGTGTCTGTTAAAGACGAAGAACTGAAAACTGTTGAAAATAATAATGTCAAGGAGAATACATCTATGAAAAAATCCACTATTTTTGCATTAATCGCTTTTTTTGCTGCTGCAGCAGGCGCTTTGATTGCTGTTACAGCATATCTTAAAAAGAAAGAAGAAAACCTGAGAGAATACGAAGAAATGCTCTTTAACGAAGATTATCTTGCAGACTATATGCCAAAAGATGACGAATGTTGCTGTTGCGAAGAAGATTTCTGTGAAGAAGATGAATTCTGCTGTGAAGAACAGGCAGAAGGCACCTGCTGCTGTGAAGAAAACAACGAACAGTAATAACAGTCTGTAAAATCAAATACGCAAAAAAACCTCTGTTTCAGAGGTTTTTTATTTGTAATAAAAATTCACCACGAGGTAACTATGTCAGTTTTTAAAAAATTTATATCCTACTACAAACCTTACAGGGTTTTGTTCTGGATTGATATGGGCTGTGCATTGCTTTTAAGTGCAATCGACCTTGCTTTTCCGCAGATACTTGACTATCTGACCGAAAACGTTTTCAACCGCCCTGCAGACCAGGTTATTAAATCCCTTAAATACATAGCAATTGCCCTGCTGGTAATGTATGTTATCAAATTTGGCTGTCAGTATTTTATAACAGGCTGGGGACACATAATGGGTGCAAGAATGGAAAGTGATATGCGTCAGGATTTGTTTGACCATTATCAGAAGCTCTCCTTCAGCTATTACGACAAAAACAACACCGGCGAAATGATGAGCAAAATTGTAAACGACCTTTTTGATGTTACCGAACTTGCACATCACGGCCCCGAAAATATTGTTATTGCCCTTATCAAGATATTCGGCAGTTTCGGTATACTGATTTTTCTCAATGTGCCGATGACACTTATTCTTATGGCTGTATGCGGTGTTATGATTGTGTACTGCATACACAAAAACCGCCAGATGAAACATCTGTTTATGGAAAACCGCAAAAAGATTGCAGGGGTAAACAGCTCTGTGCAGGACTCTCTTGCCGGTATCCGTGTGGTAAAAAGCTTTACAGGCGAACACGTTGAACAGGAAAAATTCCGTGTAAGCAACAACAAATTTCTTACCACCAAGGAAAACAACTATTTCTGTATGGGCTCTTACCATGCAACCAACGGCTTTTTTCAGGGCATTCTTTATACAACCGTGCTGGTTGTGGGCGGTTATTTTATAGCAAAGGGCAGCCTTGATGCCACCGACCTTGCATTGTACGCCCTTTATATCGGTATATTCCTGAAACCTGTGGATATGCTTATCGACTTTACCGAAATGCTGCAGAAAGGCTATTCGGGCTTTGTACGTTTTAAAGAAGTTATCGACATAGTGCCTGATATTCAGGACAGCCCCGATGCAGTTGAACTTGGCAAAATCAACGGTGAAATCACCCTTAAAAATGTAAGCTTCAACTATGATGATGACGAAAAGGTGCTCAATGATATCTCCTTTACCATCGACAGCGGCAAAACAATTGCTCTTGTAGGGCCAAGCGGCGGCGGCAAGACAACAATCTGCAGCCTTATCCCCCGTTTTTATGATGTTACAAGCGGCAGCATCACCCTTGACGGTGTTGATATAAAGGATATAAAACAGAAATCCCTGCGACAGAACATCGGCATTGTACAGCAGGATGTATATATGTTCTACGGTACAATCCGCGACAATATCGCCTATGGCAAGGCAGGTGCAACCGACGAAGAAATTATCGAAGCTGCAAAAAAGGCAAATATCCACGACTTTATCATCAGCTTGCCTGACGGCTACAACACCTTTGTGGGCGAACGCGGCACACGTTTGAGCGGCGGTCAAAAGCAGCGAATTTCCATTGCAAGAGTATTTCTTAAAAATCCGCCTATCCTTATCCTTGACGAAGCCACTTCAGCTTTGGACAACGAAAGCGAAAGATATATTCAGCACAGCCTTGAGCAGTTAAGTGAAGGCAGAACAACACTTGTTATCGCCCACCGTTTAAGCACAATAAGAAACGCCGACAAGATTTATGTTATCGAAGACGGCAGAATTAAAGAACAGGGCAGCCACAGCGAACTGCTGGAACAGAACGGACTGTATGCAAAATATTACAATATGCAGTTTGAGGATAAATAAATTTTAAGTATTTAATACCAACGTAAAACAGGCACAGCCAAACAGGCTGTGCCTGTTCTTGTATGGGGTGTTTTTGTATGGTAATATAAAGTAAATAGTTAGATAAACTTGAATTTTGTGAACAAATAATTGTTTTTTGAAGAAAAGAAATTATTATGGATGAATATATGTTAGTTGATATGATGTTTGATAATGAGCCAATAGAAAAGTTTGAAGAACTATTGAAATCAGGTGTTGTTGGACCTGAATGGGGTGAATTATTACATTTATGTTATTGTGAAGAAAGCTATGAGGATATAGGTGGGGATGAAGGATATCTAGAGAATCCGCCTATTGACAATGAAAGATTGGATTACTTGAAAAAACTTATAGCTTTATTAGAAAGTTACGGTATCAAAGAAATTTACGAGAGTGAAAACGAAAAACATCAGAACAAACAGCCTTTTAACGAAGAAAGGGTGGAGTATCTGAGAAACTTGATAGATTCATTGGCAGATAATAATATACAAGAAAACAGTTAGATAAATTCCAATAGGTCTAATAGTTAGATTCCTTATCAAAAACTAAAGGCGCTGCTTTAAAAGCAGCGCCTTATTGTTATAAAAGGGTCTTAAAATCTTGCGAATTAAACTTCTTCGCCGCAGAGTTTCAAGAGTTCTTCCCAACGTTTGTCAACGTCAGCCTGGATTTCAGCGATGAGTTCTTCATTGCCTTTCTTGAAGAGGTGTTTGAAACGGCCCTGTGGTTTAAGGAAGTTTTCGATTGGCTGTTTTACTTTTGGTCTGTAGCTGAGTTTGTATTCGCCGTCGATTACTTCGTAAAGTGGCCAGTAGCATGTTTCTACAGCAAGTTTTGTGATTGTCATCATATCTTCAGCATTGTATCTCCAACCACGTGGACATGGAGCAAGAATGTTGAGGAATGCTGCGCCTGGTGTGTAAAGAGCTTTTTCAGCTTTTTCATGCAGGTCTTTAAAGTTGCCGATAAATGTTGTCTGTGCAACGTATGGGATGTGGTGAGAAGCGATAACTTCTGTAAGGTCTTTACGGATCTGTTTTTTACCTGGGCTGCATTTACCAACAGCGGATGTTGTTGTTTCTGCATATTTAGGTGTACCGGAAGATCTCTGGATACCTGTGTTCATGTAAGCGCCGTTGTCGTAGCAAACATAAACCATATCGTGACCACGTTCCATAGCACCGGAGAGGGACTGGAAACCGATATCGTATGTACCGCCGTCGCCGCCGAATGCGATGAATTTGTAGTTTTCTTTAACTTTGCCTTTTTTCTTAAGTGCAATGTATGCAGCTTCAGAACCACTTACTGTAGCAGCAGAGTTTTCAAATGCAGAGTGGATGAAAGAATCGTTCCATGCTGTGTATGGGTAGAGACATGTAGAAACTTCCAAACAACCTGTTGCGGAACAGATAACTGCTTTGTCTTCTGGTTTCAAAGCTCTGAGAACGCCTCTTACTGCGATACCTGCGCCACAACCAGCACAGAGTCTATGACCGCCAGCAAGACGTTCAGGTTTATTCATTTCCTGTTTAAAATTATAAGCCATTGTCTATACCTCCTACTTTCTCAAACCAAGGTAGTCATAACCAAATGGTACGCCACCTGCTTCAACAGCT
>JAFSAW010000075.1 GCA_017442085.1 Oscillospiraceae bacterium | reverse complement strand
GCTTTTTTGTTTGTAAATTTATCTCTGCAATATACAGGTTTGTCCTTCTGAGCATTTTACAATTGTCATTCTGAGCGAAGCGAAGAATCTCTCTGTTTTCGCAGACTGACGGTTGACGGCAAATCCGTTTACACCGTGCAATCCTTCGGGCGAACACAGTTCGCCCCTACAGAAGTGAGGTGTATCTGCCCTGTTCCCTGTTATTCCGAGCCACACCCCCTTTGTCATTCTGAGCGTCAGCGAAGAATCTCTCTGTCAGCACAGCATAGCGGCTGACAGCAGACTGATTAAACCGAGAGATGCTTCACATACGTTCAGCATGACAATGTTTGTCGGGATTTTACGTTTGTGCTTTATAACCCATAAAAAACAGGGGCGAACTGTGTTCGCCCCTGCAATACTACAATTGTTTTTGTCCGTTTGTCACCTGTTATTTTCCGCTGTAAAAACAGTCCCACACGCTGTGGTCGATATCGCTGTACGGCGTTGTATATTCTATCAGCAGCACATATCTGTCGTTCAGCAGCTGGTTTGCAAGAAAAACCTGCCCCATTTCAACGGCTTTGTCGTCATGTTTGTCGCTGCACATATTGGTGAGATAACAAAAATTATCCCCCACAAAAATATTGCTGCCCGTAATATGTCTGTATCCGTCCTGCCAGTATTTTTCGGTTTTTATATCGCCGTAATAAAGGATAAAGTCCTTTTCATCTTTTATTTTTATGCCGTCTTTTTCAAGGTCGTGATATTTTACCGTTATCATATATTCCCCGTCGGCAGAAACAGCGCTGTAGTCGTAAAAATAAGCGTCGCTTTCATCTGCTGTCGGTGTGCCGCACACAGCCTGCCAGCCGTCAGGCAGTTTAAAGCCAAGGTTGGTGCTTTGGTTGTAATAGCTGTTTGTGCTCTGGTCATATTTGCTGGCGGTCAGCTCAAAATCGCCATAGCTGTTAAAGCCTTTGTCGCCCACGTATGTTATGGCGTCGCCCACAAAGCCGTGGTTTATATAGCTGTTTGCCGCCTTGTTAACCACAAACTCGCTTTCGTGGCCTATGCAGTAGTCGGGATATGTATAATCTCCGTCAGGGCTTAAAGGCTCGGTGCCCTTTGGGGTGGTTATCATAATAAACATCAGCACAAATCCCGCAAGAACAGCGGCAATAAGGTTTTTCATTGTAAATATATTTTTCACGGCAAAACCTCCTTGAATATTGTTGTTACCATTATAAATCTTTGACATATCACAGTCAAATCTATAAAATAAAAACATAATCATTTTACAACAACTGCAGAAAGGCGGAAACTTTTATGGCAAAAACAGTTTTAATCACAGGTGCATCAAGCGGTTTTGGTGCACAGTTTGCAAAGCTTTTTGCAAAGGACGGCTATAACCTTGTGCTCACCGCCCGCAGCACCGACAGACTTAATGCAATAAAGCACAGCCTTGAAGGCGAATACGGCGTGGATGTCACCGTTATCACCAAGGATTTGTCCTGCCCCCATGCCGCCGACGAAATTTTTGCCTTTACACAGCACAGCGGCATAGATATAGACGTGATTGTAAACAATGCGGGTTTTGGCATTCTCGGCCAATTTGCCGCCTCTGACCTTTCAAAACAGCAGGAGATGATAAACCTTAACGTTTTAAGCCTTACAAAGCTGACACATCTTTATCTGCCCCATATGCTGCAGCAGAAATACGGCCGCATACTAAACGTGGCTTCCATTGCCGCCTTTGCACCGGGGCCCCTTATGGCAACCTATTATGCCAGCAAGGCCTATGTGCTGTCCTTCAGCGATGCCCTTGCCACCGAGCTTAAAGGCACGGGTGTAACGGTTACTGCCCTTTGCCCGGGCCCTGTAAACACGGGTTTTGCCAATGCGGCAGGCTTTAAAAACAATATTATGTTCAGCGGCAGGGCCGACGGCAAAGCCGCACAGGTAAGCCGATACGGCTATAATGCCATGAACAAAGGCAAAACCATTGCCCTGCCCGATATGCTGTGCAAAATGGGTGCATTTGGGGTGCGCCTTGTGCCAAGGGACGTTGCAAAGCAGTTTATATACAAAATGCAGTCTTCAAGAAAAGATAAATAGAATAAGGCAAAAAATACCACCACCTGTCTGTGTGCAGTGCACAAAGGCGGCGGTGTTTTTTGTTATATAGTATTTAAACTCTTTTAAATTAAAGGGGTACAGGTCGTTCTGCAAATTTCTATCTGCCCCGGTATTCTTTTTTTATAATCTCTGCCATGTATTCGGGGCTTTCCTTGCAGCCGCCTGCCAGCCACAGCTTTACAATGGCGTTAAAACCGTTGCGGAAAAACTCGATGTGATATTTTATATCGGCATCGCCAAAATCGGACTTTGCTCTTTTTTCGTCGTAAGCAAGTACCTTGAATTTGCGGTCATAACCAAGTTTAAAGTAGGTTTTGTAAAAAATCTGATTTTCGTATATATGCTTAAACACCAGATGTGCACCCGTATTTTCGGATGCATTGTTGCTGTTTAAAAATTCGGTAAAATCCTCTGCCATCTTGTCGGCAAACTTGTCGGCAAGGTCGTAAATGTCGATAAAGTTGGCATAAAATGTGCTGCGGTTAAGTCCCGTCATTTTGCATATTTCGGCAACCGAAATATCCTTTAGTTCCTTTGTCTGCAGCAGCTGAACAAAGGCTTTTTCTATTTTTTCCACCGACTGTCTGCGGCGGCTGTTGTTTTTTGTGTTCATATATTTACTCCGTAAAGGTTGATTTTATGTTGAAATAATACATCATTTCCACCTTTTATTATACCAACATATCGCAAAAATGTGTCGGCAAATTCCATTATTCCAACACTTGTGGGCAAATTGGTGGCCTTTTTTGACTATTAACCCGACATTTAATACATTTCTGATGATTGTTAAAATTGGTAAAAAAACTTAAAATTACCCTTGCAAAAAGCAAAACAAACATTGGTTAAAAGAAAGGGAGTTATATATGAAAAAAAGCAGTTTTGTTGCCCTTGTTATGGGCACAGTAAGCACAATGCTGTTTGGCATGGGCATGTGCATGGCGCTCCTGGCAGAATGGAACGCATTTAAACAGGGAATTGTTGCAGGCGCAGCAGGCATTGTGCTTGGTCTTATCACAGTTATGGTGTGGCGCAAAATGGAAAACAAGCCCAAAATTAAAATCAGCGCAAAAACAGCGCTTACAGTTCTTTACATCGTGGCGGCAGCCATAGTTTTCGGCTTTGGTATGTGCCAGTGCCTTGTGTGGGAAGAATTTGTAAAAGGCATTATTATCGGCATTGCGGGCATTGTTATGTTCCTTGGTCTTATCCCAATGACAAAGGGCCTTAAATGAGCAGAGTTACGGTTTTTACAGCGGCAAGCCTTGCAATAAATCTTGTATGGGCATTGGTCAATATGACCGTGGGTTTTGCCCGGTTTTCCTGGTGGTTTATCACTATGGGTGTATATTATGCGCTGCTTGCTATAATGCGCTTTGCACTTTTGCAGATAAAACACAGTGCGTGCAAAAATGCCGCTGACGAAAACTTTGCAAAAAAATTTACGGGTGTAATGCTGGTCATCACATCGGTATGTCTTGCGGGGGTTGCAGTGCTTACGGTGGCACAAAGCCGCGGCACAAAATTTAATGAAATTGCAATGATAGCCATTGCAGCCTACACCTTTACCAAAATAACGGCGGCGGTTATAAACGTTGCACGGGCGTGCATAATCCCATCTCCCGTGGTAAAAACACTGCGAAACATATCCCTTGCAGACAGCTTTGTGTCGTTGTACTCGCTGCAGCGGTCAATGCTGATAACCTTTGAGGGTATGTCAGCAGAAAATATCAGACTTATGAATATCTTTACAGGCGCAGCAGTGTGTCTGCTTGTGCTTGTGCTTGGAATAAATCTTATAGGAGGAAAAAGAACAGAAATGGCAAAATCCAAAATTATAAACACAGTGGAAAAAATTTCCGAAACAGTGACAGACGGTTACAAAAAAATTGAAGACACAGTTACAGGCGGCTACAAAAAAGTGGAGGACGCAGTTGTAGGCGGCTACAAATCTATCGAAGACAAATTTGTGGAAAACTATCTGACAAAAGACAGCGAAACTGTGGAAGAAGCAAAAGCCAGACTTAAAAAAGGCGAATAATAAAATACAGCATTAAAATAAAAAAGTCATTCTGAGAAGCGTAAGTGACGAAGAATCTCTCGGGTTTTCTCTCCCTCGGTCAGCTTTGTTGACAGCTCCCTCGTCGGAGGAAGTCACGAGATTCTTCACTGCGCTCAGAATGACAGGTAAATCAGCATAATTATATTGTCATGCTGAACGTATGTGAAGCATCTCTCGGTTTAATCAGTCTGCTGTCAGCCATTATACTGTACAGGCAGAGAGATTCTTCGCTGCGCTCAGAATGACAGGGTGGATACTCAGAATGACATTTTGTTTTTTTTTATATAATTTTTACAGCTCGTACTTCATCACGTTTTCCGCTGCTGCGGCATTTTCTCTTTCTTCAATGCGGCGCACAAAAATTTCGATAATCTTTTCAAAGGTGGCGTCATCTTCAATGTCCACCATATATTCTTCGCCGTTTTTGTCAACGCGTTTTTCCAGGGCGTAAAGGTCATCATCGCTGAATTCTTCCCCTATAGGCACAATGGCAACATAGCTTTTGCCGTCTTCGGCATCAAGGCGGTCCACAACGTCAGCGATTATAATTTCGCCCTTTTCGTCTGTAAGTGTAATAATTTCGCTTTCAAATTCGTTAAACATATCTGTTTCTCCTTTTTATATGGTGGCGGATATCTGCCCGCATAGCATATATCCCTGCCCGCAGGCGCTATCCCTGTATTCTGCCGCTTTCAATAAGCTCTTTGCGAAATTCTTCGGGGTTTTTAAGATAATAGTCCTGATGTTCTTCTTCCGCTTCGTAAAAGTTTTTGTAGGGCTCAAGGCTTATGTGGGCTTTCATGCCTGCCAGCTGTTCAAGGTCGTGTATTGCGGCTGCGGCAATATCCTTCTGTTCTTCGCTTGTGTAGTAAACCGCAAGGGTGTAGGAAAATCCCCTGTCGATAAACTGGCCGCCCTCATCAAACGGGTTTACACTGCACAGAAAGGTGGAAAACAGTTCTTCAAAGGACACCTGCTGGCTGTCAAAGTCAATCTTTATTGTTTCTCTGTGGCCGCTTTTCTGGCTTTTTACGTCCTTGTAGGTAGGGTTTTCCACATCGCCACCTGCATAGCCGCTGACAACGGCGGCAACACCCGGTGTTTCTTTAAAGGTTGGGGTGATGCACCAGAAGCAGCCCCCTGCAAAATATGCACTTTCCATTTTGGCCATAGTGTTTCTCCTTTATATCAGACAGTTTTTTTGTCGTTTATTGTTTTAACAAGCACAAGAATATACTTGAACATAAGCGGGATATAGCTTAGCACAAAAACCACAGCAGCCATTGTGCGCACTTCTTTTTTTGCGTCCCGTTTTGCGTATGTGCCAACCAGCACACCCATGGAAAAAAGACAGAATTTGATAAGGGCAAGGTCTTTCCAGCCCGAAAGCTTAAGATATTCGTCTGCACTGCGAAACAAAGTTTTCATAGGCATTCTCCTTTTGTGTGGATTTGTGTTTGCGGAGATTTGCGGTATAATTATTATAGCATATAATACAGAAAGGTAAAAGATTAACAGCGGTATAAAACCAAAAATATGCCATATAAAAACCCAAAAATTTTTTTTAAATTTTTTAAAAAAAGTGTTGACAATTGCAGTATGGTGTGTTATTATAATTAAGCGCTAAGGGATAGCGCAAAAACTGAATAAAATAAGCTGGTGTAGCTCAGTCGGTAGAGCAGCTGATTTGTAATCAGCAGGTCGGGGGTTCAAGTCCGTCCACCAGCTCCATTTTTTTGTGGGAGTGTTCCCGAGTGGCCAAAGGGGGCAGACTGTAAATCTGTTGTCAGTGACTTCGATGGTTCGAATCCATCCGCTCCCACCAAAAGATAAGAAATCACTGTGAAAACGGTGATTTTTTTTTGCAAAAAATTACAGTGACAAAAATGTGGGAGCAGCTGTGCCGCAGGCGCAGCGTGGATTCGAACAGGGCGTAAAGAAAACAGTCCGGTGGACTGTTTTTAGCCCGCGGCTCGCGACATCCATCCGCTCCCACCAAAAGATAAGAAATCACTGTGAAAACGGTGATTTTTTTTTGCAAATTTTTATATTCACTCAAAACTGCCACCGCAGAAACAGCATACGGTGCAGATTTAAACACGATAAAGGTTAAAGGAGAAATTATGTCCGAAATTTTAGAGGTTATTATGATTGTAAGCTTTGGGGCATCATGGCCGCTTAATGTTATCAAATCATACAAAGCAAGAACAACCAAAGGCAAAAGCCTTGGCTTTCTGTGCCTTATTTTCTTTGGCTATATTGCAGGCATTGCATCAAAGCTGCTTAACGAAGGATATATGATGTCCTTTTCTTCAAAATGGTATGTGTTGTTTTTCTATGTGCTCAATCTGATTATGGTTGGGGCGGATTTGTGCCTTTATTTCAGAAACTACAGAATTGACAAAGGTATTGCCGCTTAAAGCTGTGCACACCGCAGATATCTGCAGGGCAATCTGACGGCGCTGCGGCGGGAAACACAAACTTATTCGTCTCAATTAACTATTATAAAGAAACAAAAATGTCATTCTTCGCTTATGCAAGGAATGACATTTTTTATTTTAATAATCACATTTATATTTCGTGCAGATTGTTTCCGGCGGTTATTCTGCCGTTTGTATATTCCGCAAATTTATCTCTGCAAAATCACTGTGCAGGCATTAAGCGCCACAAATATGTCGGTAAATGCCATTATAAAGCACAGCGGGCGGAACAAATCTCTGTTTACGGTAATTGCCTTGCCTTTAAGTGCAATAAACAGCATTGGCAGAACAGGCAGCAGGTATTTGCCCTGGAAACCGTAAAGGGTGTCCATTCTTACAAAGGTCCAGAATATGCACATAAGCATCAGTTCGGCAAAAACCAGCAGGAAAATGCCCCCAAAGGTAATTCTGTGGGCTGCGGCAAGCTGCAAGGTGTCGTCCTTGCCGCCAAACACGGATACTGCAACACAAACAATGGTTATTATAACAAAGGCGTTGCTTGTAAATATGCTGTTATAGCTGAGCACACCGCCAAACAGGCTGCTGATATAGTAGGCGCCGTTGGTGTATACGGTGTTCATCAACATCTTCATAAAGTATACAGGGTTCTGTACAATAAGCTGCAGGCTCCATTCAAAATCCGCTGTTGCAGGGTTAAGCAGATTCTTCAGCGGTGCGGCTGCAAAGATTTTCCATCTGAACTCGGGGTTTGCATCAAGCAGATATTTAAGCATCAGCGGACAGATGACAACGGCTGCCAGGGCACATATCACAAGGGGGTGAATGCGCCATTTTATGCGGTTGAGCAGCGGCACTTTTCTTGTGTCCAGCAAAAGCACGCCTATGCACATAACCGCATAGATAAACTTGCTTGGTGCAAGCAGAGCACATATAACTGCCATAATCAGCAGCTGCCACCAGCGGTAAGTCTGTTCCTGCTTAAGCAGATACAGAAGATAAGCGGTAAACAGAAAACCAAGGGAAATTACAAAAACATCGCGGGAGAAGCTGTTGGCGATATGCAGGGTTATAGGCAGCATACCAAGAGCCATAAACACTTCTTTGCCCAAAGGTGTTATCTTTATGGAGAAATAAAGGCACACGGCAAAAAACAAAAGGTTCATCAGTCTGCCAAGATAAAGCATCTGCAGATATCCAAGACCAAGCATACGTGCAAGCTTTATGCCCACAGCTCCCATAAAATAAACGCCGTTAAAATCGTTTACCAGCCACATTCCTTCAAATACTTCCAGCTGGTCTGTTTCGGCTTTGTCGCCAAAATGCTGATAGATATATTCGTATGTCAGCGGAGAAGTGTATTTTTCTTCAACAATTTTATTGCTGTCGCCTTCTCTTTTGTATATTGTGCCGCCGCTGCTTTCGTCGTCTATCAGGCCTTCCCAGCGGTTTGTCAGTCTGTATGCGCTGTTGAAATGGCCTTCTTCGTCAGGGGAAGAATACGGCGGCAGCACCATTGTAAACAGGCAGCTTACTGCCAGCAGTGTAACGGCAAACACAGCTTCTTTTTTAAATTTAAAGATAAAGCACACTGCATAAACTGCCGCAGCAGCCACAAGGCTTACGGTGCGCAGCATACCAAACCAGCCGTAAAGGCTTTCGGTGTTTACAATGTATTTAAGCACACCAAAGGCTATTGTGCCTGTGGAATAATCTCCCCAGATTTTAAGATAGCTTTCTTCGGGGTTGTCAAAGGCAGGGGTGATGCGCAGCACATAGGGCTGATAGCCCTCCTCGCTGTTGAGATAAGGCGCATCAAAGGCAATTTCGTTGTAAACATCATTTACTATGCGGTGCAGGTCGTATGTGGTGCCGGCAACAATTTCGCCTGTTTCGCCGTCAGCAACTTCAATCAGTGCTGTGCCGTCCTGCACCTGTGCCAGATTGTGCCAGCGTATCTGCACGCCGTATATATCGCCGTGGGCTTCAAACTGCTGCTCAAAGGTAACGCCGTCTTCAAGCTGGGTTATAGGCTGGTCGTATATATCGTTGATATAGTATTTCTGGCTTTTGGCAGTTGCGGGCTGCACAAATTTGTACTGGATAAAAAACAAAGCGCCAAAAACAGCCGCCAGCACACAGCCAAGGCAGAATGCGTGGACAAATATCTTTTTAAGGATGTTAAAAACAGATTTTGTGTTCATAAAAGCTTCCTTATACAATACATTTTAAACTTACTTTATCTTTAAATAATAACATATATATATGAACTTTTCAACGCGGGATATAATTTGTCCCAATTTACTTTTGGACTGACGGGTTACATCTTTGGCAGTTTCACTAAGTATTGATGCAGGCCGAAAAATATGATAAAGTAAACTGAACGATAAATTTGAATTTGTAAAGATGTCAGAATACAAAAGTAATTCCATATAGTAGAGGTATAATTGTAATGAAAAAGAGTATCACAAAAAATGCAATAGTAAGATATTTGATAATATGTTTCTGTATTACATATTTGTCATGGGGATGTGT
>JAFSAW010000006.1 GCA_017442085.1 Oscillospiraceae bacterium | reverse complement strand
GACTGATTAAACCGAGAGATGCTTCACATACGTTCAGCATGACAATATAATTATGCTGATTTACCTGTCATTCTGAGCGAAGCGAAGAATCTCTCTGTCAGCACATTATTTCGGCTGACAGCAGACTGATTAAACCGAGAGATGCTTCACATACGTTCAGCATGACAATATAATTATGCTGATTTACCTGCCATTCTGAGCCGCAGGCGAAGAATCTCTCTGTTTTAGCAGACTGACGGCTGACGGCAAATCCGTTTACACCGTGCAATCTTTCGGCTGTGTACAACTTCAGGGTGACAAACCCATCACAAAAACAAAAAGCTGACTTGAAAACCAAGTCAGCTTTTTCGTTTATATATTATTCAATAATATAAATGTTTACATTGTTTTTCCAGTTAAGGCTGGATTCCTTATAGGTTTCATAGAACAGGTCGACGCCGATAATGCCCTGCATCAGTGCAGTGCCTGTATCTGTTGCAATTGCAAAGCCGTAGACAAACTCGCCGTCAGGGCTTGTGATGTACAGCTTTGAGCCGTAAGGGATAATGTTTGGGTTAACCGCTACAGAGCCGTAGAAGAGGCCAAGGCCGCTTGCACCTTTGCCGCGGGCGGAATAATAGCCCGTTGCAGGCACGTTGCTGATAACCTGTTTGTATCTTGTCGGTGCGTTGTTTACAATTTCAACGCCTGCAGGTGCTGCCAGCGGAGAGATTGCCTCGTGTGCATATTTAAGCACCAGCTGGTTTACAGGTTCGCGCACTGTTTCAATTTTTGTAACAAGGGCGCTTTCCATTTCGCCGTCAACATATCTTTCGCGGTAGGTTACAAGGTTCATGCCCTCAACACCTTCGCGCAGAACATACTGACGCTTTTTAAAGCGGTAGATAAGGCTGTTTGCACGGTATTCTGTGCCGTAAGGGATAGCTTCTTCGTAAACATTGTCACGGTATTCCACACGATAAACTCTTATGGAACTGTCTTTGTCCACGGGGCTGTTAAGGCTTGGCTGGGTATAGTCGTGCTCGCCCAGAACAATGCCTGCGTTTTCAAGGCAGGTCTGCACCGTGCCCTGATGGATGTGGGCTGTAACTGTTGTGCCGTCAACAGTGATTGGCACATCAAAGCCCTCGGTTATTGTAATGTTTGTGTATCTGTCGGGAAATGTAGTGTAAAGAACCTGATTGTCATCATCCGGTGTGTAACCTGCAAGGGATAAAAGCTTATCCTGGTCACTGAACAAAGTAACCACAGTCTTGCTGCTGGTTGCGTCCTGGACAGTTACAACATTTAACAGACTGAATGTCATATAGCTCATACAGCACAGCACAGCCACACACACAGCCATACAGCCAAGGCGGTGACGGTTGTCGTAGAGACACAACAAAAATCTGTCTTTAATCTTTGCCATATAATCTCCTTTGTGATTAAAGCCAAGGCCAACGGCACACTGTGTGCAGTTATAAAAATAACCTTTGGCTTACCTTGAAAGTTTATATACTCTAATTTTTGCCAGTCGTTGTTTTTTTAGTCGTTTTGGGCGTCTGTGTTTTCTGACGCTGACAACGATTATAGCACTACTATTGCAGTTTTGTCAAAAAAAACCGCCTATTTTCAGCATTTTGCACAACAAATATAGCCGATTTTGCAAAAAACCAAAATTAAAGACAGCTTTTACGGGCTGTTTTTTTGTGTACAATCACATATGCAAAAAAGTTATGGAAGGGCAGAATTTGCCGTTTTATGCACAAAAAAGGCGTTCCGGCACACAGACGGGCACAGTTGCATAAAATATATACGACGGCAAAGCAGTCTGCGCCGCGTTACAGCAGGGCGCACTGTTTGCAGACAATGTCATTGTTATATGTGAATATTCACGGAGGAAATTATCTATGACCTTTGACCAGAGAAACTGCAAGGATTTTTTAAATGCCAACAGCCGTAAGTTCGGCATTGCCGACACAAATTTGAGAAGTGAATATCTTGATATATGTGCACAGCATGTGCGGTGTATTGCCAGCCGCCGCATAGACGAAAAAATTGTTCTGCCAAGCATGAGCAATTTTATCAACAGCTGCACAGGCCTTGTGGACAGCGCAGGGGGCATAGACACACAGTTTGCATCACTGCGGGTTACCCACGCCACCGAAGAACTGGTGGACTGCGACACAAACTGCCCCGGGGTAAAGGTTATTATCAAAGGCCAGATTATTGTGCGCACCAAAAACTGTAATCCCTGCTGTGCCCCAAGCTATATGGCAATACCAGTGGAACTTTGCAGCGAGACAATCCGCGATTTTTACAGCACGGCAACGGGCGAACGGGTTGCACAGCTTAAAAACGAGCTGCCCAACATCGACGGCAGCTGTATGGTAATCAACCTTAACTGCCGTGTATGCCGTGAAATCTGCGGCGGCTGCAGCAGATATGTTGCACACATCCGCGGTACTGTGGTGGATAAACTGTGGAAGACGGAAAACATATGGGTAGAGGGTATCCGCCCTTATCCCGCACCTTCCATCACTGTGCTGGATAAATTCAGCAAGGACATCTGCACCTGCTGTGACGACGGGGATTATATCAGCGTAAACACTGTGTGCGATGACGACCCCTGCTGCGAAACAGACTGTGCAGGCTGTGCGGACGGCTGCGGCTGTTACACAAACTGCGGCTGTTACACAAACTGCGGCTGTTACACAAACTGCGGCTGCGCAACAGGCTGCGGTTACAATGACGGCTGCGGTTATAATGACGGCTGTGGCTGCAATGACGGCTGTGGTTACAATGACGATTGTGACAGCGGCTGCAACACGGCAAGAACAAACGGCTGCGAATGCGAATGTTAAGAAAGAGTGTACCGATGTGAAAGGTGCGATAATCGCAGCAGGCTGCTTTTGATATTTGGCTGACGGTAATCTGATTAAACCGAGAGATGCTTCACTTGCGTTCAGCATGACATAATGAAGATTGCTGCCATACCAAAAGCTTATTTTTGCCATTCAGAGTGATACCCTTTTGTCATTCTGAGCGAAGCGAAGAATCTCCCTGCCTGCACAGTATAACAGTTGACGGCATACTGATTAAACAAAGAGATGCTTCACTTGCGTTCAGCATGACAGAATTCTCCCTTTGCACAAGGGGAAATTGAGATTCTTCGTCTTGGGGCGAAGCGTTGCGGGGGACGGCGTCTCCGAGCCCCGTTAAATCTCTCTGTCAGCACGGTACAGTATCTGACCACAAACAAAAAATGTCATT
The DNA here is from genome assembly GCA_017442085.1 of Oscillospiraceae bacterium. Classification (GTDB taxonomy): domain Bacteria; phylum Bacillota; class Clostridia; order Oscillospirales; family Ruminococcaceae; genus RGIG3102. The sequence goes on along the minus strand of JAFSAW010000006.1, from coordinate 7,420 downwards.
CCGATTGTATTTCGGAATGACATTTTTATATGCTGTTACAGCTGTTATATATATTATATATAATACTTAATAATATTTGGTTGCAACTGCCCGCATTATGCACAGGCCAAGCCAGCCAAGGCCCAGCAGCAGCACGCTTGTCAGCGGAATGCTCCACAGTGTTTTGCTCAGTGTAAACACCACTGCAAGAATTGCCCCTGCCAGCACGCTGATAATCTGTATTGCGGCACAGGTGTTTGCGGCGCGTTTTGCCCTGTCGGCACCAAAGAACCCTGCGGACAGAGAATGCAGGCTGTCCAGATGTGCCATTGCACTTTCGGTGCTGTCGCTGTATGCGGTGTAGCCCAGCAGCAAAGTGGTTTCGTTTTTGTTCAGCACCTGTACAGTGTCCTGAGGCAGACCGTAAACCAGCTCAAGCAGCTGGCTGTCCACGTTGAAGTCGTTGCTTTGCAGAATAACGCATTTGCCGCTTTCGATAAGGTGCATCAGATTTTCCTTAACCGCATGGTCAGGGTGATAGCTTACCACAAACATACCGAACATCTTACCGTTTACCGAAAGATATATCGGCTTTTTGCCCTCGCTCATAAAGGCTGTTTCCATGCTGACCGGCGGCAGATTTATGCCAAATTCTTCCATTATGCTGCGGTTGCCCATAATAACGCGGTTGTTTTCAATCCAGGCAACATAGCCCTGGCCAACGCGGTATTCGCAGCTTTCGATAGGATAAAGCATATCCCTTTTGCCGTCAATAACGGTCATAAACACATTGCGCAGATTGTCCACATATTCAATGGCAATACTTGCGGCGTAAAGAATTGCAAGGTCAAGGCGTTCTTTTTCAAAGGTCTTGATGCCGTGCAGCACCACACAGCCTTTGGGGAACAGATGTTTTGCATCAAAGCTTACGTGGGTTGCATCGCTAAGCTGATAGATGCCCTGCCAGCCGTTTACCAGTGCGCCCACCTTGTTAAGTGCTTTCTGCATCAGACTGCCCGGCACGCTGCTTATAAGGCTGTGTGCCAAAGGCAGCATAAGCACGCTTGCACCTGCTGCTGCAAATATGCCCATGCGCCAGTCGCCTGCGGTTTTCCAGCCAAGGATAAGGCAGATTATACTGATAACTGCTGTGATGATTGCCAGCAGCTTTGTGCTTTTTTCGCTTCTGTGGGTGGAGAAGCCGCCGCTGATAAAGTTGGAGATATAGCCTGTCTTGCGGCTTACAAGTATCTGCGGATTTTTTTCTTCCAATGTTCTTGCCAGACGTTTTACGTCCTCCATATCCTTAAGGATATAGCCTGCATTTATGCCTTCCGGCACTTCGGCAAGGCGCAGGTTGTGCATAATTGTGTTGGCGCTTATATATTTGCCCAGTGCATTGAAGCCAAGGCTGAGCACTGTAAATGCGGCAAAAATTGTGGTTGCGGCGGTGTCCAGCCCGTCGTTTGCAAAGATGCACACATTAAGCTGTATAAAACTCCACACTGCAGGCACAACCACAAAGCTGTCCTGGGTAGGTGCCTTTGCAAAGCCTGTAAAGCCGTTTGCCAAAGTTGGCAGAAAACCGATAAGTGCAACGGCAAAGAACACAAGGTTAACCAGATAGAACATCATCGGCTGGGCTGCAGGCTTTATAAATGCAGGCAGCGGCAGCGGGCCGTTGGCTGCAAAGTTAAGGTACAGCAGCACAAGGCAGACAGCGGCACTTAAGCCCATGCGTATTGCCAGTGTGGCCTTGAAGTTTTTAAGCTCGTCATAAATTTCGGCAGGGTCGTCGCTGAACTGATGGGTGATATATTCGTTTTCAAAGCTTTCTTCTTCAAAAACTTCTTCTTCAATATCATCTTCGTCTTCTTCTGCGTCAGCTTCCTGTGCTTCTTCTGCTTTTTTAAGTATACCCGCAGCGGCAAACATCTGTGTGATGTCCCCTGTTATGCGGTTCATCTTTTTGTCGGTCTCGGTTTTTGGCACAACTTCAAAGTCTTTTTCTTCTTCCTGTGCAAGTTCCGGTGCAACAAAAGCGGTGTTTTCTATGGTATCTTCAAAGCTTACCTTTTTAGGCACAAAAGGCGAGAATTTTTCCTTCATCTCCACGGTAGGTTCGCCAGTGTCGGCGGCTTTTACGGTGGTAACGATAATAGGGGCTTCCGCCACGGTGCCCTCTGCGGTGGCAACAACCGTTGCCTCGCTTTGTTTTTTTGCCTTTATTGCCTTTAAGATGCTTTCGGCATCTCTTGGTTTTGGTTCTTCCTTTGGGGCAGGCTTTGGCTGTTCAGGTCTGCCGTCATCGTAATAAAGAATAACGCTGTCGTTTTTTGCTTCCGGCAGATAGGACGGCTGCACATCGGCAGGCTGTGCAGGCTTTTCTTCTGTCTGCAGGGCTGTTTCGGGTGCGGTTTCCTTTCTGATTTCTGCAAAGGCCTTTGCAATTGTGTCCTTTGGCAGTTCATCGGTTGCCGCATCAGCCTTTTTGCCCGGCTGATAAATAGTTTTTTCTTCCTCAACAGGTATTTCTTCGGTTTTATAGCGCATAAACAGCGGTGTGCCGTCTGTGTTCTGCTGGGGTTTTTCTTTTTTTCTTCTGCCAAAAAGGCCGCGTTTTTCTCTTATCGGTTCTTCGTCATCAAAATCGTCTTCAGCCTGCAGCTTTGCAGTATTTACAGCTGTTTCCTGCTTTGGTGCATTAAAAATCTTTGGCGGTTCTGTCTTTGGTGCTTCGGCCTTTTCTGCGCCGAGAATTATATCCTTTGCAAGCTCTGCAGTTGTGGGTTTTGCCACCTTCTGCTGACGCTTGTCCACTTCTTCCTGCGGGATAGAAAGGGTAAGGCTGTCGGTGATGTATTTTTTGCGGAAAAACCCGCCCTTTTTGCGTTTTACAATAATTTCGCTGGTTGGCTGGCGTTCCACTGCCACAGTGGTGGTGAAAAAGTCCACAAATTTTTCGTCAACATAGCTTGCGGCGGTTACGCTGACCTTGTTTCTGTCTCTGCTTTCAAGGTTTTCGTCCACCTCTTCCACAAGGTCGGCAACGGCGGGGTTTTCTTTAAGTGCTGTTGCCAGCTTTGAGAAAAACTCGCTTTCAATTTCGTGGGTTTCCTTTGCAGCTGTTTTGTTTTCGGTCGCACCAACAGCAGCCACTGTGTTTTGTGGCTGTGGTTTGTTTTCGGCCTGACGGGCAGCCTTTGCGGCGGCTTCCCTGGCAACAATCTCGCTTATGCGGCTGTCTGTCATACCGCCCTTTGCGGCAGACGGTGCAGGCGCACTGTCGGGATAGGCCTTTTTGATATTCTGCAGAATTTTTTCAACATCTTTGTCGTTTGCCATATCTGCTCCTGATAAATTGATTTGTTTTTATGTATTTGGATATTTGCAGGGTGGTGTAATGGAGTTTTGACATTTGTCAAAACGTGAGGGTTTTGGCGTTAAGAAAACAGTGTGGCACACTGTTTTTAGCCAAAAGCATTAAAATGCTTTGGTTGCTTTTGCAAAAGCAACATCCTACAGACTTCTCTGTCTTGAGATTTCGTACATTATAATGCCTGCGGCAACAGATGCGTTATAGCTGTCCACTGCGCTGTGCTCGTTGCACATAGGTATGGTCACAATGCCGTCGCAAAGGCTTTTCACCAGCGGCTGCACGCCCTTGCCCTCGCTGCCTACAACCAGTGCGATAGAGCCTGTAAGGTTCTGTTTGTACAGCGGCACAGGGCTGAAGTCTGCGGCGTAAACAAAAATATTCTGTTCTTTAAGTATGCGTACGGCCTGTGCAATGTTTGACACCTTGCACACCGGCAGGTGCATACTTGCCCCTGCACTTGTCTTGTGCACAACGCCTGTCACAGACACGCCGCCGCGCTTTGGTATGATAATGCCGTGTGCGCCCATAAGATAGGCACTGCGCATAATTGCACCAAGGTTGTGAGGGTCTTCAATGCCGTCGCAGATAACGATAAAGGGTGCTTCTCCCTTTCTCTGTGCAGCTTCAAGAATCTGGCCTATTGTCACATATTCCACAGTGCTTGCATATGCGGCAATACCCTGATGGTTTTCGCTCTGGCACAGGCTTTTAAGCTTCATTGGGTGCACGCGCTTTACAACTGCGCCGCATTCCTTTGCCAGTGCGGTATAATAGTTCTGTACGCTTGGGTTAAGGCTTTCTGATATAAAAACTGTGTCCACGCCTGCCTTGCTTTTAAGCAGTTCTGTCACAGGGTTTTTGCCGTAGATAACTTCGCTTTTCTGTTCCATAAAAAAGCTCCTTTACATAAAAATAGGTATACTGAAAATATTAATTACTAATACCTTATAGTATACCAAAAATTTTTATATAATAAAAGCCTTTTAAATAAATAAAATTGCAGCCAGCACAATTATCACAGCTGCCGCCGCCCCGCCCCACAAAAGCTTTGGGTTGCGCCACATTCTGCGGGTGGTTTTTATATCAAGGTCCTTAAGCAGTTCTGTGGCCTGTGCCCGTGTGGTCATCAGTGCAACATTTGCTGCTTCAGGCTTTAAAAACACCAGAATTTTATCAATACTTTCATTCTGTGTATCGCATATTTCTATAACGTTGTGCTGTAATCCCTTCATATTTTATCTCTCCCCCAATATATATTCACACCTTATGCTGTGCATAAACCGCATACATCGGCAAAAACTTGCATTATATACAAAAAGTAAAGCAAAAATTACAATCCGTAAACTGTTTAAAAACAGTTGAATGTTGAAAACTCTGTTGAAAGTGTGGAAAAGTGCCCCAAAATAAAGGTTTTTTGGGGTGTTCAAAGGCACACTGTGCCTCAAGTTTTCAACATGGTGTTAAAAACTTTGTTTAAAACTTAAAGTTATACACATTCAAGTCAACTGTAAATTTCACCAAAGTTTGTAATAAAATTATAGACTTTTTGCAGACAAAATAATCAGTGTGCACAAAGGGAAATGTGATATAATATCTGTAAAATATTCAATATTTTTCCAAAGGATATTCAGTTTATGCAAAAAATACACTACACCATACAGGATAACAAAATTTTATACAAAAATTTCGGCGACTATCACCTTGCACAGACCTTTCTGTGCGGACAGGCTTTCCGTTTTGATGAATACAGGGACGGCTTCAAAGGCTTTATCGAAAAGCAGCTTTGCTATATAACCCTTGACAGCGACAGCACCGTTGAAGGCTGCTGCGGCGAAAATGCCGTGCTGACGGTGGAGCTTTTGCACACACAGCCAAACGATGAACTTGCAGTTAAAATAGGGCAGTTTCTGTCTCTCGATACCGACTACACTGCGCTGAAAGCACAATTCAGCAAAAACGAAACCCTTGCAAAAGCAATCGCATTTGCCCCGGGCATCCGTGTGCTCAACCAGGATTTTTTCGAAACCCTTATCACCTTTATCATCAGCCAGAACAACAATATACCAAGAATCAAACAGCTCTGTGACCGCATAAGCGAAAAATACGGCACAAAGGTGGGAGATACCTTTGCTTTCCCCACAGCACAGCAGATGAAGGATATCACCCAGCAGGACTACAGGGATATGAAGTTCGGTTTCCGTGCGGCTTATCTTGCCGATGCGGTGGCAAAGGTGCTGGACGGCACAATAGACGAAGCCACGGTGAAAAGCCTTTCTTACGAAGAAGCACAGAAATATCTTATGCAGATAAAGGGCGTTGGCCCCAAAGTTGCCGACTGTGTGCTGCTGTTCAGCTGCCGCCAGTACCGCAGCTTTCCTAAAGATGTGTGGATAAAAAAGGCAATGGCACAGCTGTTCCCCGACGGCATACCGCAGGAGGCCATGGGGTACGAGGGCATCGCCCAGCAGTATATTTTCCACTGGGCAAGACATACACTGTAACTGATGGTTTTGCATACGACGATGAATAATGTAGGGGAGGGTCTCTGTGCCCTCCCGCAGTTTTCAGACAAAATAACGGGATGGGGTGGAACCCCTCCCCTACAGCAGCGGAATTAAATTGACAAAAATACGTCATTTTTAGCATTTCCTTTCAGCCATTCTGAACACTCTTTTTTGTCATTCTGAGCGTCAGCGAAGAATCTCTCGGTCTGCACAGTATAACAGCTGACGGCAATATGATTAAACCGAGAGATGCTTCACATACGTTCAGCATGACAATTTGTACGCTGTATTTATTTCTGTCATTCTGAGCGTCAGCGAAGAATCTCTCTGTCAGCACAGTGTAACGGCTGACGGCAGTATGATTAAACCGAGAGATGCTTCACATACGTTCAGCATGACAAAAACTTCTCTGCCAAAATACCTAAAGAGACAAAATTGTATACCATTATTTATAAATGTGTGGTATAATATAAAATACTGAATAAGTTATTAACTGTTTACAAAACAAAATATAACCCATTTTCAAAAAGGAGAATATAAAAATGTTAGTAAATGCAACAGAAATGCTTAAAAAAGCAAGAGCAGAAGGCTATGCAGTTGGCCAGTTCAACATCAACAACCTTGAATGGACAAAAGCAGTGCTTCTGACAGCAGAAGAATGCAAAAGCCCTGTAATCCTTGGTGTTTCCGAAGGCGCAGGCAAATATATGACAGGCTACAAAACAGTTGCAGCTATGGTTAAAGCTATGATTGAAGAACTTAACATTACAGTTCCTGTAGCACTTCACCTTGACCACGGCAGCTACGAAGGCACAAAAAAATGTATCGAAGCAGGCTTCTCCTCTGTTATGTTTGACGGCAGCCACTATCCAATTGAAGAAAACGTTGCAAAAACAAAAGAACTTGTTGAACTTGCACACTCTCTGGGCATCAGCGTAGAAGCTGAAGTTGGCTCCATCGGCGGCGAAGAAGACGGCGTTGTTGGCCGCGGCGAAGTTGCAGATGCGAACGAATGCAAAATGATTGCAGACCTTGGCATCGACTTCCTTGCAGCAGGCATCGGCAACATCCACGGCAAATATCCTGCAAACTGGCAGGGCCTTGACTTTGAAGCTCTGGAAGCTATCAAAAATGCAACAGAAGGTATGCCGCTTGTTCTCCACGGCGGTACAGGCATTCCTGCTGATATGATTAAAAAGGCAATCAGCCTTGGCGTTGCAAAAATCAACGTTAACACAGAATGTCAGCTTTCCTTTGCTGCAGCAACAAGAGAATACATCGAAGCAGGCAAAGACCAGCAGGGCAAAGGCTATGACCCAAGAAAACTTCTTCTCCCTGGCTTTGAAGCTATCAAAGCTACAGTTAAAGAAAAAATGGAACTTTTCGGCTCTGTAAACAAAGCGTAAAAAACACAACGGGAACACCATCAAAGTGTTCCCGTTTATTTTTTATCTGTAAACAATACAATGTCATTTGGGGTGCATTCAAGAATGCGGCACAGTTTTTCCAAGGTTAAAAGTGTGATGTTGCTGTTCTTTTTAAGACTGTCCAGGGTTTT
>JAFSAW010000074.1 GCA_017442085.1 Oscillospiraceae bacterium | reverse complement strand
TGATTGTGATACAATAAACTGTAAACTGTTTTTAAGAACCCGCAGGACAGGTGACAGTTTTACATTTTCAGACCGCAAGGTGACAAAGACGCTTAAAAAGCTGTTTACAGAGGATAAAATTCCGCTTAAACTCCGCGACAGCCTGGCGGTGCTTACTGACGGTGAAAACGTAATCTGGCTGGAAAATTACGGCACAAACAAAGCCTGGCGGGTAAATGCAGATACAAAAAGAGTATTAGTTTTGGAGAACAAGTAAACGGAAGGAATTTACACTATGTTAAATGATATCAAAGAAGTATTGATCAGCGAAGAACAGCTTAAAGAAACTGTAAAAAAACTTGCAGAACAGGTAAACCGCGACTATGCAGGCAAAAATGTGCTGCTGGTTTCTGTGCTCAAAGGTGCAGTTGTGTTTATGGCAGACTTTATGCGTGCACTTGACCTGAAATGTGAAATTGACTTTATGGTTGTTTCCTCTTACGGCAAAGGCACAAAAACTTCAGGCAATGTTAAAATCATCAAAGACCTTGATGTGCCTATCGAAGGCAGAGACGTGCTTATCGTAGAAGATATCCTCGACAGCGGTGTCACACTTTCCAACCTTATCAGAATGCTGGAAGAAAGAAGACCAAACAGCATTGAAGTATGTACACTTCTTGACAAGCCGGAACGCCGTGCAGCACATGTGTATGCAAAATACATAGGTCTGCGGGTGCCTGATGCTTTTGTTGTGGGTTACGGTCTTGACTTTGACGAAAAGTACAGAAATCTTCCGTTTGTAGGTATTCTCAAACCTGAAGTATACGAAAAATAATTTTTAAAGGAGATACAATCCCTTGGTTAAAAAGAACAACAACAATGTATTCCCGCTGATAGCTATGCTTATCTCACTGGTGTTTATTGCTGTTATGCTCAATCAGCCTAACGAAGTAAGCAAGATGAAGATGAGCGAAGCCATCGACCTGTTTAAAGAAAACAAGGTGGAATATTACGAACTCAATCTTGGCAACGGCAATCTGGAAATTGACCTTAAAGGCGTTGAAGAAAACACAGTATACCGTGTGCCAAGCATCAACTACTTTGTAGAAAAAATCGACCCTTATGTTGAGCAGAACAATGTTCCTCACGACTTTATCCCTGCAACAACCTTTCCGGCATGGCTGCAGGTAATTCCATATGTTATCCTGCTTGGTTTCTTAGGCTTTATGCTGTTTAATATGAGCCAGGCAAACGGCGGCGGCAAGGGTATGGCTTTTGCAAAGGCGCGCACAAAGGATGCAGGCGATTTGTCTGAACGCAAATATTTTAAAGATGTTGCAGGTGCAGATGAAGAAAAAGAAGAACTTGTGGAAATTGTGGAATTTCTTAAGGACCCGGGCAAATTCAATGCGCTGGGTGCAAAAATTCCAAAAGGCGTTCTGCTTGTGGGCCCTCCGGGTACAGGTAAAACTCTGCTTGCAAAGGCAACTGCAGGCGAAGCAGGCGTACCGTTCTTCTCAATTTCAGGTTCCGACTTTGTTGAAATGTATGTTGGTGTGGGTGCTTCCCGTGTACGTGACCTTTTTGACAAGGCTAAAAAAGCAGCTCCTTCCATTATCTTTATAGACGAAATCGACGCAGTTGGCCGTCAGCGTGGTGCAGGTCTTGGCGGCGGTCACGACGAAAGAGAACAGACACTTAACCAGATGCTTGTAGAAATGGACGGTTTTGGTGCAAACACAGGCGTTATCGTTATGGCAGCAACAAACCGTGCAGACATTCTTGACCGTGCACTTCTCCGTCCGGGCCGTTTTGACCGTCAGGTATACGTTGGTCATCCTGATATCAAAGGCCGTCAGGAAATTCTTGCAGTTCATCTGCGCAACAAGCCTGTTGCACCTGATGTTGACACAAAAGCTATTGCACAGGCAACAGCAGGTTTTACAGGTGCAGACCTTGAAAACCTTTGCAACGAAGCAGCACTTATGGCAGCCAAAAAGGGCAAGAAAGCAATTACAAAAGCAGATATGGATGCTGCAGTTATCAAGGTTATTGCAGGCCCTGAAAAGAAATCCAAGGTTGTTACCGAAAAAGAAAAGAAACTTGTTTCCTATCACGAAGCAGGTCATGCAGTTGCAACATATGTATGCGAAACTTCCAGCCCTGTAAAAGAAATCTCCATTGTTCCACGCGGTATGGCTGGCGGTTACACACTGTCAATCCCTGAAGAAGATACAAACTACCGCACAAAGAAAGAGATGCTGGATGAAATTGTTACACTCCTCGGTGGTCGCTGTGCAGAAAAACTTATTCTTGAAGTTATCTCCACAGGTGCTTCCAACGACCTTGAACGCACAACAGCTATTGCAAAATCAATGGTTATGCGCTACGGCTTCTCTGACAGACTTGGCAACGTGGTTTACGGCCACGACCCACAGCAGACCTTCCTCGGCCGAGACTACGGTCAGGGTCAGGGTTATTCTGATGCTGTTGCAAACGAAATCGACAGCGAAATCCGCCGTCTTGTAGACGAAGGCTACAACCGCTGTATGCAGATTTTGCAGGACAATATCGAAAAACTTCACATCGTTGCAAAAATCCTTATGAAAAAGGAAAAAATTGACGGTGATGAATTTGCAAAAATTATGGCAGATGACTACGTTTATGTAGAAGAAACCGAAGAACCTGCAGTTGAACCAATAGTTGAAGAAACAACAGAAGAAACACCGGTTGTTGAAAATGCAGAAGCAGTTGCAGAAATTGTGGAAACAGCTAACGAAGAAATTGCAGAAACAGTTGAAACTGTGGTTGAACCAATAGTTGAAGAAACAACAGAAGAACCAAAAGAAAACGAATAACAAAAAATTAAGGCGGTCAGATGACCGCCTTTTTATTTTATATACTATTTTGTTTAGCAATAACTATTTGATTTTGTTTATTTCATTCTGCAGGTTTTCTAAAAATCTGCCTGCGTGTGCACCGTCCATCTGGGTATGGTGAAACTGAAAGGATATTGGCAGATAGTATCTGAACATCTTTTTGCGGTATTTACCCCAGAAAATAAATGGATTGTTGAAAATTCCGCTGTACATTCCCACAACGCCGTCAAGTTCGGTATCAGCAATGGCAGAGGTGCCAATCACCATGCAGTTGTCGGAAAGGTCTCTGTCTGCACAGCTGTCCGCAACCTGTGCAGTATATTCAAGATATTCAAGGTTAAATGCGTTTAAATCATCTGTATACTTAATATCGCAGGAACTTACTTCCTTGTTTTTGTTTTTCACGATGGTATTAACGGCAATATTGTCATACTGCATAAGTTTGTTATCAACAGGAAGAATATAAAATTCTTTTATGCTGGCAGCAGCTTTGCCAATGCAGTAGTCAATCAGCATATTAAATTTAAGATTTTTTCTTTTTGAAACTTTTACAAGATTTGTAACATCAAGAGTTTTGAAAAAAGTCACCATAGGATTTGGCGCTTTCATCCACATATCAAAAGCATAAGCCCTTGCAGTATCTTTGGGATTTATTTCTATTGCCATTGTTTGTTCACCTCGTTTTCTGTGGTTATCTGATAAATATATCATAATTGTTGTTATATATCAATGTTATCGGTATATATTATCGTTATTGCAATACACAGCGAGGCTTATGCTGTGTATCTGTCAGCCTTGACAAAGTTTTTTATAAAAGATAAAATTAAATGGTTAATGACTAAATTATGGTAATAATATAAAACTTATATAGATTAAATTTTTTAGGAGATTATAATGGCAAGAAAGTCAGCAGTTTACGGCAACGAAAGCATCAGCAGTCTTAAAGGGGCTGACAGGGTTCGCAAACGCCCTGCAGTTATCTTTGGCTCCGATGGTATCGAAGGCTGTCAGCATTCGGTTTTTGAAATTCTGTCCAACAGTATCGACGAAGCCCGCGAAGGCCACGGCAATAAAATCATTATGACAAAATATTCCGACGGTTCCATCGAAGTGGAAGACTTTGCCCGCGGTATCCCTGTGGACTACAACAAAAACGAAGACCGCTACAACTGGGAACTTTTGTTCTGCGAAATGTATGCAGGCGGCAAATACAACAACAACTCAGGGGATAACTACGAATTTTCTCTGGGTTTAAACGGCTTGGGTCTGTGTGCAACACAGTATGCATCCGAATATATGACTGTTGATATTGTCCGCGATGGCTTTGCCTACCACCTTGATTTCGAAAAAGGCGAAAATGTAGGTGGTCTCCAAAAAGAACCTACAGCAAAAAAACAGACAGGCTCCAAAATCAGATGGAAACCTGACAATACAGTTTTCAGCGATATTAATATTCCTGTGGAATATTTTGAAGAAGTGCTCAAACGTCAGGCGGTTGTAAACCCTAATGTTCTCTTTATCTTTAAAAATCAGAAGGATAAAGGTTTCGAAACAAAGGAATACTACTACGAAAAAGGCATTGTTGACTATGTGGAAGAAATCTGCAACGGAGACAATCTCACACAGGTTGTATCAGCGGGCGAAGAAGCAAGCGGTAAAGACCGTGACGATATGCCCGAATACAAGGTGAAGATGAATGTTGCATTTTCTTTTTCCAACAAGGTACAGAAAATTGAATATTACCACAACTCCAGCTTTCTGGAATACGGCGGCAGCCCTGAAAAAGCGCTCAAATCCGCATTTGTAAGCCAGTTTGATGCCTATGCAAAGCAGAAAAACCTTTACAAAAAGAACGAAAGCAAAATTACATTCCAGGACATCGAAGACTGCCTTGTGTTTGTTTCCAGCGGCTTCTCCACAATGACAAGCTATGAAAACCAGACTAAAAAAGCTATCACAAACAAATTTATTGCCCAGGCAATGACCGAGTTTTTAAAGCGCACACTGGAGGTTTATTTTATCGAAAATCCTGACGAAGCAACAAAGGTTGTGCAGCAGGTTATCGTAAACAAACAGTCCCGTGAACAGGCCGAGAAAACCCGTATAAGCCTTAAAAAGACAATCAGCGAAAAAATTGACCTTGCAAACCGTGTGCAGAAATTTGTTGACTGCCGCAGCAAGGATGTTTCCAAACGCGAAGTTTACATCGTGGAAGGCGACTCTGCTCTCGGCGCTTGTAAAACCAGCCGTGATGCAGAATTTCAGGCACTTATGCCTGTAAGAGGCAAAATTCTCAACTGCCTTAAATGTGACTACGACAGAATATTCAAAAGCGATATCATCACAGACCTTATCAAAGTGCTTGGCTGTGGTGTTGAAAGCCCTGCAAAGTATCAGAAAGCAGGTATCGCCACCTTCAATATAGAAAATCTGCGCTGGAATAAGGTTGTTATATGTACCGATGCCGACGTTGACGGCTTTCAGATAAGAACACTTATCCTTACAATGCTTTACCGTCTTTGCCCGCAGCTTATTGACGACGGCTATGTGTATATCGCAGAAAGCCCTTTGTACGAAATCAACACAAAGGACAAAACATATTTTGCCTATACAGAAGAAGAAAAGAAAAACATTATGGCTCGTATTGAAAAACAGAAGTTTACAATACAGCGTTCCAAAGGTCTTGGTGAAAACGAACCTGAAATGATGTGGATAACCACAATGAACCCCGAAACACGCCGTCTTATCAAGGTGTGCAGGGAGGATGCGGCACGCACACAGGAAATGTTTGAGCTTTTGCTGGGGGACAACCTTGCAGGCAGAAAACAGTACATTCAGGATTTCGGTGCAGATTATCTGGACCAGCTGGATTTATCATAAAGAAAGGACAGTCTGAATTATGGCAAGAAAAACTAAAAAAGAACTCAGCGTTCCAAAAAGCCAGGGACTGCCTGACAATGTGGAAATTCTCTCCGCAGGCGATGTGCTGGAAAATCCAATCACCGATACCCTGCGCGAAAACTATATGCCTTACGCCATGAGCGTTATTGTTTCCCGTGCTTTGCCGGAAATTGACGGTTTAAAGCCAAGCCACCGCAAACTGCTTTATACAATGTACGATATGGGTCTGCTTAAAGGTGCAAAGACAAAATCAGCAAATATTGTTGGCCAGACAATGCGCCTCAACCCTCACGGTGACCAGGCAATCTACGAAACTATGGTCCGCCTTGCCCGCGGCAACGAAAGTCTGCTTGTGCCTTTTGTAGACAGCAAGGGTAACTTTGGCAAGGCTTATTCAAGGGATATGGCCTGTGCGGCTTCCCGTTATACCGAAGCAAAACTGGAGCCGATATGTGAAGAACTGTTCCGTGATATTGACAGCGATACTGTTGATTTTGTGGACAACTATGACTCTACCCGCAAAGAGCCTACACTTCTGCCGACAACTTTCCCTAACATTCTTACAAACAACACTCTTGGCATTGCTGTTGGTATGGCATCTTCCATCTGTTCATTCAATCTGGAAGAAGTTTGCCGCACAACAATTGCACTTATAAAAGATAAAAACCACAATATCAAAGATACACTTATTGCACCTGACTTTGCAGGCGGCGGCATTGTTCTTTACGACCAGAGTGATATTGACCAGGTTTACGAAACAGGCCGAGGCAGCATACGTGTGCGCAGCAAATGGCAGGCAGTAAAGGTGGATGGCGGCACTATCATTGAAGTTACCGAAATCCCGCAGACAACAACTGTCGAAGCTATTATCGATAAAATTGCAGACCTGTGGAAGCAGGGCAAAATCAAGGAAATAAGCGGTATCCGTGACGAAACCGACCTTAAAGGCCTTAAAATTGCCATAGATATCAAACGCGGCACCGACCCCGAAAAGCTTATGCAGAAACTGTTTAAGCTTACACCGCTGGAAGACAGCTTCAGTGCAAACTTCAATGTGCTTATAGCAGGTGCACCAAGAGTTATGGGTGTTGGCGAAATTATCGAAGAATGGGTGGCTTTCCGCACCGACTGTGTAAAACGCCGCACATACCACAATCTCGGCATCAAAAAAGACCGTCTGCATCTTGTGCAGGGCCTTGAATATATTCTTCTTGATATCGACAAGGCAATCGAAATTGTCCGCAATACCGAGGACGAAAAAGAGGTTGTGCCAAATCTTATGATTGGCTTTGGCATTGACGAAATTCAGGCAGAATACGTTGCCGAAATCCGTCTGCGTCAGCTTAACCGCAACTATATCCTCAAGCGCATAGAAGAAAAAGACAACCTTATCAAAGAGATTGCCGAGCTGGAAGATATACTTAAAAACGATAAAAAAGTTAAAAAGATTATTATTTCTGAGCTGGAAAATGTAATCAAAAAATATGCAAAACCCCGCAGAACACAGGTTGTGTACGAATCTGTTATGGATGTTGAGGAAGAACAGGAAGAAGCAATTCCAAGCTATCCTGTAAACATCTTTGTAACACAGCAGGGTTATGTTAAAAAGATTACTCCGCAGTCTCTGCGTATGAGCGGTGAACACAAGCTTAAAGCAGATGACTTTATCACACAGCATATCGAAACCGCAAACGATATCGATTTGCTGTTCTTCACAAGCAAGCAGCAGGTTTACAAATGCAAGGCAGCAGTTTTTGAAGATACCAAAACTTCTGTTCTGGGCGAATATGCCCCTGCAAAACTTGGTATGGACGAAGGCGAAGAAGTGGTAAAGGTTGTGCATACAAAAGATTACAAGGGCTTTGTATTGTTCAGCTTTGATAACGGCAAGGCAACCAAGGTGCCGCTTTCTGCATACGAAACAAAAACCAACCGCAAAAAACTTATCAATGCTTATTCTGACAAAGCCAAGCTTGTAAGTATCATAAGCAGCGAAGAAAACATTGATGTTGCCTTTATAACATCGGTAAACCGTGCACTTGTTGTGAATACAAGCCAGATAAGCGAAAAAACAACCAAAAACTCTGCAGGCATTCAGGTGCAGACACTCAAAAAGAACCAGTATATAAAAACAGTTAAACCTGCAGCAGAAGCACAGTTTGCAAATCCTGCAAAATACAAAACAAAAAATATCCCTGCAGCCGGCAGTTTTCTTAAAGAAGAGGATATTGCGCAGCAGCTTACACTGTAAAAACAGATAATATGGTAATAATATGCAAATTTGTTCTTGCATAATTGTTTTTAATATGTTATCATTATTAGGTCATATACCACAAAGGACGGAGGTTGTGTCAGATGAGTATCTTGGAAATTATTGCCGGTGTACTGCTTATTGCATGCGGCGTTATCATTATAATGCTGGTTATGTCTCAGCAGGCTAAAACAAGCGGTATGTCCGCAATGACAGGCGGCAGCGACGTTTACGGCGAAATGCAGTCCAGAACAGCAGATGCTAAGCTTGCAAAGCTTACAAAATATGCTGCTATTGCATTTGTTGTGCTTACAGTAATCGTTAACGTTATCGCACTTCTTGCAAAATAATCCAACAAATAAGAGACTCGCCCGTTATAGCGGCGAGTTTTTTGTTATATACAGAGTATAATAACAGTTACATATATAATTTGAAAGGTAACATTAATGCCAATAAAAGAAAGAATTATAAACGAACTAAAAAACGGCCCTAAAAAGTACAAGGCTTTAAAAACAAAATTCAAAGCCAACAAAAAGTTTTTTGCAGCTATGGAAGAACTGTATCAGCAGGGCATAATTGACGAGGTAAACGGCCTTATCATCCTGCTTAAAGGCAGCAAAGCCGAAAAGAAACAGCGCCCAAAAGACGTGTTTGAAGGTGTTGTGGTAAAACTTACCGAAAATTACGGCTTTGTACGCGTTGAAGAATTTGACAAGGACGTTTTTGTTGCAGGTAAATTTATGATGGGCACCGTTGTGGGTGACAAGGTGGAACTTAAAAGAATTCCGTCAAAGCGCCATCAGTACGAGGGTGAAATCACCGCAATTATTGAAGAAAAAACAAACCTTGTTGCAACAGTGGAAAAGGAACACGGCAATTTTTATGCAGTTCTGCGTGACTGCCCTGTGCTTTATCTGCCAATCGAAAACCGCCGCCGCACCTTGCAGCGCGGTGATATTATCATCGTGGACATATACGGCCGCGGCCGCAGCCACCGTGCACTGACAGCTAAAATCAAGGAAAATATGGGTCAGGTAAGTGACAGCCAGAAATCTGTGGAACTTCTGCTTGCAGAAAAACAGATGACTGCCGAATTTGAGCCAAAGGTGGAAGACGAAGTAAACGAAGTTATCAGCCGCATTGATATGGCAACCGAGTATAAATTCCGCAAGGACCTTACTGATAAGATAATCTTTACCATCGACTCTGCTTCCACAAAGGATATTGACGATGCAATTTCCATCGAAAAGACAGAAAACGGCTACAATCTGGGCGTGCACATTGCCGACGTAAGCCACTTTGTAAAACCAGCCAGCTTTGTAAATCAGGCGGCATACAACCGCGGCACATCGGTTTATTTTGGCGACAGTGTTATCCCAATGCTGCCAAAAGCACTTTCAAACGGAGCCTGTTCACTTAACGAGGGCGTGGAACGTCTTGCGTTTACCTGTGATATGCAGCTGGACAGCAACGGCAATGTGACAAATTATCTGTTTTATAAATCTGTTATAAAGTCCCGCGTCAAAGGTGTTTACAGCGAAATCAATGATATTCTTTTTGAGGATACCGTAAAACCCGAAATCACACAGAAATACAGCCTTGATAAACCGCTGGACCAAACTGCCCACAGCAAAGTTACACCACAGCTGCGTGAAAAATACGGCGAAGTATATGACAGCATTATGCTGATGATGGAGCTGTATGCAAAGCTGAACAGAAAGCGCATTCAGCGCGGTGCTATGGACATCGAAAGCGATGAAGCATATATTGTTTTTGACGAAAACAAGCGTGCTGTGGACATAAAAAAACGTGAGCGCGGCGAAAGCGAAAAGATGATTGAAGAATTTATGCTGCTTGCAAACGGCTGCAGTGCAAACCTTGCACGCAAAATGGATATCCCGTTTGTATACCGTGTTCACGAAGAACCGGAAGCGGAAAAAATGTACACTTTCAAGGAAAATCTGCGCAAGTTCGGCCTTAAAATCGAGCGTAAGCAGGGCGAAAGCCTGCAGGCTGCATTTTCACGTCTGCTTGATAAAACCCGTGGTACAAATCTGCAGCAGTTTGTACACAGCGGTGTACTGCGCACACAGAGCAAGGCAAAATATCTGGAACTGCCGCAGGGGCATTTTGGCTTGTCACTTGATGACTATGCACACTTTACCAGCCCTATCCGCCGTTATCCTGACCTTGCAATCCACCGCATTCTCACCGATGTGGTAAACGGTGTACCAAAGGATAAAATCAAAAAGAAATACGAAAAATTTGCAAAATTAGCGGCTAAACAGTCCTCTGATACCGAGCTTAACGCAATGCAGACCGAGCGTCAGGCAACAGATATATATGTTGCAGAATATATGCAGCAGCATATAGGTGAAGAATTTGAAGGCACAGTTACTTCTGTAATGAGCTTTGGTGTGTATGTTGCACTGCCAAATACAGCCGAAGGTCTTGTGCACATTTCTCTTATCGATATGGTAAACCCGATTCTGCAGGAAGGCTTCCGCTTATACTGTCCTGTAACGGGCAAGCGCTATACAATCGGAGATACAGTAAAGGTTAAAGTGCTTGGCACAGATATCCTTAAAGGAAATGTGGATTTTGATTTTGTATAATAATTAAAAATACCCGACGTAAAGTGTGGTTATAAAACAGTTAAAGCCAAGCTGCAAAACGCAGCTTGGCTTTTATCGTTATCAGCAATATATGGCAGAGTATTATATATAGAAATGCACCCTTACTGTTCAAAAAATTGGAATTTGTGTTAATCCTTTTTATAGAAAACTAATGTCAAGTTTTCATTTATTTTTTCTGTTTTGCCTGTTTGATAATACCCCATTTTCTCGTATAAATAGCAATTCCCTTTTTCTTGTAGAATTGTATCAAGTTCCCAATTAGAAAATCCATGAATTTCTTCTGCTAACTGTATTGCTCTCTGTGCAAATCCTTTGTTTCTATATTCAGGCATAATAAAGATAGGCGATATTCTCTTAGCCTTACCCTCTTCACATTTATCAACCACTCTGATAGCACCCACTTTGGCATCATCAACTTTAATAAAATAGTAATAAGTAAATGGCTGATTTAATCGCATCAATATTTTATCAACACTTTCTGTTGCAGGACTAGTATCCGTATCTTGATACTTCTCATACAAATCAAGAAAAGACGCAACCTGCATCTCCCATAAATCATTGGCTTCGTTAATATCAACTCTAACTAACTGTATATCCATATATTTACCTCGTCAAGTTCAAATTTTTATAACTGATTATATGTTATCATAAACGGGCCCGGCATACAAGAATAGTCACAGTGGCTCAATCTGATGTAAATTACCAACTGTATTGTTCTATCCAAAATATTGCTGTGCTTTATCATTATTGGAAAATTTTTGAATATAAATATAGAAATTGCCAAAACTTTTCTAAAACAGAAAGGGTAATTTTTATGACAGAAATATTCAGAAAGAAAAAAACACAGCAGGAAATTGAAATAGACAATCTTAAAAAAGAACTTGATAACTGCCGTTTTCTTATGATGCGCAACGAAATACATTTCAATATGGCAAGTGACGAAAATCTGATAGCCAGCCAGATATACGAACGAGAGTCTCTGCGCTGTCAGTACAACTATCTGTTGCGCCAGCTTAAAGAAAAGGAAAACTGTGCTGTGGCATCTGAAAAGGTAAAGGTGGGGGAATAGAATGGCAGCAAAAATTCTGATGTGTATTTTGTGCGGTTTATCACTGTGTGTTGTATATATGTTTTCCAGATGCAGAAAACCCTTTTCAACAGCGGCCAGAAGTGCACTGTGCGGTATAAGTGCACTGCTGCTTGTCAACCTTACATCTGCGGCTACAGGCTGTTACATAGCGGTCAATCATTTTACCGCCTTTGTGGCAACAGTGCTGTCTCTGCCTGGTGTTGTGGGCCTTGTGCTGCTTAATCTTGTTTTTGTATAACGGTTAATGTATAATTATCTTGTTAAATAAACACACAAGGTGATTGTATATGAAAAAACTTATCTGGCCCGGTGCCACTCTGCTTGCACCTGTACCGCCCGTGATAGTAACCTGCGGCAGTATGGAAAAACCAAATGCAATAACAATTGGCTGGACGGGCATTTTAAACAGCCATCCGCCCAAAACTTATATCAGCATCCGCCCCGAAAGATATTCCTACAATATCATTAAGGAAAGCGGCGAGTTTATCATCAATATGCCTACAGCAAAGCTGGTAAAAGAGATTGACTGGTGCGGTGTGCGCAGCGGTGCAAATGAGGATAAATTCAAGGCTATGAATTTTACCCCTTATGCAGTTGACGGCTTCAACTGCCCTGCAATAGAGGAAATTCCCCTTGCGCTTACCTGCAGGGTTACCGATATAATTCCGCTGGGCAGCCACGATATGTTTATGGCCGATATTGTAAATGTTGTGGTAAACGAAGATATGCTGGACGAAAAAGGCCGCCTGGAAATTGAAAAGGCGGGGCTTATGGCATATGCCCACGGCCAGTATTTTGAACTTGGCAAAAAAATAGGCAGCTTTGGTTTCAGCGTTAAAAAACCGGAAAAACAGGCGAAAAAAAAGGCAAAAAGTTTTCAGCAGAAACACGCTTCATCAAAACCTTATGTCAAGAAAAAAACAGCAAAAAAATAATATTTGTAGAAAACGGACTTATCAAAGTCCGTTTTTTGTTTATTGTGCCAAAATTGAATTTATAGTAAATATTGCCGTTGAAAACCACAATATATTGTGTTAAACTAAAAAAGTACTTTTCAACATATAGTAATTGTTTATATATAGAAGACGAAAGGAGAAACACAGATGTATGTAGTTATCAAAAGAGATGGCAGACAGGTACAGTTTGATGCCTCTAAAATAGAAATAGCAATTCTCAAGGCAATGCGCTATGGCAGCGGTATTGTAAATGAAGAACTTGCAAAAAAGATTGCGGAAAATTTTTCCACAGATAAAATGATTGTTACAATCAAAGAAATCGAAGATTATGTTTATGCCGCACTTATCGAAAGCGGTGATATGCTCACTGCAAAATGTTACGAAGCATACCGTGCCGTGCGCGAATATCAGCGCCAGCGCAACACAATCGACAACAAGGTTATCGGCCTTATCAACGGCGAAAACAAAGAAAGCCTTATGGAAAACTCCAACAAGCAGGAAAACCTTATCTCCACACAGCGTGACCTTGTTGCAGAAGAAGTTTCCAAGGACGTTGCAAAACGTATGATGCTGCCGCCGCACATTGCACAGGCACACGACAACGGCCTTATCCACATTCACGACCTTGGCCATTACCTCAATCCGTCCTTCAACTGCTGCCTTATCAACCTTAAGGATATGCTGGAAAACGGCACAGTTATCAACGGCAAGATGATTGAAAGACCAAAAACCTTCCGCACAGCCTGCACAATTGCAACACAGATTATTGCACAGGTTGCCTCCGGCCAGTTTGGCGGCCAGACAATGTCTTTGGCACATCTGTCTCCGTTTGTGCGCATTTCCGAAGAAAAAATCCGCCGTGACCTTGTTATCGAATGGAACGAAAACGGTTTTATGTACAACGAAGAACAGCTTGAAAAAATTGTTCAGCGCCGCCTTAAAGAAGAAGTTAAAGCAGGTATCCAGACAATTCAGTATCAGATTAACACACTGCAGACATCCAACGGCCAGAGCCCGTTTTTAAGTGTGTTTATGTACATCAGCGAATATCCTGAATACGAAAAAGAAACTGTTATGCTTATCGAAGAAGTGCTGCATCAGCGCATTCAGGGCATTAAAAATGAAGTTGGCGCATGGATTACCCCTGCATTTCCAAAATTGCTTTATGTAACAGACGAAAACAACATCCGTGAAGACAGCAAATACTATGGACTTACACAGCTTGCCGCTGTATGTGTTTCCAAACGTATGATGCCGGACTTTATCAGTGCAAAGCATATGCGCGCAAACTACGAGGGCAACGTTTTCGGCTGTATGGGCTGCCGTGCATGGCTGTCTCCGTACAAAGGACCAATCAACAACGAAGAAGGCACATACAAATGGTATGGCCGTTTCAATATGGGCCTTACATCTCTCAACCTTGCCGACGTCGGTCTTTCCGCACAGGGAGATATGGACAAATTCTGGAAAATTCTGGAAGACCGTCTGGAACTCTGCCGCGAAAGCCTTATGCTTCGCTATGAAAAGCTTAAAAACGTAACAAGCGATGTTTCTCCAATCCACTGGCAGCACGGTGCAATTGCACGTCTTAAACCCCACGAACCAATTTATCCGCTGCTTCAGAACGGTTATGCAACCATCACACTTGGGTATATCGGCCTTTACGAATGTGTTATGGCACTTATCGGCAAAAGCCACACAACACCTGAAGGTGAAAAGCTGGGCGTTGAAATTATGAAAAACCTCAAGGCTCACATTGTAAAATGGAAAGAAGAAACAGGCCTTGGCTTTGCCCTTTACGGCACACCAAGCGAATCTCTTACCGAACGTTTTGCAAAATGTCTCCAGCGCCGTTTTGGTGTTATTAAAGGCATTACCGACCGCAACTACCTTACAAACAGCTATCACGTTTATGTTGGCGAAGAAATTGACGCTTTTGAAAAACTTAAATTCGAAAGCCAGTTCCATCCTATTTCTTCCGGCGGTGCAATCAGCTATGTTGAACTGCCAAACCTTGCACAGAACCCTGAAGTTATCCTGACACTCATCAAATATATGTACGAAAACGTGCAGTATGCCGAGATGAACACAAAGCTTGACTTCTGTATGGAATGCGGTTATGAAGGCGAAATCCTCTGTGACGACAACCTTGAATGGTACTGTCCAAACTGCGGAAACCGCGACAAATCCCGTATGAATGTTGTGCGCCGCACCTGCGGTTATCTTGGTGAAAACTACTGGAACGAGGGCAGAACACAGGAAATCAAAGAACGTGTTATGCATCTGTAACGTAAAACAAACATAAATACAATACAGAATATCTCCCGTTTAAATCTGGACGGGAGATATTTTTATGATATATATCATTTGGATTGTTTCATTTTATTTTCACTTTTTACATATTGAAAAAAATAATGTGGGTGGTATAATATATCTGTGATTAGTAAGAAGTCTAACAATTAGAAATCTAACAAAGGAGGGCTTATGGACAGTTCAAAACGTATCGGCAAATGTATATTTGATACAGCTCACCAGCTTAAAGTTATACTTGACGCATCTTTTGAAGATGCAGACCTTAACGGCCTGCAGGCGCGCATACTTGGGTTTGTTGAACATAATAATAAATCAGGCAAATCTGTATATCAGCGTGATATTGAAGCAGAGTTTAAAATCCGCCGTTCTTCTGTAAGCAGTGTTCTGGATACTATGGAAAAAAACGGGTATATAATCCGCTGTCAGTCCCGGCACGATGCAAGGCTCAAACAGATTTTGCTTACCGAAAAGGCAGATAAAATGGGACAGCAGCACCGGGATGCAATAGACAGGTTTGAAGAAAACCTTACAAAAAATATATCTGTTCAGGAAACAGAAACTCTTAAATATTTATTGAATAAAGTGCTGGAAAATGCAGCAGTTTCGGGAGGGGATAAAGATGATTAAAAAACTTTCATCCTATGTTAAGGAGTATAAAAAGGCGGCCGTGCTTACCAGTGTGTTTGTTGCACTGGAAGTTGTACTGGAAGTGCTTATACCGCAGTGTATGGCAAAAATAATCGATATAGGCCTGCCAAACAGCGACAGTGCTTTTATAACAAAAACAGGCATACTGATGATATTTATGGCTATGATGTCACTTTTGTTTGGTGTGGCATCGGGCAGAAATGCGGCAAAGGCAGGCGCAGGGTTTTCAAAAAATCTGCGTAAGGCACTTTTTTACAAAGTGCAGGAGCTGTCTTTTGCCAATATAGACAAATTTTCCACAGCAAGCCTTGTAACACGTCTTACAACAGATGTAAACAACGTGCAGATGGCGTTTTCCATGATTATCCGCATGCTTGTGCGTTCGCCTATGATGCTTGTTTCTGCTTTGTTTATGTGCTTTACATTAAGCTTAAAGCTTTCGCTTATATTTATGGCAGTGGTGCCTTTTATGGCAGCAGCCCTTATATTTATTATGCTTAAGGCCATGCCAAGCTTTCAGAAAATGTTTACACGATATGACATTGTAAACCGTGTTGTACAGGAAAACCTGACAAATGTGCGCACAGTAAAAGCCTTTGTAAGAGAAGATTTTGAGACAGATAAATTTGAAGATGCCACAGGCGAGTTGTACAGCTATTCCATAAAAGCTGAAAAACTGCTCAACCTTACATCTCCGCTTATGCAGTTTTCCATGTACATTACAATGCTGCTTATATCCTGGATTGGTGCACAGCTGGTTATTGATTCCACACTCAGCACAGGTCAGCTTATGAGTATGTTTACATATGTTCAGCAGATACTTTCCAGCCTGATGATGATATCCATGAGCGTGGTAATGATGTCTATGGCAAAAACAAGCGGCGACCGTATTATCGAAGTTCTGGACGAAACAGTTGACCTTAAAAACTGTGACAATCCTGAAAAAGAGGTTTGTGACGGCTCGGTTAAATTTGAAAACGTTTCCTTCAGCTATTCAAAGGATATGAACAAGCTTGCACTTGAAGATGTCAGCTTTGACATAAAAGCGGGGCAGACTGTGGGCATTATCGGCGGTACGGGTTCTTCCAAAACAACGCTGGTGCAGCTTATACCGCGCCTTTATGATGCCACAGAGGGCACTGTGTATGTAGGCGGCAGAGATGTAAAGGAATACGACCTTGACTCCCTGCGCGAAAGCGTGGCGATGGTGCTGCAGAAAAACGTGCTTTTCAGCGGTACAATCAAGGAAAATCTGCGCTGGGGCAACGAAAACGCAACAGACGAAGAACTTATACACGCCTGTAAACTGGCACAGGCAGACAGCTTTATACAGTCTTTCCCTGATAAATACGATACATATATCGAGCAGGGCGGCACAAATGTTTCGGGCGGTCAGAAACAGCGCCTTTGCATAGCCCGTGCACTGCTTAAAAAACCAAAGATACTTATTCTTGACGACTCCACATCGGCGGTTGACACAGCAACCGATGCTATGATACGCAAGGCATTCCGCGAAGAAATTCCGGATACAACAAAATTTATTATTGCACAGCGCATTTCTTCGGTGCAGGATGCAGATGTGATAATTGTTCTTGATGACGGCAGAATAAATGGTATAGGCTGTCATGAAGAACTTGTAAAAACAAATGCAATCTACAGAGAAGTATACGAAACACAGATGAAAGGAAGTGAAGAATAATGGCAGAAAAACGCAATGGACCACCTGTTGGCCCTCACGGCAGAGGCGGCGCACCACGCGGTGCAAAACCAATGAAGATGGACAAAAAATCAAGGGCAACCCTTGGCAGACTTTTCTCCATTATCTTCAAAAACTACAAACTGCATTTTGCGGTTGTTATCGTCTGCATTTTCATCTCTGCAATAGCAGGGGTTATGGGCACGATGTTTCTTAAAACCCTGATAGATACATATATTGCGCCTTTTATAGGTATGCAGAACCCTGATATGTCAGGGCTTGCACAGGCTTTGCTTAAAATGGCAGGTATTTACTGCCTGGGCATAATATCCACATATACATATCATATGATAATGATGTATGTAACACAGGGCACACTTAAACGCATACGCGATGATATGTTCTGCCATATGCAGAAGCTGCCTGTAAAGTTTTTTGATACCCATACACACGGCGAACTTATGAGCCGTTATACAAACGACGTTGATACCCTGCGTCAGATGACCAGCCAGACAGTGCCGCAGCTGGTAAACAGTGTGGTTACCATTGTTTCGGTTGCAGTATCTATGATTATGCTAAGCTGGCAGATGACACTTATAAGCTTTTTTATGGTGTTTATTATGCTTAAGGTCAGCGGCAAGGTCGGTTCCATGTCAGGTATGTTCTTTGCAAAACAGCAGGCTGATGTAGGCAAACTCAACGGATATGTAGAAGAAATGATGGACGGCCAGAAGGTTATCAAGGTGTTTACTCACGAAGAAAAGGCAAAGGAAGAATTTGACCGTTTCAACGAAGAACTTTGTGACAGTATGACAAAGGCAAACAGCTATGCCAATATAATGGGACCTATTTCCAACAATATGGGACATCTCAACTTCAGCGTTATTGCCATTGTAGGCGGTTTTCTTGCCGTAAATGGCATAGGTGCAGTTACAGTTGGTACAATTGCTTCCTTCCTGCAGCTTGTGCGCAGCTTCAATATGCCTATACAGCAGGTTACACAGCAGTTCAACACTGTTGTTATGGCAATGGCGGGCGCGGGCAGAATTTTTGAGATTATGGACGAAAAACAGGAACTTGACGAGGGCAATATCACCCTTGTGCGTTCTATCGAAAAAGCTGACGGCACAATAGAAGAAGCAGACTGGGATACAAACACATGGGCGTGGAAGATACCGATAGACGAAGAAACATTCCATTATGTTCCCGTTACAGGCAATGTGGTGTTTGACGATGTGGATTTTGGTTACACAGATGAAAAAATTGTTCTGCACAACATTTCGCTTTATGCAAAACCGGGGCAGAAGATTGCATTTGTTGGCTCAACCGGCGCAGGCAAAACCACAATTACAAACCTTATCAACCGTTTTTACGACATTCAGGACGGCAAAATCCGTTATGACGGCATAAATGTAAATCAGATAAGCAAGGCTTCACTGCGCAAATCATTGGGTATAGTTCTGCAGGATACACATCTGTTTACAGGAACTATTATGGAAAATATCCGTTATGGCAGGCTAGAGGCAACAGACGAAGAAGTTATTGCGGCAGCAAAGATAGCAAATGCACACGGCTTTATCTCCCATCTGCCTGACGGCTACAATACTATGCTTACTCAGGATGGTGCAAGCTTGTCCCAGGGTCAGCGTCAGCTGCTTGCAATTGCCCGTGCAGCAGTTGCAAACCCGCCTGTGCTTATCCTTGACGAAGCAACATCAAGCATCGATACCCGCACCGAACTTATAGTTCAGAAAGCGATGGATTCTCTTATGTACGGCAGAACAGTATTCGTTATCGCTCACCGACTTTCCACAGTGCGCAACTCCAATGCAATTATGGTGCTGGAGGCAGGCCGCATTATCGAACGCGGCGACCACGACAGCCTTATTGAACAGGGCGGCAAATACTATCAGCTTTATACGGGAAATCTGGAACTTGATTAAATTTATCAAAGGTGAAAGGCAATTTCTGCCTTTCATCTTTTTTTGCAGCAAAGTGTTTGAAAATATAACATATTGATGGTATACTTTAAACATCTATTCAAGTTGCAAGGGGGCAGTATATATGAACTATGCACAGATAAGAAAATACGATGTGGCAAACGGAGTTGGCATCCGTGCAACACTGTTTGTGTCGGGTTGTCACTTCAACTGCCCGGGCTGTTTCAATAAGGAGTATCAGGATTTTTCTTTCGGCAAAGAATTTACTGATGAAGAAATGCAGAAGTTTATTGACCTTGGCAAAAATCCAAGCATAAGCGGTTTTTCTTTTCTTGGCGGTGAGCCGCTGGACCAGCTGTATGACGACACTCTGCTGCGCACGGTAAAGGCAATAAAAGAACAGACAGATAAAACAATATGGCTGTGGACAGGTCATATATTTGAAAATCTCAACGAAAAGCAGATGGAAATAGTAAAACACATCGATGTACTTGTGGACGGTCCGTTTATCGAGGCACAGAAAGATATGCGGCTTTTATTCCGCGGCAGTGCAAACCAGCGCATAATTGATGTGCAGAAAACTTTAAAGGAAAATAAGATAGTTTTATGGGAGAAATAAATATGGCAAGAGGCTTTGAAATTGTAACTGATGCAAAACGTAAACACCCTGATGTTGAAATAAAACTGCCGACAAGGGGCAGCAGATATGCAGTTGCATATGATATATATTCACCGGTTGATGCGGTGATAAAACCAATGGAAAAACAGCTTATCTGGACAGATGTCAAAGCATACTTCGGCAATGATGAAGCATTGCTTATCAATGTGCGTTCATCTATGGGCAAACAGCCGGTTATGATAGCAAACAGCCAGGGCTGGGTGGAATGTGATTATTATGGCAACCCTGACAATGACGGCAATCTGGGTGTAAACCTTATCAACTTTGGCACAACAGATTATGTTATCAAAGCAGGCGACCGCATTGCTCAGTGTATGTTTATCAATTATCTTGTTGCAGACAGCGGCAACACCGATGCACAGCGTATGGGCGGTTTTGGTTCTACAAACAAATAATGAAAACCAAAGAGTATTGCAGGCAAAAATGCAATACTCTTTTAAGTTTGAGGAAATATATGATATAATACATATTAATTTAACTGTACAATAAACGGAGGAGCAATATGGTTGCAGGAAACCCGGATAAAATTGCTTTTATATTTGAAAAAGTATCCGATTGGAGCACCTGCGGATGCACCAATGGTATTATGCAGCTTTATATAAACGGCATTCAGTATCCAAAAGAACTCAGGACAGTGGCGGTGGACGGTGAGATAAACAGCATTCTGAGCGACAGCTCACCCCTTGTTGCCATGCCTGAAAATGAAAGCCTGTTTAAGCTGTCTTCGCAGAAGATAGCAGAGCAGATGTACATAACCGCCTTTGAAAACGGTGATTACCGCTTTCAGCTTCCTTTGCAGGAACTTGAAGATGCAGGATATTATCTGTTTATGATATGCACAGATAAATCTGTCAGATTTGTCTTGGCAGAGTACAGGGGGACTGATGATATTGTATATAAGGATGAAGTTGTTGTAAGCAATAATGAAATCTGTGAGATAAGGAATAAACTTATTAAATTTAAAGAAAGCATATCTATATAAATTCTGCCGGAAAGGACAGTAAAATATGAAAATTGTTTTGGCAAGCATAAACAGCAAATATATACATTCTTCTCTTGGGGTGTGGTATCTGTATTCTGCCGCAAAATCAGCGGATACACCACACACAGTGGAAGTTTACGAAAGCACAATAAATAATCATATTGATGATATTGTTGCGGATATATACAATCTCAATCCTGATGTGGTGGGTTTTTCCTGCTATATCTGGAATATTGAATATGTAAAAAGAATTACCGAATGTCTCAAAAAAATCAATCCGCAGCTTAAAGTTTTCTTTGGCGGCCCTGAAGCAAGCTTTGATGCAGAGCATCTGCTTGAAATATGTGATGTTGACTGCATTATAAAAGGTGAAGGTGAACAGGCATTTATCAATCTGCTGAAAAACGATTTCACAGCGGCAGAAAAGGTGGTTTTGGCACCTGTAACCGATTATTTCAATCCGTATTCAGAAGAATATTTTGCTGCTTTAAACGGCAGAATTGTCTATCTGGAAACCAGCCGTGGCTGTCCGTTCCACTGTGCGTTCTGCCTTTCGGGACGTGATGAAAATGTGCGGTTTTTTGATATGGATATTTCAAAGCAGAATATCATTAAACTTGCAAACTGCGGCACACAGACGGTTAAATTTGTAGACCGCACCTTTAACTGCAACGACAGACGTGCACGGGAAATTTTTGAGTTTATCTACACACAACGCACATTGGGCAATATTCCGGAAGATGTGGTTTTCCACTGCGAAGTGGAAGCAGACCTGTTCAGTCAGGAAACACTGGATTACCTTAAAACAATGCCAAAAGGTCTCTTCCAGTTCGAGGCAGGTTTGCAGTCCTTTAACACGCAGACACTCAAAGCTGTTGACCGCCGTCACAACATAGAACGGCTGGTGCACAACCTTAAAGAGATTGCACAGATGAAAAATATTCACCTGCATATAGACCTTATTGCAGGCCTGCCATACGAAGATTACGACAGTTTTGCAAAAGGTTTTGACCTTGCTTTTGAAATAGGTGCCGAGGTTATCCAGCTGGGATTCTTAAAACTGCTCAACGGTTCGCCATTGGCAGCCGAAAAGGACAAACACGGCTATAAATACTGGTCCTATGCACCATATCAGGTTATAAGCAATAATTATATCGGTTACAGCGATTTGCTTAAGCTTAAACTGGCCGAAGATGCAACAGAACGTATTTACAATTCCAATCGTTTTCCGAATACATTGAAATATGTGCTGGACACAACAAAAATGTCTCCGTACAGTCTTTTCTATGGTATGGGGGAATACTGCAATAAAACCGGGCTGCAGTCACCGTCACTTGATAATTACACATCGGTTATGCTGGATTATTTTGGTAGTTTGCAAAATGTGGACAAAGCACAGCTGCGCGACGCAATGGCTACCGACAGAATTATCACAGACCGCACAGGCAAGCTGTATCACTGCCTGCATATTACCGACGACAGAATGAAATATATCCGTATAGCACTTAACAATGTTGATATGGGTATATTTGAAAATCAGCGCGAAAAGGCAAAACAGGGCAAAATAGGTTTTGCAATTCTATATTCAAACGGAGAAGAACAGGTTATCCTTGCAGACTATACACAGCAGGATAAGGTGACAGGGCAGTATCAGCACAAATTCGTGCCGCTGGAGATGGTTATAGGTAAAGAAGAAAGTAGTTTTAATTGATTTTTTTTATAATTGTCTGTATACTTAACAAAGTTGATATAATGATTAAGGGGGAGAACAGATGTTATTTAATTCACTGGAGTTTTTAATTTTTTTTCCAGTTGTACTTATAATATATTTTGCTGTACCTAAAAAAATAAAAAACATATGGCTGTTAATAGCAAGTTATTATTTTTATATGTGTTGGAATGCAAAATATGCTGTTTTAATTTTGTTTTCTACAATAATTACTTTCTTTAGTGGTATATTCATTGAAAAAGTTAAAAGATATGATTTTGCGAAAGAAGACACCAGAGTAATATGTAAAAAAATTATTGTATTATTGAGTTTTGCAATAAATTTGGCAATATTGTTTTATTTTAAATATATAAATTTTGCATTAGGCATTTTACAAGATATTTTTTCAGTATTTTCCGTACAGCTTAATACACCTGCATTTGATATAGTATTACCGGTAGGAATTTCATTTTATACTTTCCAGGCATTAAGTTATACAATGGATGTGTACAGAGATGATATATATGCAGAAAAAAACTTTTTCAGATATGCTTTGTTTGTGTCCTTCTTTCCACAGCTTGTAGCAGGCCCAATAGAACGTTCAAAAAATTTGTTATGTCAGCTTGCAGAACCTAAAAGATTTGATTTTGATAAAGCTTATGAAGGCTTTTTACTTATGTTATGGGGCTGGTTTCTTAAAATTGTAGTAGCAGATAGAATTGCCATATTTGTAGATAATATATATGGTAATTATTATAACTTTGACGGAACATATCTTATAGTAGCTACAATTTTGTTTGCTATACAGATATATTGTGACTTTTCCGGATATTCTATCATCGCCATAGGTGCAGCAAAATTTTTAGGAATAAATTTGATGGAGAACTTTGATGCACCTTATTTTGCCACATCAGTATCAGATTTTTGGCGCAGATGGCATATCTCTTTGACATCATGGTTCAAAGATTATCTGTATATTCCTTTGGGGGGAAGCAGAAAAGGCAAATTTAGAAAATACATAAATAAAATGATAGTTTTCCTTGTAAGTGGATTATGGCATGGTGCAAAAATATCTTTTATAGCTTGGGGAGGAATCAATGGCCTGTATCAGATAATGGAAGAAGTGACAGCACCATTAAGAGCTAAGGTTGTGGAAAAATATAAAATAAATATAAACAATTTTAGTCACAGATTATTTCAGACTGTTATAACATTTATAATGGTAGATTTTTCATGGATTTTTTTTAGAGCAGATTCTTTTACATCTGCAGTAAAAATTATAGAAAGAATATTAAATTGTGAGACAGCAAAAGTATTATTTGATGGCTCATTATATGAATGTGGATTGGATGAGAAAAATTTTTGGTTTATGATAATATCTATTATACTGATAATTTTTGCGGATTACTGCAAAACCAAAGGTATAAAGATTAGAGATTTTATTATGAATCAATCAGGATTGTTCCAGGTGTTATTTGTATCATTCAGTATTGTTGCTGTGCTTACATTTGGAGTATATGGTGTTGGTGTTGATAAAGCAGCCTTTATTTATTTTCAGTTTTGATAAGAGGTAAAAATATGCGTAAAAAATTGTTTGCAGCAATTTTGTGTGGTGTGATTACTTTTATTTTGGTACAATGGTGGGGAAATTTTATTGGTACTAAAAATGTTAATAGTTGTATAGCTACCCAAAAGGCTTTTGAAAAATTACCGGAAAATACAGTTGAGGTAATGATATACGGATCCAGTCACGCATGGAATAGTATCGATCCTATTGAAATGTATAAGCATCGGGGTGTAGGTGCATATAACTATGCAAGCAGCTGGCAGCATATAAACACAACAGAGCTTTTTGTTTACGATTCTTTACAAACCCAGTCTCCCAAAGTAATTCTCATAGAATGTGTGCGAACAGAACCGCTTATAGATGTTGAGCTTGAGGGGGAAATTTATTATACGCGAGAAATAAAAGGTGTTCCGGAAAAGAAAGACTATCTCGAGTCGTGTTTTCAGAAAGACTGGAAAAAATATGTTTCCTATTATTTTCCTATATATATTTTTCATGAAAACTGGAGCGATGTAAGTAACTGGAATTTTAATTCAAAAGAAGCTGTGGAAACTATGTATTCTCAAATGGGGTATTATCCATTAAAAGGTGTAACAGAGATTGAAATATGGGATCCTGAAATAATACATCAGATTCCGGTGGTTGAAGAAGGACAAAGGGTGCTTGACAATATAGTTGAACGCTGTAAAGAAAACAATATAGAATTAATTCTTTTTACAGCCCCATACAATTATGGGAACAACTATAATAAAGCCCTTACCGAATATGCTGCAGACAGAGGGTGTACATATATAGATTTATTTGAAAAGGTGAATGAAATAGGAATAGATGTTAAAACAGATTTTGCTGACGAAGGGCATCTGAACGATGTAGGAGCAAAAAAGATTTCCAGGTATTTAGCGGAATATTTATCAGAAAATTTTGAACTTACAGATATGAGAGAAATCGAAGGTAATGTATGGTCAGAAGTAATTGAACAAGAATAAATATTATCGGTGGTGAACCAAAAATTTTACCGGGTCATTATGATATAACGGGTATAGAACACCAATAAAACACAAAAGCCTGAACGGTTTATCCGTTCAGGCTTAATTAATTGTTTTATTTAATAAGTGACTTGCCTGTCATTTCTTCCGGCTGTTCAAGGCCAAGAATCTGCAGCATTGTTGGCGCAATATCTGCAAGTACGCCGTCTTCGTGCAGTGCACATTCATAGCCGCAAACAGTAAACGGAACAGGGTTAGTTGTGTGTGCTGTAAACACACTGCCGTCTTCGTCCAGCAGTTTGTCTGCATTGCCGTGGTCGGCAGTCAAAAGGAACACACCGCCCATTTCCATTGTTTTGTCCAGCACCTTGCCAACACATTCGTCAACAGTTTCCACAGCTTTAACAGCTGCACTGAAAACACCTGTATGGCCAACCATATCACAGTTTGCAAAGTTGAGGATAACCACATCGTATTTGCCACTGTCAAGGCGAGTCAGCATTTCTTCGGTCACTTCATAAGCGCTCATCTCAGGTTTAAGGTCGTAGGTTGCAACTTTAGGACTGTTGATAAGTGCTCTGTCTTCGCCTTCGCTTACAGCTTCAACACCGCCGTTAAAGAAGAATGTAACGTGGGCATATTTTTCTGTCTCGGCGATTCTCAGCTGGGTTTTGCCCATTTTGGAGAGATATTCACCCAAAGTATTGTCAAGGCTCTGTGGTTTAAATGCAACATCAACGTTAGGCATTGTTGCATCATACTGTGTAAAGCATACATAGTTAAGCAAAAGGTTGTTGTCTTTTCTTGCAAAACCGTCAAAGTCTGTGTCCACAAGGCTTCTTGTGATTTCTCTTGCTCTGTCAGGGCGGAAGTTAAAGAAAATCACGCTGTCACCCTGTTTGATATTGCTGTCAGGTGTAACCACAAACGGCACTGTAAATTCGTCTGTAACATCGTTTTTATAGTTTTCTTCCAGCTTTACAGCAGCGTCAGGGCAAACCTCACCTTCGCCGTAAACAAGTGTTTTATATGCTGTTTCAACACGGTCCCAGCGTTTGTCACGGTCCATAATGTAAAATCTGCCGTGAACAGTACCTATTTTGCCAACGCCGATTGCGCCCATTTCTTTGTTAAGCTGACGCAGAAAATCTGCACCGCTTGTAGGGCTTACGTCACGGCCGTCCATAAATGCATGCACAAAAACCTTTTCAACACCCATACGTTTGCACATTTCAACAACTGCAAGACAGTGTTCGATGTGGCTGTGTACGCCGCCGTCACTCATAAGCCCCATAACGTGAACAGCCTTGTCGTTTTCCTTTGCTTTGCCGATAGCTTTTGTCATAGCTTCGTTGGCAAAGAAATCGCCGTCCTTTATGGATTTTGTAATTCTTGTAAGTTCCTGATAAACAATGCGGCCTGCACCCATATTTGTATGGCCAACCTCGCTGTTGCCCATCTGACCGTCAGGCAGGCCAACACTCATACCGCTTGCGCCCAGAGTTACAGTAGGATATTTTGCAAAAATTTCATCAAGTCTTGGTGTTTTTGCTGCGCAGATTGCGTTGCCTTCTGTTTTGTCGGCAAAGGCATAGCCGTCCATAATACAAAGTACCAATGGTTTTTTCATCTGTTTTACCTCTTATTCTGCACTTTCAACAATTGTGTTAAAGTCTGCTGCTTTAAGGGATGCACCGCCGATAAGGCCACCGTCGATATTTGGCATAGCGAGAAGTTCTTTTGCATTGCCTGCATTCATACTGCCGCCGTACTGGATTGTAACCTTCTGTGCACATACAGGGCAGAACATTTCGCCAAGCAGTTCTCTGATATATGCACAAACTTCTTCAGCCTGCTGTGCAGTTGCTGTTTTGCCTGTGCCGATTGCCCATACAGGTTCGTAAGCGATAATTGTGTTGTGCAGCTGTTCTTTTGTAAAGTTTGCAAGACCTTCTGTAATCTGTGTTCTGATAACATCTTTTGTGATATCTTTTTCGCGTTCTTCAAGGTTTTCACCAACACAGATAATTGGTGTGATGCCGTTTTCGTGGCAGGCAAGAGCGCGCATATTTACAGTTTTGTCTGTTTCGCCAAAATACTGTCTTCTTTCGCTGTGGCCGATAATTGCATATTTAATGCCAAAGCATTTAAGCATATCTGCGCTGATTTCGCCTGTATAAGCGCCGTTTGCAGCCCAGTGGCAGTTCTGTGCGCCAATTTCGATAATGCTGTTTTTTGTTGCTTCAACTGCTGTGCTGATGTTGATTGCAGGCACGCAAAGCAATACTTTGCAGTCAGCATCTTTTATTGTCTGTGTCATTTCAGCAAGCAGAGCCTTTGTTTCTTCTGCATTTTTGTTCATCTTCCAGTTGCCTGCAATAACAACCTGTCTTTTGGATTTATCCATAATAATTCTCCTTGGATATGTTAAAAACATATCATTGTATTTTAAGTAATAATAGCGGCAGAATATACTGCCGCTATCTTTTTTTTAAGAGTGTAACGACAAAAATTATTCTTTGTCGTTAAGTGCTGCAATGCCAGGAAGTTCAAGGCCTTCAAGGAATTCAAGGGAAGCACCGCCGCCTGTGGAGATGTGTGTCATCTTGTCTGCATAGCCAAGCTGTTCAACTGCTGCAGCACTGTCGCCGCCGCCGATGATGCTGATTGCGCCACTTTCTGCAACTGCTTTTGCAACTGCTTTTGTGCCAACTGCAAATGCTTCAAATTCAAATACGCCCATAGGACCATTCCATACAACTGTTTCTGCATTTTTGATTGCATCGCTGAACAGTTCAACGGATTTAGGACCAATGTCAAGGCCCTGCCAGGAATCAGGAATAGCACTGGAGTCAACTGTCATATGTTCTGTGTCTTCTTTAAATTCTTTGCCAACAACTGTGTCAACAGGCAAAAGCATTTTTACGCCTTTTGCTTCAGCTTTAGCCATAAGTTCTTTTGCAAGTTCAACTTTGTCATCTTCACAGATGGAATCGCCAACTGTCCAGCCTTTTGCTTTAAAGAATGTATAAGCCATACCGCCGCCGATAACAAGGCTGTCAACTTTGTCGATAAGGTTTTCGATAACACCGATTTTGTCACTTACTTTAGCGCCGCCAAGGATAGCAACAAATGGTCTTGCAGGGTCGTTGAGAGCTTTGCCCATAACATCGATTTCTTTCTGGATAAGATAGCCGCAAACTGCAGGCAGATAATCAGCGATACCTGCTGTGGAAGCGTGTGCACGGTGTGCTGTGCCAAATGCATCATTTACATAGATTTCTGCAAAGTCTGCAAGTGCTTTTGCAAATTCAGGTGCATTTTTTTCTTCTTCCTTGTGGAAACGCAGGTTTTCAAGAAGAAGAATTTCTCCTTCGCCAAGTGCAGCAGCTTTTGCTTTTGCATCTTCGCCGATAACATCTGTTGCCATTGCAACAGGGCAACCCATAAGTTCGCTGATTCTTTCAGCAACAGGTGCGAGAGAATATTTCATATTGAATTCGCCCTTTGGTCTGCCCATATGGCTGCAAAGAATAATTTTTGCGCCGTTTTCTTTAAGGTATTTAACTGTTTTAAGTGCTTCACGGATACGTTTGTCATCTGTGATAACACCATCACTCATAGGAACATTGAAGTCACAGCGAACGATACATTTTTTGCCTTTAACATTGATATCTTCTACTGTTTTTTTGCCCAAACCAGCCATAATAAAACTCCTTTAAACTTTTAAAATAAATTTATATTAATATTTAATATACAATTCTTAAGTATCATTATATCAAATTACATTTTATTTTCAACAGTATAGAAACATTTGCAACAAAATTACAAATACGTTATATTTTTAACAATCAGAGATTAACATAACTTTTTTCAGATTCATATACTGTAATAAAACCTTAAAGGAGGTTATAGGGTGGCAAAAATATTTGTTTATGATACACAGCAGAATATCCTGCAGACATATGAAAGAAGCGAAAGCGATTTTATGCCATACAATACAAACGGAACAATGAGGGTAAGAGAGTTCCGAGGGTCTTCCGACAGCAGTGTTCTGTGGACCACGCGGCAGGCAATGGAAGCCTGGAACCGCACCCGTGCGGCATATGGCGCACCAATTCCTTTCCGCTATGCATTTAAAAGAATATGGGAGGGTGGCCACGGCCTTATGAGTCAGCACTATGCCGGTATTTCCTTTGATGTGGGGCAGGCTTTAAGTTCAGCCCAGCGGCGCCGCATATACAATGTGGCAAGAGACAGCGGACTGTGGGGCTATGTGGAGCCATTGTCCCTCACACCTACCTGGGTGCATTTTGACCGCCGCTACGGCCGTCCTGCCTGCTCCACGGGCTACAGCACATTAAGGCTTAATTCCCGCGGGTGCTATGTGCTTATACTGCAGGATGCCCTTAATACACTTGGCTATGCCACGGCGGGACTGGACGGCCGTTTTGGCCCTGCAACTTACCGTGCCGTGCAGAATTTTCAGGGGGACTATAATCTTACCCGTGACGGCATAGTTGGCTGCGCCACATGGGAAAAGCTGTGCAGCAAGGTAAAGGGAAACGGTTCAAGCTCCACAACGGTTGACCCTTGATATGATTGCGGTATACAGGAAAAAAGGGCGGTTTTTCCGCCCTTGAATTGTTTATGAGTGTTCAATTGCACTTACAGGACACTGTTCCATTGCCTGCTGTGCAAGCACTGCCGTCTGTCCTGTCAGTTCGGCATCAACCGCCTGTGCAACATTTTCATCAGTCATGGAAAATACTTCCGGGCATACCGATGGGCAAAGGCCGCAGCCGATACAGTCGCTGTTTACAAAAAATTTCATATTTCCTCCGTTAGCAGTAATATTCCTTTCGGTCAACTGTATTATTGGCGGTTTGGATATCTTTTATTCTGCCATTAAATGTCTATACCATAGGCATATTCTTTGTAAAACCCGTCAAGAAATCCTATATAGTTGTCTTTCCACGGCTTGTTTCGGCCGCAGTAATGCACAATGGCGCTGTTTTCCTTTACCCACTGTGCATCAACATCATTTTTTATACTTTTAGGGGATAATAGCATACGCTCGGTCATATTGTAGATATAAGGATCTATGGCAATGATTCTGTTGCTGTAAACCGCACTTATAATATCCTGATCGGGAAGAAAAAGAATGTTTTTGTTCTTTTCGATATATTCAAAAATCTCGGCATAATCCTGCTGTTCGCGCAGCAGTTTTATATTCATAAGCATTACGCCGGAATTGATATACGGCCCTTTGGTTTCCATCTGCAGACGTATCTCGTTTATCTTCTGCAAAGGTTTGTTTACGTGGCTTGCAGCGGCAAAAAAGTTTTGGCCAAGGTCTGTATTGTACAGGTTTTCCAGAGTTTTCAGCACTACAAGGTCGGGGTCAAGATATAAAATTTTATCCACATTTTCGGGCAGAAATCGTGCGGCAAATATGCGGTAGTACATTTCGTGGGGATAACGGTCGGTAACCGGTGCGTCTTCAAGCATATCATCACAAATCTTGATATCGTGCAGGCGATAGTTGTTATCCTCTATTTTATCCTGCAAATATTCAAAATCCTGCTGTGAAAGGGATTTGTTTATAACATATATTTCAAAATCAGTGTGCGGATGTGCTTTCAGCAGCGAGCGAAGCATAACGCACAGCGGTTTTATATATCCGCTGTTCAGTGTTACAAGTATATTCAAGTTAAAAACTCCTTTGATATAAGTGTGAAAAATTATATACAGTTCTGTGTGAAATAAAAGTGTATTTACACATATTTTTAACATTATTTACACATATAAACAAAAAAGCACATTAAGAGAATAAGAAAATATTGATATTTTTAAAATGCTATATTATACTGTTTATAAGGAAAATTACATATCAATGGGAAAATATTGATGTAAGAGGTAGCGGCTATGGCACTTAATCTTCAGGATTACTGTTATTGCAGATTCCCCATAAGCGAAAAAGGGGAAAACACAATAACTTATGATCACAGCGGTATAAATATATTTATGGTTTCCAGCGGCAGTCTCAATGTATGCTGGGGGGACAAGGATATTGTTGTAAACACAGGTGAAATTGTTTATACAACGGGACCTGTAAAGGTGAACATATCAAAAGAAAGCCATATTGACGGATTTAATATCGACGGTGCAATTGCACAGAAATTCTGCAAGGAATATTCCGGAGCATTTGTAACCAGCGGCATTTTTGCGCCGTTTTTACCACAGCAGATTATGCAGATTGCTGCAAACTATGATTTTGTTTCCGAAAGCTATCTTTGCAACGTTGCATTTGAAATTATAAACACCCTCAACAGCGTAGATAAAAAGAGCGTTGTTGCATCAAAAATCATTTCCCAGGCAGTATCCCTTATCAAACAGAATTACTCCCGCAACTATGGTGTGGAAGAACTTGCCGAAGACCTTAACGTTTCAAAAAGCCATCTGGTGCGTGAGTTCTATAAATATACAGGCATCACACCGGGCAAATATCTGTCAAATGTGCGCATAGAAGCAGTCAAACAGCTTTTGGTTGACAGCAGTCTTTCTCTTAATGCAATAGCACTGCGTACAGGTTTTTCGGGCGATAACTATCTGTGCAAGGCATTTAAAAAAGCAACGGGAGAAACACCGGTTTCGTACCGCACAAAGATACTCAATTCACAGTATCTGCCAAACCAGATAAGCCTTAAAATAGACCCGGAACTTTACTATTAAATTTTATCCATAACAGTGCCGGGGAAATAATGCTGCAATATTTCGCTGCAGCTTTTTCCGTTTTCCGCCATAGTGTTTGCACCAAACTGGCTCAGGCCTACACCGTGTCCGTAGCCTTTGGTTGCTATGGAAAATTCTTCATTTTCATAAAATATCATAAAACAGGCAGAGGGCAGCTCAAAACAGTTGCGGAACTCTCTGCCTGTTATTTTTATGTCCGCAACATCTATAGTTGTAACATATCCTGACTGATTATAAACTGTATCTCCAAACCATTCTTCGGGATGTTCGCGGTTCAGTTCAAAACCTGTAAAATATGTCATAAAACGGTCGTACATATCCTGCACACTGTATGTTGTAACCTTAAGATAATCATCACTCAGGGCATCTTCCTTGCTGTCCACACAGTCAAGATAGGGGACATAAGTGCCCCATTCGGCTTCGCTGCTCTGGGTTTTGCCGCAGGATACGGCATAGTATGGCGTAAGTGCAGGTTTTCCGTTGTATTTAAGAATGATATCGCTCACATCATCAGCGCACCGCAGAAACTTTTCGTAGTACTCGTTAAAACTCATACCCCAGTATTCCTGTAGCCGCTGTTTGGAGGCATATTTTTTCATATATCTTTCGTCAAAGCTCAGGTTCATATCTTCACTCGGAACGCCGTTTTCAGTGCAGTATATGTAATAGCTGTGGCAGGCAATCATCTGAGCCTTTATAGCTTCTTCGCTGTAGCTTGCAGGCATTTCGCAGGCGGCGCTGCCAATCAGAAAGGCAGTGCGGTCCATTGTGCACATTTCCTGGGTGGCAAGGTTGTACAGATTGTATTTGGTGTCAGTTTCTGCAGTCAGGTTATTGCTTTCGCTGTTCTCCTGCAAAAAATCGTCTGTGGATTCTGGCATTTCGGATTCTGTAAACTGACGCAGGGCGTCGCTGTAATAAATGTGGTAATATACTACAGGCACAAAGGCGTTTATACAGAATAAAAATATAAAAATTCCTATAAATTTTTTCATAATAATCCTCACGTTTTTAAACAACCGCAGATAAGCCGCAGTTGCCTTTTTATAATATTTGGTATACAATACATACTATGAATTAACTAAAAATTATATGTTTAAAAGGATAATGATTATGTCACTTACCCTCACTGTTTTATTAAGTCTGATATCGGCAGCAATTCTTGCAGGCCGTGTTTATGAAATACTGAACTTAACAGATGCGGCCACAGGGTTTCTGCTTGTGGGCGGTGTTGTTATGAACCCGTATATACTTGCACTGGTGGCGGTTATCACGCTGTGCTGCGGTATAATCATTTTCAGCCAGTACAAAGTGGTTGAACCTTATTATTCACACACCTCAAAATACACCGCTTTTATTGCAGGTGCAGCAATGGCTGTGGCAGGCATTCTGGCAGCTCCATACAAGGTTGAGGCACCGTTTTTTATTGCAGGCGGTATGGCACTTTTGATTATGGCAGGGGCAGGTCTTGGCAAAAAGAAAAGCGATTATCTTGTTATGGTACTGCTGCTTGCATTTGCGGCGGGACTGTGTATGGATGTGGTTACATTTAATGTGTTTACCTACCATAACACACAGTTTCTCACCAAGGTACTGTCCTATATGTGCATAATAGCTTTTATGCTTACTGTGCTTAAAAATGTATATGTTCCGTCAAAGTTTTCCCGAATGATGATATATGTTGCGGGTATGCTGTCATTTGCAGTGTGTTCAATGATGAGCCTTGCGGATATAATCTGCTATATCATCGATGGTGGGCAGAGTCTTGTGTATCTGCTTATGAAGATAGCTGTTGCACTGTTTGGTGTTTACGCCTTTGACAATGCGGTTTCGGCAATACCGGATAAAAAAGAGATATCCAAAGCTAAAAAGAAAATTGAAGCAAAAAGATTTGAAGCACCTGAAGAAACCGCTGAAAAAGAAAAAAATGCAGTGCAGGAAAAGGATAGAGTTGTACAGCATACAGAGACTTTTTTAAAAGCAGAAAGCAATAATCAGGAAAAAGGCTTTGTGGATACATTTGCAGGGGCAGAACTGGCACAGATGTTTGATGATTTTGCAGAAGAAAAATCTGAACATATTCAGCAAAATGATACATCTGCAGAATACCTTGCAGAAAAAGTTGTTCTTAATGAAAATGCAGAAGATGAAGTTTTAAAACACGAAATGTTCTCAGAACTTTTCGGCTCAGACACAAAAACCGAAATATCCGTACCGCAGCCCCAGGGAATACTCAGCGAGACACGTTCTTTCAAAAGATTTGCAGCACCAAAGCTGGACGAAACCGCACCGGAATATGATATGCTTAAAAGTATGTTCAGAGGTGAGGACACCTCGCAGTATGACGTGCCGCAGGCAGAAGAAACAAAGGCGGATAAAAAACGTTCTCTATTCGGGGCAAAAAAGGAAAAATCAGTAAAAATAAAAGAAACAGCTTTAAAATCTGAAAGAAAAGAAGATATTGTTCTGAAACAGCCAGAGCTGCCGGATAAAAAGACATTTGCTGCAGCACAGCCGAAAGTATCGAAAACAAAAAATGATACCAAAAAAGTAGTGTACAAAAAACCAAAATAAAACAAAAAAAATCCTGCGGATTTGCATCTGCAGGATTTTTGTATTTTTTTGTATTTTTTTGATACAGCTGTATATATTTAAAATGAAATTTAATATCTGGTATCAAAAAAATTTATAGAGCGAATTAAATTTTATTTATAGCTATGCGATTTCTATAATTTTATGTTATAGATATGTTAAATAATATATATTGTACAAATTTGCGAAAAGTTATATAATGATATACAAGGTATTATGTATAAAAGCGGTTAGATGCTTTTATGACGCAGAAAACTTTAAAAAATAAAATAGGAGGCAGAAAAATGAGAGAAATAAATGCACAGGATATCACTGCTGTAGTTAAAAAGCTTTGTATGGAAGCAAACTACTTTTTGCCGGAAGATATCCAGGACAAAATCTGCAAGGCATGCGACAATGAACCATGGCCACTTGCACAGAGCATTTTGGGCGTAATCAAAGAAAACTACGAAATCTCTCTCGACAAAGCAGTGCCAATCTGTCAGGATACAGGTATGGCTTGTGTGTTCCTTGACATCGGTCAGGAAGTTCATGTAAACGGCAACATCGAAGATGCTGTTAACGAGGGTGTAAGACAGGGCTATGTAGAAGGTTGTCTCAGAAAATCTGTAGTTAAAGACCCACTTGACCGTGTTAACACAAAAGACAACACACCTGCTATGATTTACTACAACATCGTACCTGGTGACACATTCGACATTATGGTTGCACCAAAAGGCTTCGGCAGCGAAAATATGAGCCAGATTAAAATGCTCAAACCTTCCGACGGTCTTCAGGGCGTTAAAGACTTTGTTATCAAATGTGTTGAAGATGCAGGTCCAAACCCATGTCCGCCAATCGTTGTTGGCGTAGGCATCGGCGGCACATTCGATAAAGCAGCTTTGCTCGCAAAGAAAGCTTTGATGAGAAGCACAGACGAAAGAAATGCAAACCCATTCTATGCTGATCTTGAAAAAGAACTTCTCGAAAAAATCAATGCACTTGGTCTTGGCCCACAGGGTGTTGGCGGTCTTACAACAGCACTTTGCGTAAACATCGAAACACTTCCAACACATATTGCTGGTCTGCCGGTTGCAGTTAACATCAACTGCCACGTAACACGCCACAAACACGCAAGCTTATAAGGAGGAGAACAATTATGGTAAAACACATTACAACTCCGCTTACTTACGAAAAAGTAAAAGACCTTAAATGCGGCGACAATGTTATGATTTCCGGTGTTATCTACACTTCCCGTGACGCAGCTCACAAACGTCTTGTAGAAGCACACGAAAGAGGAGAAGAACTTCCATACGATGTAAAAGATACAATCGTTTACTACGTTGGTCCGGCACCTGCTCAGCCAGGTCAGGTTATCGGTTCTGCAGGTCCTACAACTTCCTACAGAATGGATGCTTACTCTCCAACAATGATTCGTCTTGGCCAGCGCGGTATGCTTGGCAAAGGCAAACGCAGCCCGGAAGTTATCGCAGCAATGAAAGAAGTTGGTGCAGTATACTTTGGTGCTATCGGCGGCGCAGGCGCACTTCTCAGCCAGTGTATCAAAAAAGCAGAAGTTATTGCTTATGATGACCTTGGCGCAGAAGCTCTCCGTCGTCTCGAGGTAGAAAACCTCCCGGCTTTCGTTATCATCGACAGCGAAGGCAACAATCTTTACGAAATTGGTCGCAAAGAATATCTTGAATTTGCGAACAAATAAATTTTAGGCATTTTAACATTTAAGTTAAATATTAAAGTGAGGTAGAAAAAATGGAAAAGAAAAAATTGGTTATCGGCGTTATCGGCGCTGATGTACACGCAGTAGGTAATACAATTTTGAACAACGCTTTCA
Source organism: Oscillospiraceae bacterium (assembly GCA_017442085.1). Classification (GTDB taxonomy): domain Bacteria; phylum Bacillota; class Clostridia; order Oscillospirales; family Ruminococcaceae; genus RGIG3102. The sequence goes on along the minus strand of JAFSAW010000074.1, from coordinate 27,134 downwards.
AACAGGCTGGCTTCGAAGTTATCAACCTCGGCGTTATGGTTTCTCAGGAAGAATACATCCAGGCTGCAATCGAATCCGGTGCAGACGCAATCTGCGTATCTTCTCTCTACGGCCACGGCGAACTTGACTGTGCAGGTCTCAGAGAAAAATGTGACGAAGCAGGCCTCAAAGGTATCCTTCTCTATGTTGGCGGCAACATCGTTGTTGGTAAACAGGACTTCAACGAAGTTGAAAAACGCTTCAAAGCAATGGGCTTCGACAGAGCATATCCTCCAGGAACATCTGCAGAAACAACAATTGCTGACCTTAAAGCAGACCTCGGTTGCTAATTGACTAAACGGTAAAGAAAGGCTTTATAAATGAAAGCTGTATTATTGATTGACTTTGGCAGTACATATACAAAGGTTACTGCGGTTGATTTGGACACAGAAGAAATAATCGGTACTTCACAGAGCTTTACAACAATCGAAACCGACATCAATGACGGTCTCAACAATGCGGTAAAGATTCTCAGAGAAAAAATCGGTGATATAGAATTCAGCGAACAGTATGCATGTTCCTCTGCTGCAGGCGGTCTTAAAATGGTTGCCATCGGTCTTGTGCCGGAACTTACAGCAAAGGCTGCAAAAATGGCTTCTCTCGGTGCAGGTGCAAAGGTTATGAAAACCTACTCCTACCAGCTTACAGAAGCTGACCTGGAAGAAATTGACGAAATCAATCCTGATATCGCACTTCTCACAGGCGGCATCGACGGCGGCAACAAGGAAGTTATCGTATACAATGCAGGTATGCTTGCAAAATCTGCAAAGAATTTCCCAATCGTATATGCAGGCAACAGAAACTGTGCTTCTGTATGCAAGGATATTCTTACACAGGCGGGCAAGGACTGCTACGTTTGCGAAAACGTTATGCCAAAGCTGGAACAGCCAAATATCGAACCTGCACAGAAACAGATACGCGAAATCTTCCTGCAGGAAATCGTTAAGGCAAAAGGCCTTTCCGATGCAGAAGAACTTATCGGCGATATCCTTATGCCAACACCTTCCGCAATGCTTACAGCCATGAAACTTCTGGCTAAAGGCACAAAGAAGGAAGAAGGCATAGGCGACCTTGTAGGTGTTGACCTTGGCGGCGCAACAACTGACATTTATTCTATGTGTCAGGGTTTGCCAAGCCAGTCGGGCACAGTTCTCAAAGGTTTGCGCGAAACCTATGCAAAGCGTACAGTTGAAGGCGATATCGGCATGCGTTACAGCATCAAAGGTATTGTTGAAGCAACAGATATCGACCGTGTCTGTGAAATCTCCGGTCTTGATGAAGACAGGGCAACAGAACTTATCGATTATCTTTCTGTACACACCGACGTTGTTCCTAACGGCGATGAAGAACTGATTATGCTGGACAAAGCACTTGCTTCTCTGGCAATCGAAACAGCAGTAGCACGTCATGCAGGTCATTTAGAGCAGATTTTTACACCAATGGGCATTACCTATATGCAGTTAGGTAAAGACCTTACCCAGGTTAAAAAGGTTATTGTGACAGGCGGTGCACTTATCCACACTGAAAAAACAGCGGAAATTGCATCCTATGCACTGTACAGCGATATGCAGGCAATGTCACTGAGACCTAAAAAAGCAGATGTTTTAGTAGACAGAAAATACATCCTCGCAGCTATGGGTCTTTTGAGCACAAACTACCCTGAAGTTGCACTCAGAATTATGAAAAAGGAGTTAATTAAAGATGGAAATAATGAATAAAAAATGGTCCGACGAACATTTTTACAAAGTTCGTGAAGAAGTTCTCAACCAGTGGCCAACAGGCGCAGGCCTCAAAATCGAAGATGGCGTAGAATACCAGAAAGCTATTCCAGACCACAAAAACTTTACAAAAAAATTGAACGCTGCTAAAGAAGCAGGTATCACACTTATCCAGCCACGTGCAGGTGTTGCTCTTGTTGATGAACACATCGAACTTCTCAAACACCTTCAGGACGAAGGCGGCGCAGATCTCCTCCCATCCACAATCGACAGCTACACACGTCAGAACAGATTTAAAGAAGCACAGCACGGTATCGAAGAATCCATCAAAGAAGGCCGTTCCATGCTCAACGGCTTCCCAGCTGTTAACCACGGTGTTGCAAACTGCCGCAGAGTTGTAGAAGCTCTCGAAACACCACTTCAGGTTCGTCATGGTACACCAGACGCTCGTCTCCTTGCTGAAATCACATACGCTGGCGGTTTCACATCCTACGAAGGCGGCGGTATCTCCTACAACATCCCATACACAAAAGATGTTCCAATGGAAAAAACAATCTATGACTGGCAGTATGTAGACCGTCTTACAGGTATCTACGAAGAAGCTGGCATCCAGATCAACCGCGAACCATACGGCCCACTTACAGGTACATTGGTACCAGCATGTGTATCCCACGCTGTTGCTATCATCGAAGCTCTTCTTGCTGCAGAACAGGGTGTTAAAAACGTTACAGTTGGTTACGGCCAGTGCGGTAACCTTGTACAGGACGTTGCAGCTATCCGTTCCCTCGAAGAACTTACAGAAGAATACCTTGCTAAATACGGTTACAACGATGTAACAGTTACAACAGTTCTCCATCAGTGGATGGGCGGCTTCCCAGCTGACGAAGCTCGCGCATTTGGCGTTATCGCTTGGGGTTCTGCAGTAGCAGCTCTTTCCAAAGCTACAAAAGTTATCGTTAAAACACCACACGAAGCAGCTGGCGTTCCAACAAAAGAAGCAAACGCAGAAGGCCTCAGATGTACAAAACAGGTTATCTCCATGCTTGCTGAACAGCAGCTTAACCCAATGAGCATCAAAGATGAAAAAGAAATCATCATGGCTGAAACAAGATGTATCGTTGACAAAACATTTGAACTTGGCAACGGCGACCTTGCTCTTGGTACAATCGCAGCAGTTAAAGCTGGTGTTATCGACATCCCATTTGGTCCATCCCGTCACAACATGGGTCTTATGCTCCCAGCTCGTGACAACGACGGCGCAATCAGAATTCTTGAAATGGGCAACCTCCCATTCACAAAAGAACTCAAAGACTTCCACGCTGGCAAACTTGCAGCAAGAAGTGCAACAGAAAACAGACCTGTTTCCTTCAACATGCTTGTTGATGACGTTTACTCCATCAGCCGTGGCCGCCTTGTTGGTCGTCCAGAATAATTTAAACGCTGTTTAAATTACAAAGTTATTATAAGTTTATAAGCAGGTGGGGAACACACCCCGCCTGCACAAATAAAGATTTTTAAAAATGAAAAGAGGAATTTATCATGAAAATCGTAAATGTTGTTTGTGCTAAAGGCCGTACAGGTTTCTTCTTCGACGACCAGAGAGCTATCAAAAAAGGTGCAGTTTCCGACGGTGCAGCTTACATCGGCGAAACAGTAACACCAGGTTTTAAAACAGTTCGTCAGGCTGGCGAAGCTATCTCCGTTATGATCGTTCTCGAAGACGGTCAGGTTGCATACGGTGACTGTGCAGCTGTACAGTACTCCGGTGCTGGCGGACGTGACCCACTCTTCCTTGCTGAAGACTTCATTCCAGTTATCGACCAGTACATCAAACCATTCCTCGTAGGCAAAGAAGCAGACAGCTTCAGAAACCTCTCCAGAGATGTTGAAGCAATCGAAGTTGAAGGCAAAAGACTTCACACAGCTATCCGTTACGGCGTAACACAGGCTATCCTCGACGCAGTAGCAAAATCCAAAAAAATGATGATGTGCGAAGTTGTTGCTGAAGAATACGGCACAGAAGTTTCCACAGAACCAGTGCCAATCTTCACACAGTCCGGCGACAACAGATATGAAAACTCTGACAAAATGATCCTTAAAGGTGCAGCTGTTCTTCCACACGCTCTTATCAACCACGTTGAAACAAAACTTGGTAAAAACGGTGAAATCCTTAAAGAATATGTTGCTTGGCTCCGTGACCGTGTAAAACACCTCGGCGGCGAAGAATATATGCCAACATTCCACATCGACGTATACGGCACAATCGGTGCTGCATTCGGCGTTGATAACTTTACAGCAATGGCTGACTACATCCAGGAACTCGAAGAAACAGCAAAACCATTCAAACTTCGCATTGAAGGCCCAATGGATGCTGAAGAAAGAGAAAAACAGATGCTCTGCCTCAAAGGTCTTACAGCAGAACTCGACAAACGTGGTTCTACAGTAGAACTCGTTGCTGACGAATGGTGCAACACTCTCGAAGATATCAAATACTTCGCAGACAACAAAGCTGGTCATATGATCCAGATCAAAACACCTGACCTTGGCGGTATCAACAACACATGTGAAGCTGTTCTTTACTGCAAAGAAAAAGGCATCGGCGCATACCAGGGTGGTACATGTAACGAAACAGACCGTTCTGCACAGATCTGCGTAAACTGCGCTATGGCTACAAAACCAACACAGATCCTTGCTAAACCAGGTATGGGTGTTGACGAAGGCTTCATGATCGTTTACAACGAAATGCAGAGAATCATTGCTCTCAGAGCAGCTAAATAATTAAATTATTTGGAAATCAAAAAGAAGATTACTTTTAGCACAAACGGTAATTGAAAACAAAAAAAGCACGCTGATTTCAGCGTGCTTTTTTGTATGTGAAATACTTGTTTATTTATATGGAAAACCAGTAAGTTACAGATTATATTTTTATATCAATAGCGGTAACTGTCATATTTCGAAAAGTCTGTGCCGCAGTGAGGGCATCGCTCCGGCAAAGGTCCATTGCCAAACCGCCAGAAACGGCTTCTTCTGTTAGGCGGCAAGGTTTTTATAGGCGTAAAACATATTGGGCATATGGACAGTTTAACGCCGATATAGTTGGATAAAAGATAATTGAGCACCGCCCAGGATACAACAATCAGAATATATATCTTGCTTGAGCTGTACTGCATTACAGAATTTGGTATAATCCGGTCGATAAGCAGTACAGGGATAATAACTCCGAATATGGTAAACATACTAATTTTTCTGTAAAAAACTCTTCTCTGAACAAATTCTTTTACAATATCCTTGTCCTTCATAACAACAATGTCATCCTTTATATAAATACTGCATCAGTGCCTGATTTCAGATAAAATCTTTCAACTTTTCTGCAAAATTGTCGCTGCCTTTTATGCCTGTCATTCTGATGTTCAAACCACGGGAGGTTATTTCTTTGTGCAAGGCTGTCATAAAAACGCCCATTCCGTCAATTTCCACATCATTGTCGCTTGTGCTTTCCACTCCGCAGTTAGGGCTGCGGTTGGCACCGATAATTCCCTTGATTTCAAAACCGTGCTTTACATATTCATCAATCTGCAGCATTGTATAATCCACAAGTATTTTAAGCTTCTGCTGTGTGTCTGAATTTTCCATTTCTCTGCGTATGCGGGTGTTTTCCACAGTTACAGGGCTGTCAGCACCATAAATGTTGCCGCGGTCAAGGCCAAGACAGCAAAGTTCGGGGCAGGGAAGCTGAACGATACCGATGTCATTATTTAAAAATAAATTTATTATATCCTTAAAAGCAGCAGGATGCACTGCAGTGCCGTCAGATATGGAGTTCTGGTTTAAAATGCAGTGTGCTACAAATATCACTTTTTTGCTTCTTACATCTGTAAACATAATTTACCTCCGCAGATAAGTTTACTTAAGTATACAGCAAATACAGCAAATTTTCAAACGATTGTAAGTATGCCGAAAATATGGTATTATTCTGTACAGAAAATTATAAAAGGAATTTTGTTATGGCAAATTTTATCTGTCCGGTCTGTTCACAGCCGCTTAATATAAAAGAAAAATCATATGTATGCAAAAACCGCCACAGCTTTGATATATCGGCAAAGGGGTATGTAAATCTGCTGCCTGCCAACAAAAAGCATTCTGCCGCACCTGGTGATGACAGACTTATGGTGGTGGCAAGAAACAATTTCTTGTCTTTGGGTTATTACAGTCATCTTAAAGAAACCCTGGAAAATCTGTGTGATAAATATTCCGATAAAACCACAAGTATTCTCGACTGCGGCTGCGGCGAGGGATATTACACACAGGGAGTATATCAGAAGCTTGTACAGCAGGGCAAAAACGCCCAAGTAAAAGGCATTGACATATCAAAGGATGCAGTGGCTATTGCGGCAAAACGCCTCAGGGAAGGGCAGTTTGCGGTGGCATCATCATTCCATCTGCCAATAGAAGATAAAAGCATCAATGTGCTTATAAACTGTTTTTCGCCGCTGTGCCTTAAGGAATTCAGCCGTGTGCTTAAAAAGGGTGGGGTATTTCTCTATGTTGTGCCGGCACCAAAGCATCTGTGGCAGCTTAAAGAGGCACTTTATGAAAAACCGTACGAAAATCCACTTAAGGAAGAACAGTACGAAGGGTTTAAACTGATAGAAACAGTAAAGGCCGAAAAAGAAATATTTATCGGTAACAATACAGACATAAACAATCTCTTTAAAATGACACCGTATGTTTACCGCAGTCCAAAAGAAGCACAGGAGGTGCTGCTTAAAGCTAAAAATTTAACAGTAAATGCCCATTTTATTGTTTATGTTTATAAAAAAGAATAAAACAAGAAAATCCTGCAGACTCATAGTGTCTGCAGGATTTTTTAGGTTATGATTGGTTTACATATGGACTATCCTGAATATAATACTCAACAATTTCAGCATCTGCAAGTACAGTTTCAAGACCGTTTCGCCAGTTGCTGCCGTAAGGCTTGCAGAACAGCATAGTATAATCATCCATACCAACAATATAATCACCGTGGGTGGTAACTCTGTTCACATTTCCTTTTGCATCAGTAATGGTAATTCTGTAATACACAAAGTCTTCAACATGTTTTGTTCCAACAGAACTTCTAAGAAGTTTGCGGATTTTAAGGGAAGAAAAATAATCCCTGAATTTAACAGCATTTTCGCCTTTAAGCAAGTAGGTTGTGTATTCATCACCAAGGTGCAGGCGTTTGTATTCGCTGTTGTCGATAAGGCTTGCTTCCTTTTCCACAGTTATTGTATATGTTTCATCAATGCTGTTGATAAACCACACATCACTGCCTTTAAATTGGAGTTTATAGAACATAAAGGCAATAGCGGCAAGAATAATTGCAAGGCAAATTCTTGTAAAAATCTTTGTGTTGTCTTTAACTTTCATACAAACCCTCCTTTAAGCAGATTATAAACTTAATAGTCTTTGGAGAACTCTGTTTTTACATTTCTTGTGAACAGTGCATCCATTGCTTCTTTATAGTCAACGCCGTTGTAGATAACATCGTAAACAAGCTTGGAAATAGGCATTTCAACATTGTATTCTTCACTGAGTTTCATAAGAGCCTTAACTGTTGCAGCACCTTCGGCAAGTTTGGAATATGGTTCCTGCTTTATAAAACTTTCGCCAAATTTTCTGTTCTGACTGTGGAGAGAGAACAATGTTGCTTCATAGTCACCAAGATGGCAAAGACCGTATGCAGAAAGCTCATTGCCGCCCATAGCGTGTATAAGTCTTGCAACCTCTCTTGCACCGCGTGCCATGAGTGCGCCTTTAAGGCTGGATAAGCCTGCGCCGTCCAGCATACCAGCGGCAATACCCACAACGTTTTTGGCTGCAGCACCAATTTCTGTGCCGATAATGTCATCACCAAGATAAAGGCGGATAAGGTCGCTGGAGAATGTGTTTACAACATCGTCGATAACTGCCTTGTCTTCACTGTCAACAACCATACAGTTAGGTATGCCGGCCATAAAGTCCTGCACGTGTCCCGGGCCAACCCACACACATACGTTGATGTCCTGGGTGATATTTTCTTTAACGATTGTTGTCAGTCGTTTGCCTGTTTCAGATTCGATGCCCTTCATGCAAAGGATAAATGTTTTGCCGCTTACATCATACTGGTTGATGCGCTGGCAGAAATTGCGCAGCTGCTGTGCGCTGATGGAAATAACAATATAATCAGCGTGATTAAGCGCTTTTTCAAGGTCAGGTTCAAGTTCAAGGTTGTCAGGCAGTTCAAGATATGCATTTTTTCTTGTTGCCATAAGCTCCTGAAAATCAGGTGCTTCAGCAAGACCCCACAGTTTTACATTGTTTCTGCGGGAATGGTATACTGCCAGAAATGTGCCCCATCTGCCGGAGCCTAAAACTGTAACATTCATATTAAAATTCCTTTCTTTACTTAAAATAAAAGGTATTTGCTGCAATAAAAAATATTATTCTATTTTAATTATACTGATGTTTGCCTGCATAATCAAGCAAAATGCGATATCCGTCGCCGTTAAGGTGTATGCCGTCTGCCGAAAAATATGCGGGGTTGGCATATCCTGTTTCGCTGTCCTTGAATATTTCGGGATAATGCAGAAAACCATAGCCTTTTTCTCTGCAAAGCTGTGCAAGTTCAAGATTGAACAGGTCTATAACATCCTGTTTGATTTTTGGATAGTCACGGTCCTTGCACACGGGCAGAATGGCCGCCACAACAATTTTGGTGTTGGGGCAGGCGGACTGTATCTGCTCAAGAGTGCTGCGGTAAACAGCTGCAAACTGCTGCGGTACAGCGTGTGCACCTGCATTGTTTGTGCCGAAATTGATGATTATTCTTTTTGGCTGACGGCCTGCCAATACGTTGAACATAGTGATGTACTGGCTTTCGTCTTCTTCTGTTTCGGGATTGTCTTCAGCAATCATAAGATAATCATCTGCGGTAAATCCCTGAATACTCATAGAGTGCTTGCCAAGTACATTCTGCATTGGCAGATGTTCAAATGCGCCTATGCCCTCGGTGTTGGAGTCTCCCACAAACAGTGTTTCGCCAAGGTAAACATCGGAGTTGCTGCCATTTAACGGCAGTATAACATCGGTATAGCTTACAATTTCGTTTTCATAAACCGTTTTGTCATAAGGGTCAATTTCCGCCTGTGCTGCAGTGTTTGGCTGTTCTGTTTCGGGTTCGGCAGGGGGAGGCGGCGTTTGATATTCTGAACTGTCAAGGGCGCTTATAGTTATAACGCTGAAAGCGGCAATGCAGATAATCATTAAAATTATATAGAATATTTTTTTCTTAAAAAACATATATTTACACCTTAAAGTACATCAAAAATCTGTGATATATCATCAATCAAAGCAATATGTCTGTACTGTGCCAGTTCATTTTTTGAAGCAAAGCCATAGGTGACGCCAATTGCATCAAGCCCCATTATTTCTGCACCTATAAGGTCAAATTTTGTGTCTCCAACCATAACGGTATCGGCTTTATCGGCTTTTACAGCATCAAGAACCATTTCGATAACCTGTTCTTTTTCTCCTATTTTGCCGTCAAGGGTTGCACCGCCTATAACGGTAAAATACTGCGCTATATCAAAATGCTGCAAAATCTTTTCCACAAAAACCTGCGGTTTGCTGCTTGCAGTGCAAAGGATGTATCCTTTTTCTTTAAGCAGTGCAAGGGTTTCTTTTACGTTAGGGTAAATCCGGTTTTCGTACAGACCTACAACAGAAAATCTTTCCCGATAATATTTCACTGCATCGGCAGCATTTTCTTCGCCAACAAGTTCTGAAAAACTTTTTAAAAGCGGAGGACCGATATATTTGGTAAGTTCACCCAAAGGCTTTTCAATGCCATAATAGCCAAGTGCGTGGTTTATGCTTTTGCATATACCCTCCTGCGGGTCGGTCAGTGTTCCGTCAAGGTCAAATAAAATAACTTTATATTTCATACATTCTCCCTGTTATAAAGGCAGTTTATCAAAATCAAGCTGGTTGTAGTTTTCTATGTACTGATGACAGTATCGTTTTACTTCTTCGGTGTTCTTTTCAGTTACATCGTATATGCCGACAGTGTAAAAGCCTGCTTCAGACACAGTTTTTACGGCATATAAAGCATCTTCAAATACAGCAACTTCAGCCGGAGATGCAGCACCAAGTTTTTCGGCACAGTGCAGATATATATCAGGCTTGTCCTTTTCCATGCCAAAATCGTTGCAGTGACAGGTGAATTCAAAAAATTTAAGCAGGTCAAGACGTTTAAGGGCAGGCTCCATCATAAAACGGTGGGTGGAAGAACAGATACACATTTTTACCCCGTCATTGTGCAGTTTTTCCAGAAATTCATATGCAGTAGGTTTAAGAGGCAGGTGCTTGTCATAAGCATCAATAACATAATCGGAAAACCACTTGAAGAAAAACTCCTGACTGATATCCAGCCCCAGCTGTTCATTTACTGCTTTTAAAAATTCAACTTCCCAAGTGTCGTTGCGCATTTTTTTCTGATATTTAAGGGGTGGCAGGTTGTTCTCTTTCAAAAATATATTGCCCATATTGCGCCACATTGTCATACTGTCGATAAGTGTGCCGTCAAAGTCAAATATTGCGTATCTCATAATATCTCCTGTAAAAAATCGGTTAAATTATATTTTATCACAAAATGGCATTATTATCAATAAAACAGCATTAAATGCAAAATTGCAAAGAAAAAGTCATTACATTAACTTTTACTGAGAAAATAAACAGTTTAAAATAAAAATTGTCATTCCCAGGCATTGATGCCGAAGAATGACAAATTTTGTTGGTTTGATAATATTTGGAAATATATATTTGGCTTATTCTATTCTGAAAACCGTTGGCTGTGCGGTTTCGTCAAGGCGGTCAAAGGTGTACCCCTGTTCCAGAAGGTCGGGAATAATCCTTTCAAGTGCCGCAACAGTTGCTTTTTTGGGGGCAGAGTCGTGCATAAGCACCACCGAAACGCTGTGATTTTTACAGCCGTTCATCACATTGCTGTAGATGCTTTCCTCGGTATATCCTTTCACGGCATCATCGCTGCTGACATTCCAGTCAAAATATGTAAAACCGCGCCGAACCATTTCGTCGGTAAGTTCCTTGCATATTTTTTTATTATAGCTGTTTACACTTCCGCCGGGAAAACGGAATATATTGGGCACTTCTCCTGTGATATCCTTTATATATTCAAGGCACTGTTCAAAATCTTTAAGAAAATGTTCCACACTTTTGTATATGGTTTCGTAAGAGTGGCTTGCACTGTGCACACCTATGGAATGCCCTTCGTCATAAATCTTTTTAACAATTTCCCTGCTGGTTTCCTTTTCATCACTGATAACAAAAAATGTGGCTTTGATATTGTGTTTTTTTAAAATATCAAGAATTTCCAGAGTTCTGGCGCTGGGCCCGTCATCAAAGGTGAGATACACAGTTTTTGCCCTGTCAGCATCCGACTGTACGGCTTTTTCACCATTGGTACTGTTTCTGTTTACAGCATAAACGTTGCTATATCCGAACTGATATTTGATTTGTGCCATTGCCTTTTCATATTCCGACGGCACTTCTTCCACATAAAAATAACCTCCTGCTGTAAAGACAAAAGCTGTTGCAATCAATAAATATAAAAAAATTCCTTTGCGCAGTTTAAACATAATTATCACCTCTTGCTGTTTAGTTTATTTTTATGCACGGCATTACAAAAAAATCCCTTTTGGCAGATATAAACCAAAAGGGAATGTGTTATACTGTATTTAAGGAATATTTAAAAGATTAATCGGTTATCTCTTTGATAACATTTTCACCTGCACGGGTGATGATTCTTTTGGAATTTTTTGCCTTGTTCATAACCTTGTTTGCAGCTGATTTGTTTTCCGAAACATACATAACACCTGCAACGGTAACGGCTGTGCCAACTGCCATACCTATAAGGCCGGAGCGCATCATATTCATAACACTGTTGTTCATATTAAATTTCTCCTTTTATATCACATAATGTTAAAGTTATAATTGATAGTTTGCACATTATGTGTTAAAATATTCACAGTGTTTTCACTTTTACAATATATAATATTTTAAATAAGCATTTTAAGAAGGCAAGATATGAAATCTATCAACATAGTATTACTTCAGCCTCAGATACCACAGAACACAGGCAATATAGCAAGAACCTGTGCGGCAACGGGTGCACATCTGCATCTTGTAGGCCCGCTTGGGTTTGTTATTGAAGATAAAAAGCTGAAACGTGCAGGGCTTGACTATTGGGATAAATTGGGCGTATCATATTATGAGAGCACAGAAGATTTTTTCAGTAAAAACAGCGGTGGCAAATTTTATTATTTTACCACAAAAGCACGGCACAGATATACTGATGTCAGCTATGAAGATAATGTGTATATAGTGTTTGGCAGAGAGGATAAGGGCATAGACGAAGATATCCTGTATGCAAACCCTGAAAACTGTGTAAGAATGCCTATGCTTTCAAATATACGCAGCTTAAATTTATCAAACACGGTGGCAATTGCTACATACGAAATTCTGCGACAGTGGGATTTTGAAGGTTTTGAAGCTTTTGGCAACCTGACAAAATACAATTGGGAGTGATTTGTTTTGAATATCAGAATAGTTACCGATTCAGCGTGCGATATACCTTTTGATACTAATCTTGAAAATGTGGAAATTATGAACTTCCATATAAATATAAACGGCAAAGACTGTGAAGAACGTGTTGACTATACAATGGAACAGTTTTATGCAGAACTTGAAGCCTGCGAAAAAATTCCTACCACAGCACATATTACAATGATTGATTTTTATGATAAATACTGTCAGCTTGCAAAAGAGGGCGTGACAGATATTATTCATGTTTCAATCAACAAAGGTGCAAGTGCAACACATGATGCAGCAGTTATGGCAAGACAGATGTTTTATGACGAAAATCCAAACAGCCATATGAACATCACAGTCCTTGACAGCAAATGTTATTCTGTAGGTTACGGTTATCCGATTATGTGTGCAGATAAAATGATAAATGATGGCGCATCTGCCGCTGAAATTATCGAATATCTGGAAGAACGCTTTGAAAAAACAGAAATTCTTCTGGGCACATATTCACTTAAATTTATGAAAAAATCCGGCAGAATTTCTGCAGCAGCAGCTTTTGCAGGTGAACTTATGGGCCTGAGACCTGTTATTCTTATGAAACACGGCAAAACAGAAGTTCTTCTGAAAGCAAGAGGGGATAAACTGCTTATTCCGGGCCTTGTTGCAAAACTTAGAGAAAGAAATGCCAACCCTGCTGATTATGTGGTTGGTTACACAGCGGATGTTGAAGCAAGGGACGAACTTGTTGCAGCCTGTACAGAAGCTATGGGCTATCCGCCAAAACTTGTCTGTCATCTTGGCAGCGCGGTTTCCATCAATGCAGGCCCGCACAGCATAGGTATGATGTATCTGTGCAAATAAACATATCACAGACTATTGATTTTAAAATAATATTGTGTTAATATTATTTTCGTTGCAAATAACACCTGCGGCAGCCTTCAAGCTTTTCTGCCGTCAGTATATAAAGCTTTTAACTAAACAGATAAGGTACGGTTATCAGCTGACCGTACCTTTTTTATTTGTTTTATAAAAGCTCCGTGGCAAATACATCAGAGGAGTTTAAATTTTATGAATAAAAAAGTATCAAAAAAATCATCTGTTATCTCAAAGCAGGCTATGATAGCTGCAATTTACACAGTTGTAAGTGTATGTTTTTCGGCAATAACTTATGGACCTGTACAGGTCAGAATAAGCGAGGCACTCACTTTGCTGCCTGTTTTTGCATTCAATAATGTCTGGGGGGTAACAATAGGCTGTTTTCTTACCAATCTCATCGGATTTTTTACCGGGGCAAATATCCTTGGCTCACTTGACATAATTTTCGGTACAATGGCAACCTTTGCGGCTGCGGCTGCATCGTATCTGCTGCGAAATATAAAATTCAAAGGCCTGCCGGTGCTTTCGGCTGTTCCGCCCATACTGTTTAATGCTGTTGTGGTTGGCTGGGAACTCTGCGTGCTTATAAACGGCGGTTTTAACACAGTGGTTTTTGCCGCACAGGCGGCAAGCGTGGCAGCAGGGCAGGCTGTAAGCTGTGGTCTTATAGGGCTTGTTACGGTAAATATTATAAATAAAAATGCTGTGCTTAAGGAACTTATAAGCAATTGACAGTATATTTATAAAAACAGCAAACAAAAAAGCCTCGGATTAACCGAGGCTTTAATTATTGTGTAATAAAAATTACTGAGCGTCAACTTCTGCCATGTGTTTGATAAGTTCAAGAACTTTGCAGGAGTAACCCATTTCGTTGTCGTACCAGGAAACAAGTTTAACAAACTGTTCGTTAAGCATGATACCAGCTTTAGCATCAAATACAGATGTGTTTGTTTCACCGTAGAAGTCGCTGGAAACAACAGCTTCGTCACAGTAGCCGAGAATGCCTTTCATTGAGCCTTCGCTTGCTGCTTTAACTGCTGCACAGATTTCTTCGTAAGTTGTTGGTTTTGCAAGTCTAACTGTAAGGTCAACTACAGAAACGTCAAGTGTTGGAACACGGAAAGCCATACCTGTAAGTTTGCCTTTGAGTTCTGGAATTACAAGAGCGCAAGCTTTTGCAGCACCTGTGGAGGAAGGAATGATGTTGCCTGCTGCTGCACGGCCGCCTCTCCAGTCTTTGTTGGAAGGACCGTCAACTGTTTTCTGTGTAGCTGTTGTAGCATGAACAGTTGTCATAAGACCTTCAACAATGCCAAATTCGTCGTTGATAACTTTTGCCAAAGGAGCAAGACAGTTTGTTGTGCAGGAAGCGTTGGAAACAACTGTCATGTCTTTTGTGTATTTTTCAAGGTTAACACCGCAAACAAATGTTGGTGTTTCTTTGTCTTTTGCAGGTGCGGAGATAACAACTTTTTTAGCACCAGCTTCAAGATGAGCCTGACATTTTTCTGTTGTTGTAAATACGCCTGTGGATTCTACAACATATTCTGCACCAAGTTCGCCCCAAGGAAGTTCTGCTGGGTTTTTGATAGCGAAGAATGGAATTTTCTGACCGTTAACAACAAGTTCTGTTTCTGTGGAAGAAACTTCGCCTTTAAAACGGCCGTGGATTGTGTCGTATTTTGTCATATATGCTGCATAGTCTGGTGTAACGCCGATATCGTTGATACCTACAACTTCAAAAAGTTCTGGCTGGGAAACAGCAGCTCTGAATACAAGACGACCGATACGACCGAAACCGTTAATACCAATTTTGATTGCCATAATAAATAGCCTCCTGAAAATGTAAAATATAGTTTAATTTAAAGATTGTCAAAAAATTAACTTACTGTATATATGATACCCGATTTGCGGTTTTCAGTCAACATTTAAGCGATTAAAATATCACCCTTAAATTTGTACTTTTAAACCATATTATTTTGTTAAATTATCTGACAAATTTAATTATACAACAATTTTTTGCTTTAGTAAAGCGCAAAAGGCAATTTACACCATAATGTCATAAATAAGTAATAATATTGCACAATACTTTATACTTTACAAAAAAATATATATATTATAAAATGATAAATAACAACTATTTGTCGAAAAATGTCGAAAAGGTGTCTGCTATGCCCGAAAAAGAAATAAAGCAAAACAATCAAACAGCTTCAGAAAAATTTATCGAGTACATTGACATTGTAAACTATCAGCTGAGAGAGCCTGTTGCAAATATATTTGCTTCACTGCCGATTATGGCTGATAATATCAGCAGTGCAAATACCGAGTCAGCACTGGAAAATCTGAATGCTGTATACAGACGCACATATTCTATAATTAAATGTGTAAACAATCTTACTGCGGTGTCAAAGCTTCAAAGCGGTTATCAGTACGAAAAGACAGCAATAGATTTTTCACAGTTGGTAAAAAATGCGTTTCAAAGTTCACAGATGGTGCTGCCGGCATATTATTCACTGAACTGCTATGTTGACGGCGGCTGTATTATTATGGGCAGTCAGCCTTTGCTGAGTATGGCACTGTTCAATATACTGCTGAACAGTTTTGAATACCGCAAAGAAGACGATGTTCAGGTATCTGTTGAACTTAAAAGGGAAAACGGCAGATGTGTACTGACATACCGTGACAATTCCAAAGGTATAAAGCCGGAAATAATCGGCAGAGTGTTCGAGCCGTTTTATTCCTCAGACCCTTACAATGACGGTGAAATAAGCACAAAGCTTGGCATAGGTCTGTATATTGCAAAACAGGCGGTAAATCAGGCAGGGGGCACAATCCTTATGCAGTCACAGTTTGGCAGCGGTGTAAATATTGTTATCTCCATTCCTGAATACAGCGACGAAACAGCTATACTGAAAAGCAAGGCGTCGGATTTTATGCTTAATAAATACAGCGAGATGTTTGTACAGCTGTGCGAATACTGCCAGCTGCCGGATTTAATCTGATTATTATAACAAAAAAGCTTCGGATGAGTTATCATTCCGAAGTTTTTGTTTTTTAGTCTGATATTATCTGTCAATAATTCTGCCGTCAGTTGAGATTGTCACAACCTGCCATGGAATAAACTTGCCGCTGGCCATAAGTGCCTGTTTGACAGCATTTTCAATGCCGCCGCAGCAAGGAACTTCCATTCTTACAACCTTTACACTTTTTATATTATTATTTGCAATAATCTGTGTAAGCTTTTCAGTGTAGTCAACCATATCCAGCTTTGGACAGCCTATAACAGTAACGTGGTTGCGGATAAACTCGTTGTGGAAATTGCCATAGGCAAATGCTGTGCAGTCGGCAGCAACAAGCAGGTTTGCATTGTCATAATAAGGTGCTCTTATCGGCAGAAGCTTAATCTGCACAGGCCACTGTGTAAGCTGGCTTGTTACCGCAGAAGCTGTTTCGCAGGCAGAATTAAGGCTGCTGTCTCGTCTGAATGTTTTTGCAGCAGTACCAGGGCATCCGCAGGCAAGAGGTTTTTCTTCTTTTTTTGCCTTTGCAGCCAGCACAGCAGCTTCGTCATAGGCAGGGGCTTCACGTTCTTCAAAGGTAATGGCACCTGTAGGACAAGCAGGGAGACAGTCACCCAATCCGTCACAATAATCTTCTCTTGTAAGTCTGGCTTTGCCGTCAATCATTTCTATTGCACCTTCGTGGCAGGCATTGGCACAAAGGCCACAGCCGTTGCATTTATCTTCGTCAATTTTAATAATTCTTCTTATCATATCTTTTCTCCTTACAGCAGTATTTTAACTTTATGGCTACATTATAATATAAAAGTATGATAAAGTATGTTGTATTTACAACGAAAATAAAATTTGCAAAAAAATAAAAACCACCGAACTGATGTTCAGTGGTCTTCATTGGCTGGGGTACTAGGATTCGCCGTCTGCTGCGGCCGTGGCCTTGCATACTGACTGGCTTTCGCTGCCGCTCAAACTCTTTTTGCTGAAAACAGTGTACCACACTGTTTTCTTAACGCAAAAACCTTCGCAGGTTCGAATCCGCACAGTTTGTACAAAAAATAAAAACCACTAAGAATTAACTTAGTGGTTCTCATTGGCTGGGGTACTAGGATTCGAACCTAGGGAATGTTGGAGTCAGAGTCCAATGCCTTACCGCTTGGCGATACCCCAATGACTAACGCTCATATATAATAGCACATCATTTTGATTTTGTAAAGGGTTTTTTGGAAAAAATTTGCGATTTTTTTCAAAAAAGTTAAAATTAAGCGTTTTGCTTAAAAACTCTTTTATTTGTTATAAAGTTTTGTACAGAATTATATTTTATAAACATTTGCATTTAATCTGTTTTATAAATTGATGCAAAATAAGAAGTGTTTATGCGGCAGCGGCATTGTGAATATAAAAATTTTGTTGACAATCTCGAATATCGAGAATATACTGAAAGTGAAAATAATCTCGAATATCGAGAATGGGAGGTGTCTTCATTGCCAAGAGCCAAATTCCACACACTTACAGAGCAGATGTTCTATATACTGCTGTGTTTAAAGGACGAATGCTGCGGTATGGATATACTGGATAAAGTGCCTGCAATGACAAATGGCAGGGTTAATGTGGGGTCGGGCACCCTTTACAACCTTCTGGAACAGTTTCTGGAAGAAGGATATATCGAAGAAACAAAGGTGGAGGGCCGCCGACGCAGTTATATAATATCACCAAAAGGCAAAGAAACGCTGGATAAAGAAATCGAGAGACTTAAAGCTCAGCTTACAGACTACAAAAATATATTTGAAGAGGGGGAACAGCAATGAGAAAGACAAAACGTGTTTTTGCGCAGTTTACATTTTTTGACCGCACGGGTATTCAGGCTTTTTTGGAAAAGCAGGCACAAAAGGGCTGGATGCTGGAAAAAATATCTTCTTATGGCTGGAAATTCCGCCGCACAGAGCCACAGAAAATACATTTTTCAGTTACATATTTCCCAGAGGCATCAATTTTTGACCCTGTACCGGGCGAAAATCAAAAAAGCTTTTGGGAGCTTTGCGAGCACACGGGCTGGAAGCTTGCATCAAACAATGCACAGATGCAGATTTTTTACAACGAAACAGAAAATCCTGTACCTATCGAAACCGACCCTCAGACAGAATTGGAAACTATTGAAAAATCTGCTAAAAAGAGCTATCTGCCAAGTTTTTATATACTTACCGCCTGCGGTGTGCTTCAGCTGTTGCTTCAGCTGTGGCAGTTTTCCACAGACCCATTGGACTGGCTGTCCCGCAACTCAAGCCTGTTTTCGGTACTTTGCTGGAGCATTATGCTGGCAATGTGCCTTATAGAAATTCTGGGTTACTTCAGCTGGCGCAAAAAGGCCCGAAAAGCTGTTGAAGAAACAAACAGCTTTACCGATACAAAGGGATACCGAAAAATAGAAATTGCACTTATGTGGTTTGTTCTGGCCATATTTGCGGTTTTCCTGTTAACCATAGAGCCAAGATTTGCATTTATAGCGGTTATATCTTCCTGCGTTGTGGCTGTTATGTCCATGGCGGTGTGGGGATTTTCCAACCTGCTTAAAAGGTTCAGGGTTTCGGCTGCGGCAAACAAGGTGGCAACAATAGTTATAACCATTGTTATGGCATTTGGCGTTACAGGTGTTTTGCTTTTTACTGTTACCAACAAAGTTATGGATGCAGGCTGGTTTGACAAGGAAGCTGCCTATACCTACGAATACAAGGGTATGCAGTGGAAGGTTTATGACGATGAACTGCCTTTGAGGGTGGAAGATATTATCGAAACCAACTACGATGGCTACTCAACCAGCTGGTATGGTGATGAATCCCTGATTATGTCAAAGCACAATGCCTATCAGCGCCCCAGAATGGACGACCTTGAACAGCCGGATTTGCAGTACACACTGGTAAAGATAAAAGCACCGTTTTTATACAATTTTGCACACAAACAGATGCTCAAAGATTTTCCGCGCAATTTTGGTGTAACTTACGAAGAATGGGAAATTTTTGAAAGAGCAGTGGAAATACCTGCATCAGAATGGGGTGCAGAATATGCCTATCAGCTTTATCTTGGTGATGAACCGCAAAACGAATATATGCTTTGCTACAGCGACAGCATAATTATCCTGCGGCCGGATTTTGATATGGAGATAACATTGCAGGCAAAAGCCAATATCGGGGCAAAGCTTGGTGGTGTAATAGTATGTCATTAATAAGAAATGAGGCGAATTATATGAAAAACAAAATACAGACAATCTGCACGGTGGCACTTCTGCTTGGTGCTGTTGCAGTTATGGCAATAAACTTTTCTGCAGGCTTTATGGGCGGTCCGCCAACAGCGGCAAACATTACGGCAACAGTTTTTTACCTTATCTTCTGGGTGCTTATGTTGCGCTTTAAACCTGCGGCAAAGGCATCGGCATTTCTTGGCATTTATACTATGGTCGGATGTATAATCGGCTTTTGTTCTGTAATGGGCAACTGGAGCGGCGGTATAGTCACGGTGCTTCTTGTACCAATTATTTTTCCGCCTGATGCCTTGTTTTACGGTTTAAGAATCATCGGCAGCTATCCTGTGTTTTATATGCTCTCGGCGCTGATTTCTTTTACAATAATGATATTCAGTCTTATAACACTTGCAAACGGACAGTCAAATGGCAAATAAAATCCATCATACACACAATATACACTTTGATTGTTTACAATTAATATGAAAAAGTATATTAACGGAGGTGCAGATATGAATTTTGTTTTCAATACAGTTTACGATATGGATTCTCTCACTGCTATGGCAAGGGCGGTGCGCAAAACAACCCACAAAAAACGGTCAAAGCGCAGCCATATATTTGGCATCATTGTTGTTGCTTTGGCAGTGCTGCTGGTGGCAGTATCTGTGCTTGCAGACAAATTCAGTTTCAACACATTTGTAACAGCTCTTGCAGGCATAATCATAATTATGGCACTTATCTTTGAAGACAGGCTTAACGCATATATAGCGTTAAAGCGAATGATAAAAGGCAGCGAAAAGGGTGTTGTTACATTCAACGATGACAACTATGTGTCATCAACCGAAGTGGGCACAACCGAGTTTAAATATAAAAATATTGAAGCAATAGCTAAACGCGGCGACTATATAGTTTTTGTTTTCAGCCGCCGTCACGCGCAGGTTTACGACCTTACAGCTATGACCAACGGCACACCAAAGGAATTTTGTAAATTCATCGAAAAGAAAACAGGCTTGGAAATACAGAAAATATAAACAGTACAGATATAAAAGAGGTACCTATGGACAATTTGCTGACTTTAGTGCTTGAGATAATACTTGATGGTGCAGTAAGTGCGGCAGCAGGCAAAAAAGTGCCGATGATTATACAGATTGTTCTGGCTGTATTTTTAATAGCATTGTGGCTGGGGCTGTGCATTCTGCTGTTCAGGGCAGGTGTTGGCACAGGCAGATACAGTCTGGTTGTTTTGTCAGCAGTTATATTTGCAGGATATATTGTTATACTTGCAGGCAAAATAAAAAAGATGAAAGGGTGAGCCAAATGAAAAAACTTTTATCTGTAATATTACCTTTTATAGTTATCTTTTCCTTTGCGTTTACAGCTTCGGCAGATATCGGGCCAAAGCCGTCGGTACATATAACCTTTAATGGTGTAAATGACAGCACAATATATGAAAACGGCACAGTGTACTATGCAACTTTGCTTTCAGAGCGCAAATCCACGGGGCCGTCATCGGCCTGGGACGGTGTTGCAGGGCACGAGCAGCACTACAATTACAGCAAAGAAATATGGCAGGCTTTTGCGGATTATGTTGACAAAGACGGATATTATTTTCTGCAGGAAGTATGGGACTGCACCGAAACTCATCAGCTTGACTGGACATATTATCCGCCATCTAAATTTAAAATTCTGCTTTATTTTCCTGAAACAGATATATACTTTATGAGTGATATCTACGAAAGATACGCTTTTGACAGTTATTATACAGTGGATATTATTTCGGATATGTATGCCGGGCAGATGCTGAAAGCAGAAAAAAGCTATGACTTCACCTGGGAAATAATTTCTCTTGCGGCGCGCATTGTGGCAACAATTCTGCTGGAAATTGCAATAGCGTTTATGTTTGGTTACCGCGAAAAGAAAACCCTCACTTTTATTGCAGTGGTAAATATTATCACACAGATAGTGCTTAATGTGTCACTCAATATTGTTAATTACAACAGCGGTTCAATGGCGTTTACTTTTTATTTTATACTGTTCGAAATTGCAGTTTTTGCAATTGAAGCTGCTGTATACAGCCTACTGCTTAAAAAGTTTTCGTCAAAACCTGCAAAACGGGGTAAAGCTGCAGCATATGCCTTTGCCGCAAACCTTGCCAGCTTTGCCACAGGCTTATGGCTTGCGCATATAATACCTGGTATTTTCTGATAATATTCAATGGGAGAAAATAAATGAAAAAGATAATAACAATAATATTTGCAACTTTGGCTGCAATAATGATACTGTATTTTGCGGGTTGCTCAGATAATGAAAACAACAGCGAAAAAAGCCTTTATGACCACGGCCTTGAGCTTGTTGCTTTGGTGGAGGAAATGGCAAAAAGCGAAGAATATATGGCGATTTATACAGGCAGCCCAAGAATAAGCGAAATTGCTTCAGAGTTTGGAAAGGGTGATTATTCATCGCCAAAAACAGTTTACGGGCTTGCTCCTGCCGCAGAATTTCTGACTTTGTATAAATCATCAGACGAAATCAGTGGTCTGTCAGAAGATCTAAAAGATATGATTTCAAACAAAACAATTGCAGCACTGATAACACAGGTTAACGCGATGGGCGGTGCCGAAAATCTTGCGGCAACCACTGTATGCACAGCGGGCAAAACCTTTGTAAACAGTGAAATAAATGATACCGCTATCTATATTTACGTTTACGAAAACGGTTTTCCTGTGGCAGTAACCTTTACCGCAGGGGAAGACAGTACGGTTTCGGCTTCAGCCATGTTTATTTCCTATGACGAATTTCCAACTGATTCTGCACAGCAGATTGCAGATTTCTTTGACGGCACTGTAACAGCAGCAGAAATATCAAAGTAAAATTCAAACCGGACTGTTTAACTGTAAGCAGTTCGGTTTTTATGATGTATATTTCCATATTTACTGTCTTGCAGAGATTGTTATAAATATAGTATAATTTTATAGATACAGTTTTTACAAAGGAACTTTTGATTATGTACAAAATTCTTAAAAAAGATTTTTTAAATCCAACCGTTTGCAAAATGGTTATAGATGCACCGCTGATTGCAAAAAAAGCACAGCCGGGGCAGTTTGTTATTCTGCGTGCATTGGAAGACAGCGAGAGAATACCGCTTACAATTTCTGACTACGATGCAGAAAACGGTACAGTAACAATTATTTTTCAGCTTGTAGGCGAGGGCACAATGGAACTTGCCACACTATGTGAAAACGATAATATATGTGACTTTGCAGGCCCTTTGGGCAAACCAAGTCAGCTTGACGGGCTTAAAAAAGTTGCTGTTATCGGCGGCGGTGTGGGCTGTGCAATTGCTTATCCTGTTGCAAAAAAACTTAAAGAAAACGGCTGCTGTGTTCACAGTGTTGTAGGTTTCAGAAATAAAGACCTGCTTATACTTGAAGATGAGTTCAGGGCAGCAAGTGATAAACTGGTTATTATGACAGACGACGGCTCATATGGCGAAAAAGGTCTTGTTACCAATGCGCTGGAAGCGCTTATCAACAGCGGCGAACAGTATGATGAGGTTATTGCAATCGGTCCTTTGGTTATGATGAAATTTGTCTGCAGAGTTACCGAAAAATACGGTATTAAAACCACAGTGTCAATGAATCCTGTTATGGTTGACGGCACAGGTATGTGCGGTGGCTGCCGCCTTACTGTTGACGGCAAAACACAGTTTGCCTGCGTTGACGGCCCTGACTTTGACGGTCACAAGGTGGATTTTGACGAAGCTATCAGCCGTTCTTCAATGTATAAAGAATTTGAAACACGCAAAAGGGAAGCAGCCTGCAACCTTTTCAGCAAGGAGGCAGAATAATGGTAAATACAAATCCAAACAAATGCCCTATGCCAAGTCAGGACCCAATGGTTCGCAATAAAAATTTCGGCGAGGTTGCACTTGGCTACACACTGGAAATGGCAATGGACGAGGCAAAACGCTGTCTCAACTGCAAGCATAAGCCGTGTATCAGCGGATGTCCTGTTTTTATTGATATTCCTGCTTTTATTGCAGAAGTTGCAAAGGGTGATATAGAAAAAGCCTACGAAATTCTGTCACAGCAGACAAGCCTGCCTGCTGTATGCGGCCGTGTATGTCCGCAGGAAACACAGTGCGAAGGCAAATGTGTGCGTGCATTAAAAGGCGAAAGCGTGGCTATTGGCCGTCTGGAACGCTTTGTTGCCGACTGGCATCGTGAACACTGCACAGAAAAACCACAGCCTGTTCAGTCAAACGGCAAAAAGGTGGCAGTTATCGGTGCAGGCCCTACAGGGCTTACCTGTGCAGGCGAACTGGCAAAAAAAGGTTATGATGTTACAATTTACGAAGCTTTGCACACAGCAGGCGGCGTATTGGTATATGGCATTCCGGAATTCCGTCTGCCAAAAGATATCGTAAAATACGAAATTGACAATCTTAAAGCACTTGGCGTTAAAATCGAAACCAATATGGTTATCGGCAAAATCCTTACAATAGACGAATTGTTTGAAAATGGTTTTGAAGCAGTTTATATCGGCAGCGGTGCAGGTCTGCCAAAGTTTATGGGCATACCTGGTGAAAGCCTTAAAGGCGTATACAGTGCAAACGAGTATCTTACCCGTGTAAACCTTATGAAAGCCTATCTGCCAACCAGCAAAACACCAATCCGCAAAAGCCGCAATGTTGCAGTTGTGGGCGGCGGCAACGTTGCAATGGATGCAGCCCGCAGTGCAAAACGCCTTGGTGCAGAAAATGTTTACATAGTTTACCGTCGCGGTATGCAGGAACTGCCTGCCCGTCTGGAAGAAATTGAACATGCACAGGAAGAGGGCATTATCTTTAAGCTTCTCACAAACCCTGTGGAAGTTATCGGTGACGAAAACGGCGAAGTAAAGGCGATAAAATGTGTGGAAATGATGCTGGGCGAACCTGATGCATCAGGCCGCAGACGTCCTGTGGTAAAGCCTGACAGCGAATTTGTAATAGATATAGACACAATGATTATGTCTATCGGCACAAGCCCTAATCCGCTTATTTCATCAACCACAGATGGTCTGGAAACAGACAAATGGGGATGTATAGTAACAAACGGCGAAGACGGTCTGACAACACGGGATGCAGTTTATGCAGGCGGTGATGCCGTTACCGGTGCGGCAACTGTTATTCTTGCAATGGGTGCAGGCAAACAGGCAGCGGCAGCTATAGACAAAATGTTAAGCGAAAAATAATACTGTAAAAAAACAGCCTTTCCAGATAAATGGAAAGGCTGTTAACTTTTTATTAATTTTTAAGCACGATGCCATGCTGAAGGACTGAGCAATACTAAAATCGGGAATATTTCCAATCTGCCGATTATCATGCAGAAGGATAAAAATCCTTTGGAAAAGCCCGAAAGCGTTGCAAAGTTGCCGGCAGGACCAAATACACCCAAACCAGGCCCAATATTACTTACACATGTAAGTGCAGCGGTAAATGATTCATTGAAACCAAATCCGTCAAGGCAAACAACCAAAGCACCTGCAAGTATAATCATAACATAACAGCAGGCAAAGGTGAGGATAGAATTTATGGTTTTTTCTTCTACAACTTTGCCGTCAAGCTTTATAACTTCAACAGAACGTGGATGAATGATATGATGGATTTCACGTCTTATGGTTCTGAAGATAACCAGAATACGTGAACATTTCATACCGCCGCCGGTACTGCCTGCACATGCGCCGCAGAACATAAGCATAATAAATATCATCTGACAGATTTGTGGCCAGTACAGCCAGTCAGTTGTAGCAAACCCGGTGGTAGAGATTATAGAACAAACCTGGAAAAATGCATAGCGGAAAGTTTCTGTCCAGTCTGCATACAGCGGACGGATATTCAGACATACTATTGCAGTTGCAGATGCAACTATAAAGATAAAAAATCTAAGTTCGTCACTCTTTATAATTTCTTTAAATCTGCGGGTAAGAAGCAGGAAATACATTGCAAAGTTAATGGAGAACAGCAGAATAAATACAGATATAATCATATCTATTGCCATGCTGTCATAAGCACCAACGCTGGCGTTCATATTAGAAAAGCCGCCGGTGCCGGCAGTGCCGAATGCATGGATAAAGCTGTCATACCAGGGCATTCCTGCAATACGCAGACATATAGCTTCAGCTACAGTAAGAAAACAGTAGATGGCATAAAGAATTTTGGATGTCTGCGCCTGTTTTGGAACAAGTTTTGAGAAAACAGGACCTGGAGATTCTGCCTGAGTAAGATATTTTGTGCGTATGCCTATAGTTGGAATAAGTGCTGTGGCAAGCACAAGCACACCCATGCCGCCAAGCCAGTGTGTGAGAGAACGCCAGAACAGAATGCCCTTTGGCAAAGCCTCGATATTTGTCAGTATTGAAGAACCGGTGGTTGTAAAACCGGAGCAGGATTCAAACAGACAAACCATAAAAGATGGAAAATATCCCGAATAATAAAATGGCAAAGCACCGAAAAAGCCTGTTGCAAGCCATATAAGCCCAACCGTAAAAAAGCCTTCTCTGATAAAAAATTCTTTTGTGGCATTGATGCTGGCAAGAATAATACCGGTAAAAAGCATCAGAAGAATGGTGATGAAAAATGGTTCAAGACTTTCGCCGTAAAAAAATGCCACCAAAGTAGGAATAAGCATAACAATGGCTTCCATTGTTATAACACGGCCGACAATTTTTAAAACAACCTTGAGATTCATCAGTTATAACCTCCGCTGTTTGTGTCATTGTCTATATAAATATCATTAAGGTCAAGAATAAAGCTGCCGCTGGTGATGATAATTACATTATCATCAGGTTCAAGACAGGTGGAACCTTCAGGAATTATGATTGTACCCTTGCGCATAATAACAGCCAGCAGAACATCAGGTTTAAGCTTAAGGTCTTTAAGAGGAATACCAAGGTTTTTTGTGTTGGATGTAACTTTAAATTCCATTGCTTCGGCATCTCCGTCAGCAATTCTGTGCAAGCTGTTCATAACGCTGCCCTGACTGTTTTTCATACCTCTTACAAGATGCAGAATGTGGGAAGCAGTAACATACTTTGCCGAAACAATGCTGTTAAGCCCCATGCTTCTTGCAATACCGATATAGTTTTGTCTGTTGCATTTGGTTATTGTTTTTGAAACACCCTGCTGCATGGCGTAAAGAGAAATGATAAGATTATCTTCGTCACGTCCGGTAAGGGCAACAAAGGCATCATAAGACTGCAGGTTTTCCTCTTCCAACAGTTCATGGTCACTGCCGTCACCGTTTATTGTGATAACATCAGGAAAAAGCTGTGCAATTTCGCGGCATTTTGTCTCGTCACGGTCAACAACTTTAAGTTTGATATTCATATTGTGCAGCATTTCAATAAGATAAGCTGAAATTTTGCCGCCACCAACCAAAAATACTTTTTTGATTTTTGGTGTATATCTGCCAAGCATGCGGAAAAACTTGTCAAGACCAAAAGGCTGACCGATGATATAAAGTTTGTCACCTGCTTTAGGAACAAACGAACCTTTTGGTATACATACATCGCCGTTGCGGTCGGCAACACAGAACAAAAGCTGAAGCTTTTTAACCTGTGGAGGTAAATCCATCAGGGACTTGC
>JAFSAW010000073.1 GCA_017442085.1 Oscillospiraceae bacterium | reverse complement strand
TGCACCCTGTTCCCATTCCGAACACAGTAGTTAAACTGAGTCGTGCCGAAAATACTTGTCTGGAGACGGACCGGGAAGATAGGAAGGTGCTGGCACTTTTCTTTTTAAGTAAATATTCTCCTTTAGCTCAGTCGGTAGAGCGGCGGACTGTTAATCCGTAGGTCGTTGGTTCAAGTCCAACAAGGAGAGCCAAAACAAAAGGACATCCGAATGGGTGTCCTTTTTGTTTTGGTTTTATTTATTCGATTTGAATCACCGACTTATGTCTGTACGGCCACCTTTGGCGGACTTTAATCTGTGACGGAGGCGACCGCTGCCGGTGGCAGGAGGAGGGAGCCGGAGAAAGAGTAAAACAACGAGTACGAGGAAGGGCGCCCAAGCCCGACGGAGTACGACTATGTTTTACTTCGTATGGTCGTTGGAGTGAAATAGAACAACTGTATGATTATTTTTATAAAGTAATATTTTTCCCTTGGTTCAAGTCCAACAAGGAGAGCAAAAAAAACCAGGTCATTTAGCAGGGTTTCATAAAACAGTTACTCCTCCCTATGAGAAATCTCAGAGGGAGGAGTATTTTGCATTAGTGCGGTTCAAAAGCGCATATAACGCACTACACCGAAAGGTGTATAGAAGTGCGCCCTTATATTTATTCGACATATTGGAATTTACTTAAATGTTTTCTTATTGTAAAACAACGCCAGTTTTGTCTCCAAGTTCTTCACGTACAAAAGTTTCCATTTCACTGTGTTTTTTTGTCATGAACATACTGAAATTTCCATCGTCGAAACACCAATATGCAAATGGTTTATTCTGGTTTTGCATATAAGTATTTCCGCTGTATACAGGATAGTATTCCTGCGGCATACCGCTGATAATGAGAGCACCATCTGAGCAGTACAAAACATTGTCTTTAATCACAAGATTTTCGTTGGCGCACGGCAGAGGCATATCACTGCCCGAGAAAACCAGAGCACCGATAATACCACTTGCCTTTTTTCTTTGAGGGTCTCCTGCGGTGGTGGAATACATCACATAGTTGTCCTCAATCAGAATGTCCTTAAATCTGTGCAGTTTGTTGACCTCTTCTTCCCAGTTGATCAGAGTAATACCTGCGGTGTACTCTAGCAAGTTGCCGCGAATTGTATTATTGCCCTGAGTTTCCTCAACATCTGCAAGTTCTCCATTAGCTGCAAAAGCCATCTCGCCTGCTGCAATCCCACCATTGAATACATGATGCACGTAGTTGTTCTCTACAAGCATATTGAGAGTATGGCTGATGCCGTCGCCGGAATAGATTGTTTCTGCGTCATAGAAGGTATGTGTCATTGCACCCATATATCCAACTTCGCAGTTCTGTACAAGTCTGCCCCCGTTAGCTTCAATTGCATGACCGCCATACATCACCGATATATTATCAAGCACGGACATATATCCAAAGTTCAGTGTCACCACACTGCCGTTGTACGGGTCACAGCAAAATTCAATGGATTGATATACTTCACCCGGATTCCCTTCATCACATCGCAGGTAGAGTTTTCCTCCTCTGTCAGCATATTCATAAACATATATCGGATGCTGTGAATTGAGGTCAGAATAATCAATATCATTAAAATACTGAAGGTCACCCATATCTTTTGCAGGGTCAAAAGTCGGTTTTTGCATCAGGGTGCTGTAATCATCGACACCCACAACAAACTTTACATATCTGTCCCCTGTCCACCATACAGGTGCTTTGTCTGCAAGGTCCATACTGCCATCCAGAACGATATCACCGCAGTCCATAATATCCTTATAGAAAACCCAGATATTATCTGTGCCGTCCATCAGTCTCCATTTTAAAGGGTCTGCACCGTTTTCCGGAGAACCGTAAATACCGGGTTTAGCGCCCTCACCATAGGCAGAGTATGTAACACCATTCTGTGCAATGAGGGCTTCTCCGCGCCAGATGTCTCCGCGGCGGAAGAACACACCGTCACCGGGGTTCAGAGGCGTACCGTTCACCTTATCCAGTGATGCCCAGGGGGCATCCTCACTTCTGCCATCGTTACTGTCATCACCATCTGCAGATACATAATAGCAGTCACCGGTAACAGCAATTTCTGTTGGGCTGTTCAGAATTGATTCCCGTCGGGCATCTGCGTTTGCCAACAGTTCCTGTTCTGCCGCAGATATCGGGCGTTCCGAACTGCTGCATCCGCAGAGCAACCCCAGTATCAGAATAAGTGGCAAAAATATATATTTTTTCATACACCAACCTCTTTTCTTTACATCAGTTAACGCCTTTTATTATTAAATATTGTTTTATCCATCTGTTCGACAAATTCAAATATTTCTAATTGTTTTGCCCATTTTATCACATCATTGTGAGCTATACAAGAACAGTCCCGGCAGGTAATCCTACCGGGACTGAAACTGTTTTATGGCCACTCGCCATTTGACCTGGTTTTTCTTTATTATATTCATTATTAATTTATGCTTTATAAACCCAGTTTTCTTTTCTTGGCTTTGGTTCTCTTTCTTCGTCGGCATAGCCTATGATGCAGTTGCCGATGCCTTCCCATTCGCCTTCAATGCCAAGGTCGGCAAGAATTGCTTTGCCTTCTTCGCTTTCAAACACCTGTTTTGCACGGTGAATCCAGCAGCTGCCAAGGCCAAGGGAATGTGCGGCAAGCATCATATTGCCCATAACCAGACTGCCGTCGTAAAGATATGTGCCCACTTCTTTGTTTGCAAGCACAACAAGCACTGCAGGTGCGCCGTAGAACGGGTCGGTGTCTGTGCCCATAACTGCTGCATTAAGGGCAGAAATTCTGTCGCGCAGAGCCTTGTCTGTAACAGCAACAATCAGCCCTGCCTGCAGGCCTCTGCCGTTTGCGGCATATTTGCCTGCTTCGCATATCTGGTCGATAAGCTCCATAGGCACAGGTGTGTCCTTGTATTTTTTTATGCTGCGTCTTTCCAGCATTGCCTTGATGATATCGTTCATTTTTTATACCTCCATAAATAAAGAAATAAAATTTATAATGATTTGGATATAGAATTGACAACTTTAACAGTCTGCGGCATAAATTGCTTTGCAGATATCAGATGCCACAGCAAAAAACTGCGGGCAAATCAGTCAATGCCGCTCCAGTCGCCGCCATGGCCTGAACAGCTGTGAATGTGCTCTATTGGTTCGCATTGCATATTTGGCTCGAAATCCAGTGTGCCTGCAATATATGCTGCAACAGCACTGTCGGCATCGCCTGTTACACCGTTGCAAACTTCCATATGCAAAGATTTTTCCATAACATCCTTGAGATAAGGGCTGACCGCACCGCAGATAAGCACCTTGATGCCAAATTTTTTTACAATTTCGGCAAAAGAGTCAGAGCCTGTTGCGGCGATATCCACAGTTTCAATTTTTGAAAGCATATCGCTTTTGATGGTGTATATTTTAAGCTGCGGGCTGCTGCAGCAGTGGTCGTGCACAGAGCCGTCCTTGTATGCAACAGCAATTTTTCGCATATGTAAATCTCCGTATATATGTATATAATATTTTTATTTGTGTATATGGTATCACTTGTGAAATCAAAAAGCAAGATTATTGTTGGAGATGATGAAAAAATGAGCTGATTTTATGTATTATTGTTGCAACTTAATTTTGTAATTAATTTTTAATAAATTATGAACAAATTCTTAAATAATTAAGTTCTAGCGGTATAAACAGACCTTTAAAAAAGGGGATATACAGCAATTCTAATTAAAAAAATAAATTTTCAGCCTAAATTTTAAAAAATAAACTAAAGATTGCTTTGTTAAATATTAGATTTTACTTTACAAATTAAAGTTGGTCTGCTATAATAGGTCACAGGTTAAATTTCTATTCAAAAGGAGAATAAATATGAAAAAGAAAATCAGCTTGCCTATGCAGATTTTTATCGCATTGGTACTTGGTATTGTAGTAGGTCTTATCTGTGGTATGACAGGTATGGCAGACTTTACAACAGCATATCTCAAACCATTTGGTACAATTTTTGTTAACCTTCTCAAATTCATCGTTGTTCCTGTAGTTCTTCTGTCTATGATTGACGGTATCCTTTCTATGGACGATATGAAAAAAGTTGGTTCTGTTGGCTGGAAAACACTGGCTTACTTCCTGGTTTCCACAGCTATCGCATGTGTAATCGGTCTTGTTTTTGCAAACATCTTCAACGGTGCAGGCCTGTTCCCAACACTTGCTCTTGAAGAAGGCGCAGAATGGACAAAAGCTACATCCGCAAACTTTATGGACACACTTGTTGGCATGTTCCCAAGCAATATGTGGGAAGCATTCCACACAGCTAACATGCTGCAGGTTATCATTATTGCTCTTATGATTGGCGGCTCCATTATGGCAGCAGGCGAAAAAGGCAGACTTGCAAGAGATGTTGTTGGTTCCTTCAACGAAGTTATCAACAAACTTATGGAATTCATCATCAGCCTTTCCCCAATCGGCGTTTTCACAATGATGGCTTGGGTTGTTGCAACACAGGGCGCAGAAATTCTTGGCAGCCTTGCACTTGTTCTTGCATGTGCATACATCGGCTACATAGTTCACGCAGTTCTGGTTTACTCCTTCTCTGCTAAAATTTTTGCAGGCATGAGCCCACTTGCATTCTTCAAAGGTGCATTTGCAGCTATGATGTTTGCTTTCACATCCACATCTTCCGCAGCTACACTGCCTGTTTCCAAAGACTGTGCAGAAAAAATGGGCGCAGACAAAGATATCTCTGCATTCGTTCTTCCACTTGGTGCAACAGTTAACATGGACGGTACAGCAATTTATCAGTGTGTTGCTACAGTGTTCCTTGCATCCCTTGCAGGTGTTCACCTTGGCATTGGCGAAATGATCACAATCGTTGTAACAGCAACACTTGCTTCCATCGGTACAGCAGGCGTTTCCGGCGCAGGTATGATTATGCTTGCTATGGTTCTCACAGCAATGGGTATCGACGTAAACATGATTATGATTATCTACGGCGTAGACCGTCTCTTCGATATGGGCCGTACATGTCTCAACGTTACAGGCGACATCGCTTGCTCCCTCTGTGTTTCCAAATGGGAAAGCAAAAAAGCAAAACAGTAAAATATTTGTTTAAAACAATTTAATATTGTTTGATTATAAAAGCCTCGGGGCAACAGCCCCGGGGTTTTTGCTTTGTATGCACATAATATACAAAATAAAACACTATACTTTAATATAAGCGTTTTTAATGCAGTATTATGGCAGTTTGCAAAGGTGAATTATGAAAAAGAAAGCGATTGATTTTATAGACTGTGCACTGAGGCTTAAAGGGCAGTATGACGACAATCACATTGCGGCCTACAGTGCTGAAGCGGCATTTTTTATGCTGGTTTCGGCAGTGCCGCTGGCTATGTTTGTAATTATTCTTTTCGGGGCACTTTCGCCAATTGATATAATGGGGCTGGCAGATAAGCTTTCCCTTGTGTTTTCACAGCAGGCAAATCAGTATATAACAAAACTTTTTGCAGAGATAGCTGCTCACGCAACGGTGCCGCTGGCATCGGTGACAATGGTGTTTCTGCTGCTGGCGGCAACCAGGGGCATCCGCAGCATTGCCGACGGCATAAGGGTAATCTATGACTGCAAAGAAGAATATAATATCATCCAGCTTGCTGTGCGCAGTGTGGTTTACACGGTGGTTATGATAGCAGTGCTTGGGGCAGGGCTTGGTGTGCTGGTGTTTGCATCTCCCTTGGAAAATGCCGCTTTGAAGCTGCTGGGCAAAGGCGGAGAATATCTGCTGGCGGTTATAAATATGCGCAACATCATATTTTTTCTGGCACTTACACTGCTGTTTGCCCTTGCATACAAAGGCCTTGTGAAAAGCAGTATGAATTTTAAAAATCATCTGCCGGGGGCAATGGTGGCGTCGGCGGGCTGGATTGTATATTCCTTTGGATATTCGGTTTATATAAAACATTTTTCAAGCTATTCTGCCCTTTACGGCAGCCTGGGGGCGGTTATGCTGTTTATGCTGTGGCTGTATATGTGTATGAACATTCTGCTGTGCGGTGCGCTGCTTAACAAAATCAGTGCCGACGGCAAAAAGTGTGACTAAGTCATAGAAAAGCTGTGGAAAATGCTGTAAAATACAATCAAAGCTAAAACATAATAATAACGGGCAGAGCAAAAGCGGCATCCTGATAAGAAAACATAAATATCAACCAAAACACTGTAAAGTGATTTGGTTGGTACATTTTGCCCATTTTTGCACAAAAAGTGCTGGTACAAGGAAAAGACACGCAGCACTACTTTGTGTAATGCAAGTGTTGCTGACGCAGTAACAGCCTTTTTGTGCCGGAAATTGGGTTTGTGTTTTCTTGTCTGGAGGTCGCTAAAGAGAAGAAACCGCAATTCTTCTCCGTTTTGCCACGCACGGAACATATAAAATATAAGGAGCTGACTATGAAATTTATATCCTGGAACGTCAACGGCTTCCGCGCCTGTCTTGATAAAGGCTTTGAAGATTTTTTCAAAGCTGCCGATGCAGATTTTTTCTCCATTCAGGAAAGCAAAATGCAGCCGGGACAGGCAGAGTTTAACCCCGACGGTTATTATCAGTACTGGTATTCTGCAGACAAAAAGGGCTACAGCGGCACAGCGGTTTTTGCAAAAAAAGAGCCCATAAGTGTAAAATACGGCATCGGCATTGACCAGCACGACCATGAGGGCAGGGCAATCACCCTTGAATACGAAAATTTCTATCTGCTCAACGTATATACACCAAATGCCCAGCGCGAGCTTGCACGCCTTGACTACCGTATGGGCTGGGAAGATGATTTGAGAGAGTACATAAAGTGCCTTGATGCAGTAAAGCCGGTTATCTACTGCGGTGACCTTAATGTTGCCCACAACGAAATCGACCTCAAAAACCCAAAAACCAACCGCCGCAGCGCAGGCTTTTCCGACGAGGAAAGGGCAAAGTTTACACAGCTGCTGGACAGCGGCTTCACCGATACATTCCGATATCTTTATCCCGATAAAATCCAGTACAGCTGGTGGAGCTATATGCGGCAGGCAAGAGCAAAGGACATTGGCTGGCGCATCGACTATTTTGTGGTATCCGACCGCATTAAAGGCAAGGTGAAGGACAGCTTTATCCTTGGCGAAGTTATGGGCAGCGACCACTGCCCTGTGGGTATTGAAATAGATATTTGATGATAAATATAATACTGTAAATTTATAATTGAATATAATACAGCAAAAGCATTCGGAATGACAGACAGCATACATTCTGAATGCTTTTGTTTTACGTTTCGGATACTTTTAGCTGTCATTCTGAACACCTATTCTGTCATTCTGAGCGCAGCGAAGAATCTCTCTGTCTGCACAGAATGCTGGCTGACGGCAATCTGATTAAACCGTGAGATACTTCGGGCGATGCCATCAGTATGACAGACTTTGACGTAAAAACATTTTGTCATTCTGAGCACCCATTCTGTCATTCTGAGCGCAGCGAAGAATCTCTCTGCCTGCACAGAATGCTGTCAGACTACAGACTGATAAAACCGTCAGTTGCTTCTTAATGTGTTCAGCATGACGGTATACCAATTGCTGTCATTTTAAAGGCTTTTTACAAACTCAATCACATTTTCTGCGCCGCCGCCCTTTGTCTTGCCAAGGGCGGCGGCATTGTATTATAATAACTGCAAAGACAGTTGTGCACGGCACGGCAAAAGACAAAAAACGGGGAGATGACCTGATGACAGTTACCGATAAAGAAAAACTGCTGGCGGAAGATATAGAAAATATATATCTTGGCAATCTTTCAACAGTGGAAGCAGATATAATTTTGCCCCTTAAAGGTGCAAACGGCAGCACTTTTGTATGGCAAAGCAGCGACGAACGCCGCCTTTCAGCAACGGGCAAGGTGTACCGCCCGCCTTTTACAGGGGGCAACCGTGAGGTTATCCTTACACTCACTGCCACCCTTGGCGATGCGGTGAAAACCAAAAGCTACATCGCCAATATTCTGGAGATGGAATATCCCTTTGCACTTGTGGGGGCATACGATATCACTGTGTACACTGGGGTTGGCACACAGCCGTCCCTGCCGCTTAATGTGGTGGCGGTCAACAACCTTGGCGAAGATGTTATGATGCCTGTAAAATGGGCAGATTTTTCGGCTGAAAATGCAGAAAAGGCAGGAGAATTTGCAGTAAAAGGCAGTTTGCAGAATGATATATCCGTTACTGCACGGATTGTTGTAACCGATGACGAAAAGCTTTTAAGCCCAGAATACAATATTGAAAAATCCGTTGAAACATACAGCATAAAGGATATACGCCTCACCGGCGGCAGCGGTTTTTATGCACAGCAGCAGCGTATGCTGGCGCATTTTCTGCACATCGACTGCGACAGTGCTTTATACAATTTCCGTGCCGCCGCAGGCCTTGACACCAAAGGTGCAAAGCAGATGACAGGCTGGGACGCACCCCAAAGCAACCTTAAAGGGCACACAACGGGGCATCTGCTGTCGGGTCTGGCACTGTGCTACGGTGCAACGGGGGATGAAAATATAAAGGAAAAGCTGAACTATATGGTTGCAGAGCTTGGCAAGGTTCAGGATGCAATGGCACAGCAGACGGACAAGTTCAAAGCGGGTTTTCTCTCCGCCTATGACGAAAGCCAGTTTGACCTGCTGGAAGTTTACACTGTATATCCAAAAATATGGGCACCTTACTACACTTTGCACAAGATTATGGCGGGCTTGCGGGACTGCTGGCTGTACGCCGCAAACCAGCAGGCGCTGGACATACTGAAAAAGGTTGGCCTTTGGGTTTACAACCGCCTTGTGCGTCTGCCAAAGGCACAGCGCGACAAAATGTGGGCAATGTATATTGCAGGCGAGTTTGGCGGCATCAACGAGGTGCTTGCCGACCTTTATCTTATAACAAAGGACACAAGATATCTTGAAGCAAGCCGTTATTTTGACAACGACAAGCTGTATCTGCCTATGAAAACGGGCATAGATGCCCTGGGCAATCTCCACGCAAATCAGCACATTCCGCAGATTATCGGTGTATTAAAGCAGTTTGAAGCAACAAAGGAAAAGACAAGGTTTGATATTGCCGACAATTTCTGGAACTTTGCAACAGCAGACCACATCTACTCCATCGGCGGTGTGGGCGAAACCGAAATGTTCCGCCCAAAAGGTCAGATTGCAAAATATATCAGCGAAAAAACAGCCGAAAGCTGCGCAACCTACAATATGCTTAAGCTGACAGGTATGCTGTATCAGTACAAAGGCAGTGCGGACTATATGCACTACTACGAAAACGGTGTTACAAACCATATCCTTGCCAGCGGCGACATAAGCGGTCCTACGGGCTTAAGCACCTATTTTATGCCGTCTTCCCCCTGCGGCCACAAGGAGTTTGACAAAGAAGAAAACAGCTGCTGTCACGGCACAGGCTATGAAAATCACTTTAAATACGGCGAATATATCTATGCAAAGGATAAGGACGGCGTTATTGTAAACCTGTTTGTTCCAAACCGCCTTGATAACGGCGAAGATATAATGGAAATTGCCGCAGAAGCAAGGACAAACAGCTTTGATGTGGCAATCAAAGTGGATAAACTTTCCCGCAGGATACTTAAAATCCGCAAACCGCTGTGGGCAGTATCTGCAGAAATTGCATTGGATAAACAGCCAATAAATCCAAAAGAAGAGAACGGATACTATATAATTGAAATGGAAAAAGGCACTGTCACATTAAGCTTTGAATGTGCAGCATACACAAAACCCTGCCCTGATGATAAAAACACTGCCAGCATCTGCTGGGGACCTTATGTGCTGGCGGCAGTCAGCGAAAGCAAAGACTATATCACAATAAACAAGGCGGATATTGCCATGCTGCAGCACAAAGGCGGCCTGCAGTTTACCCTTGGGGATATTGCCTTTAAACCGCTCAATGCAATCAGCAGCGAAAGCTATCATCTATATGTAAAATTACAGTAAGGAGAAAAACTATGGCTATCAAAAATTATAAATTCTGGTTTGTTGTTGGCAGTCAGGACCTTTACGGCGAAGAAGTGCTGAAAACCGTTGCGGCAAGAAGCGCCGAAATGGCAGAAGAACTTACAAAAGTTCTGCCTTATCCATTGGAATACAAGGTTACGGGTATGTCCAACAAGCAGATAACAGAAATCGTCAAGGAAGCAAACTACGACGACAGCTGTGCGGGCATCATCACCTGGTGCCACACCTTCAGCCCAAGCAAAATGTGGATTAACGGCCTTGCAAATCTGCAGAAGCCTTACTGCCATTTTGCAACACAGTACAACGAAGCTATTCCAAACGAAGAAATCGATATGGATTTTATGAATCTCAATCAGGCTGCACACGGCGACCGTGAACACGGCTTTATCGCTGCACGTCTGCGTATGCCCCGCAAGGTTGTGGCAGGCTACTGGAAAGACGAAAAGGTGCACAAGCGCATCGGAGACTGGATGAAAGCCGCCGTTGGCGTGGCAGTTTCCAAAGAGATGAAGGTTATGCGCTTTGGCGACAATATGCGCGAGGTTGCTGTTACCGAAGGCGACAAGGTGGAAACACAGATTAAACTGGGCTGGCAGGTTAACACCTGGGCAGTTGGCGACCTTGTAAAAGAAATGAATGCTGTTACAGATGCCGAAATCGACACACTTATGGCAGAATACACAGCAGATTACGATATTGCAACCGACAACACCGATGCAATCAGATATCAGGCAAGGGAAGAAATTGCAATCAGAAAGATGATGGACCGTGAGGGCTGTATGGCATTCAGCAACACATTCCAGGATTTGTACGGTATGCAGCAGCTGCCGGGTCTTGCCAGCCAGCATCTTATGGCACAGGGCTATGGCTACGGCGGCGAGGGCGACTGGAAAGTTTCTGCCCTTACTGCAATTATGAAAGCTATGGGCAAAAACGGCAACGGCGCCAGCGCATTTATGGAAGACTATACATATCATCTTGTGCAGGGCAGCGAATATTCCCTTGGCGCACATATGCTGGAGGTTTGTCCAAGCCTTGCAGCCACAAAACCGCGCATTGAGACACATCACCTTGGCATTGGTATGAACGAAAAAGACCCTGCCCGCCTTGTTTTTGAAGGCAAAGAGGGGGATGCAATTGTTGCAAGCCTTATCGATATGGGCGGCAGAATGCGCCTTATCGTGCAGGATATAGTGTGTGTAAAACCTATTATGACAATGCCAAACCTGCCTGTTGCCCGCGTTATGTGGCGCGCAATGCCGGACCTTGCAACAGGTGTTGAATGCTGGATAACAGCAGGGGGCGCACACCACACTGTTTTGTCCTATGACGTAACTGCACAGCAGATGCGCGACTGGGCAAGAATGATGGATATTGAATTTGTGCACATCACAAAGGATACAACCCCTGAAAAGCTGGAAGAAGAACTGTTCCTTAAAGACCTTGCATGGAAACTTAAATAGGTGATTTTATGTATACAGAATTAAAAGAACGCGTGTTCAAAGCAAATATGCTGCTGCCGCAGTATGACCTTGTAAAGTTTACCTGGGGCAATGTCTCGGAGATTGACCGCACAAAAGGCGTTATGGCAATCAAGCCAAGCGGCGTGGAATACAGTGTTATGACCTCCGATGATATGGTGGTGGTGGATATAGAAAGCGGCAAGGTGGTGGAGGGCAGATACAAGCCGTCCTCCGACACCGACACCCATCTGGAAATCTACCGCAGCTTCAAAGAAGTGGGGGGCATTGTGCACACCCACAGCCGCTGGGCAACAATATTTGCACAGATGAAAAAGGATATCCCTGCACTGGGCACAACCCACGCGGATTATTTTTACGGCAGCATACCTGTCACAAGAGATATGACAAAGGCAGAAATCGGCGGCGAATACGAGCTTAACACCGGCAAGGTTATTGTGGAAACCCTTGAAAATAGAGGGATAAATCCAAAAGATGTGCCCTCTGTGCTGGTGGCAGGCCACGGCCCCTTCAGCTGGGGCAAAGATGCCAACAATGCCGTGCACAATGCAGTGGTGCTGGAAGAAGTTGCCTTTATGGCATGGCACACAATGATGCTCAACAAAGACATAACATCAATGGACAAAAATCTGCTGGATAAACACTATCTGCGCAAGCACGGGGCAAATGCCTATTACGGACAGAAATAAAGGGGACATATTATGGCTGAAAACATTAAAAATTTAATCGAAAACGGCGATATCTCTCTTGGGGTGGAGTTTGGCTCCACAAGAATAAAGGCTGTGCTTACAGCAAAGGGTGCAGATGTTATTGCACAGTCTGATTTCGAATGGGAAAACAAGGTGGTTGAGGGCATCTTCTCCTACGACCTTAAGGACGTGTGGCTTGGCCTGCAGCATTGCTATGCAGAAATTGCACAGCAGATAAAGGCAGAATACGGCGTGGAAATAACAAAAATCAAGGCAATGGGCTTTTCGGCAATGATGCACGGCTATCTTGCCTTTGACAAAGACGGCAGTCTGCTTGTGCCTTTCCGCACCTGGCGCAACACCATCACCGAACAGGCAGCGGATATTTTAAGCAGCGAATTTAAATTCAACATTCCGCAGCGCTGGACAGCGGCACATCTCTATCAGGCAATTTTAAATAAGGAAGCACATATTCCAAATGTGGATTTTGTCACCACCCTTGCAGGCTATGTGCACTGGCAGCTCACAGGCAACAAAGCAGTCGGCATAGGCGAAGCCAGCGGTATTTTCCCGATTGACGAAAACACTCTGGACTACAACGCCGATATGGCGGCAAAATTTGATGCACTTACTGCAAAAGAAGGCTTTGGCAAAAAACTGGCAGAAGTGTTTCCAGAAGTTATGCTTGCAGGCGAAGTGGCGGGCAAGCTTACACAGCAGGGTGCACTGCTTATCGACCCAAGGGGCAAGTTGCAGGCAGGCACGGATATCTGCCCGCCTGAAGGCGATGCGGGCACAGGCATGGTTGCCACCAACAGCATACTGCCAAAAACGGGCAATATCTCTGCGGGCACATCAATCTTTGCAATGATAGTGCTGCAGAACAGCCTTAAAAATTATTATAAAGAAATTGATATGGTTACAACACCCGTGGGTCACCCTGTTGCAATGGTGCACTGCAACACCTGCACCTCGGATATCAACGATTATGTAAAGATGTTCCACAGTTTTGCAAAACAGTTTAATCCGGATTGTGAAATTGGCGAAATATATAACTGTCTGTATAATGAGGCTGCAAAAGGCGACTATGACTGCGGCGGTCTGTGCAGCATAAACTATTTTGCAGGGGAGCCTGTTGCAGATGTGGAAAAAGGCGTGCCGATGTTTCTGCGCAATCCAAACGGTGCCTTTACACTTGCAAACTTTATGCGCAGCCACATCTATGCAAGCTTTGCCTGTGTAAAGCTGGGCCTTGATATGCTCAACGAAAAGGAAAACCTGCCAATAGAAAAACTGCTGGGCCACGGCGGTCTGTTCAAGGTGGAGGGCGTTGCACAGCAGATGCTGGCAAGTGCACTGAACACACCTGTGCAGGTGACAAAATCCGCCAGCGAGGGCGGCGCCTGGGGCATGGCAATCCTTGCCGAGTTTATGGCAGAAAAGGCAGCAGACCAGTCCCTTGCAGACTATCTTGAAACGGTTGTTTTTGCAGGGGCAGAAAGTGTTGTAAAACAGCCAAACCCTGCCGAAACCGCAGGCTGCAACGCATATATGGAAAGATACAAAAAAGCCCTTGCTGCCGAAAGGGCCGCAGCGGCAATACTGTAATAGGATTAAACCGCAGGATGCTTCAGTCAAGCTGCTTTTGCTGTCATTCTGAGCGCAGCGAAGAATCTCTCTGTCAGCACAGTGCAGTGGCTGACATCAGACTGATTAAACCCACAGATATATTCAACAGGTCAGATGCTTCGGCAAGACATCGGGAAAACCTTATACACAAAAAAACGGACAGTTCCAAAGAACTGTCCGTTAAGTTTTTATTATCCAAGATAGTAAGGGCTGCCCGGGATATACGGGTTGTCAGGGCTGTGCACTGTATGGCTCATCAGATACTGTATCCATATTGTATATGCTTCAGGCTTAAGGTGGATACCGTCGCTGTAGGCATATTCTGGCTTGAGATAGCCGTCTTCACCTGCAAGCACTTCGTGCAGGTTGATATAGTGCATACCTTTCTGGCTTGCCAGCATTGCAATTTCGTTGTTTGCGGCATAAATTGCATCATAGATAAATACAGGGCGGCGGCTTGCCTCTGCCACTGTGGTCGGGGTGATGCTGCACACATAGAATGTTGTGTCAGGCAGCTGTTCCTGCAAAGTGGTCAGCAGCTGGTCATAGTAGTAGATAAGCTGCTCGCGGTTCATAAAGGTAAGGGCGTTTGTGCCAAGTGTAATATACAGTTTGCCCGGGTTTTCGCTTACAATTGCTTCAACACCGTTCTGTGTAGGGCGGTAGTTGTTTGGAAAAACAATCACACCTTCAAGAAAGCTTTTTGGTGTCTGGTTTTTTGCCGAGATAAAGGTGGCAATGTTGGCAATTGCATTTTCTATGCTTGCATATTCACGCAGGCCTTCGGTAAGGCTGTCGCCAACAAAAACCGCATCTTCAAAATAGCTCAGGTCAACACTGCCGTTTTCTGGCAGCTGGAACATACGGTGGTCAGGGCTGATGATATCAAAATCGTTTATAGTCTGCTGCACAGGGCCAACACGGGTGGACCATTCGCCCTCTTTTTCAACCTCCGTGTTTGGCTGCATATCGCCTGCAGGGGTTGGCTGCAGCAGTTCCGGCTGTGGTTCGTCATCGGGGGTGAAAGCCTCAATCAAAGCAACAATGCCATAGCTTAAAACCAGCACAAAAACTGCAAGGCTGGCATACGTTGCAAGCTTGCGCGCTTTGCGGCGGCGGGCGCGTTTTTTGCGGGCTTCGGGAGATAAATATTTTGCCATTTTCTGACCCCTTTCTTAAAAAATTCTTTTAACCTGTTATATATAAACTGCCCAAAAGGGCACAAAGTATATCGAAAACAACATTTAACAAGCATATTATACTTTAAATAAACTGTCATTTCAAGGCTAAAGCCAAGCTTTGACAAAATTTCACCAAATTTTAAAAACTGTATGGATTTACAGGCAAAACAGCAATGTAAGACAGCCCCGGCAATACAGACAGGGCTAAATAATAAAATTAAGAACAAATTATTACAATCTTTATTTTTTGTTGAAATTTTCACATATATACAGTAATATATACCTAAAATAAAATATGGGAGGGATAGTCTGTGCTGTTTGGTATACCTACAGTTTACATCTGGCTGGCACTTACAGTTGTCTTTGTTATCATCGAGGTTGCCACCACCGATATTGCAAGCATATGGTTTGCGGCAGGTGCGCTGGTTTCCACAGTTATTGCCTGGATAGCCCCTGACAGCCTTATGCTGCAGGCAGCAGCCTTTGCAGTGGTTACAGTGATAACAATGTATTTTACCAAGCCGATTCTTACAAAATATCTCACAAAAGAAACACCTACAAATATGGATATGTACATAGGCAAAAATGCCCTTGCCATATCCGACATCGCCCCAGACA
This sequence comes from Oscillospiraceae bacterium, assembly GCA_017442085.1. GTDB lineage: Bacteria > Bacillota > Clostridia > Oscillospirales > Ruminococcaceae > RGIG3102. Next base: position 2,575 of record JAFSAW010000073.1, on the reverse strand, counting down.
AGCCGGGCCGTGCACAGATTGGCGGCCTTACCTGGCAGGCAAAAAGCAGCGAAGTTATAAAAAAGGGCGAGATGTGCACAATAGTAAAAATTGAGGGAGTTTCCCTTGTTGTCAGCAAAGTTACAGTAAACAGTTAAAAGCGAAAGGAGATTTGCCAATGTTACCTTACATCCTTATCATTCTTGTCATCGTTATCATCGCCCGCAACATCTGCATTGTGCCACAGGCATCTGCTTATGTTGTGGAACGCTTCGGCATCTTTGATGCAGTGTGGAACGCAGGCTTCCACTTTAAAGTGCCTATTATCAGCCGCATTGCAAAAAAAGTTTCCCTTAAAGAACAGGTGGTGGATTTCCCGCCGCAGCCGGTTATCACCCGCGACAACGTTACAATGCAGATTGATACTGTTGTGTTCTTCCAGGTTACCGACCCGAAACTTTATGCCTACGGTGTAGAACGCCCAATCAGCGCCATCGAAAACCTTACCGCAACAACCTTGCGCAACATTATCGGCGATATGGAGCTGGACCACACCCTTACCAGCCGTGACACAATCAACAGCCAGATTACATCCCTGCTGGACGAAGCAACAGACCGCTGGGGCATCAAGGTTAACCGCGTTGAACTTAAAAACATCATTCCGCCTGCAGAAATTCAGGACGCTATGGAAAAACAGATGAAGGCAGAACGTCAGCGCCGCGAAAGCATTCTGCGTGCAGAGGGCGAAAAGCGCAGCCAGATTCTTGTGGCAGAAGGCGAAAAGGAATCTGCAATTCTCCGTGCCGAAGCTGAAAAAGAAAGCGCAATTCTCCGTGCCGATGCTGTTAAGGAACAGAAAATCCGCGAGGCAGAGGGTGAAGCAATGGCTATTATGACTGTGCAGAAAGCCCTTGCAGACAGTATCGTGCTGCTTAACGAATCTGCACCAAACAACCAGGTGCTTACACTTAAAAGCCTTGAAGCACTGCAGAAAGTTGCCGACGGCAAAGCTACAAAACTTATTATCCCAAGCGAAATTCAGAACCTTGCAGGCCTTGTGGCAAGCGTAAAGGAATTGACAGAAGAAACAAAATAAGCAGATAAAAATATCCGCCATACCTGTTCTGAAGGTATGGCGGTTTTTTATGCCAGAATTATATTTTGCGGTTTGGCTGTTTTTATATTAGACTGTCATTCTGAGCGCTTTTTTTGTCATTCTGAGCGCAGCGAAGAATCTCTCTGTGCGCACAGTACAGCGGCTGACATCAGACTGATTAAACCGAGAGATGCTTCACATACGTTCAGCATGACAATTTTGTGTTTCTGAACAATTTGTCTGTCATTCTGAGCGTAGCGAAGAATCTCTCTGTTTTTACAAAACAAAGGCTGAAATGATACTGATTAAATAGGGATATTTCCGTACATATCAGTTTTCTGCAATAACAGTTTGCATATGCTGCAAAGTTTTATTTTTTTGGTATCCCGTTTGCACAGGGCACACCGCACTGGCATTTTGCACAGCCGTACAAAGGTGCATATATTTCTTTGGTGGTGTTTACAAATGCCGAGCATTTTGCCTTGTCTTTTTTGTTTTCAAGGGTTATGGCACCGCCCGGGCATCTTGCAACACAGGCACCGCACATTGTGCAGTTCTCATAAGGGTCGGTATATGGTCTTTCATCAGCAGGCAGCGGCATATCGGTTACAAGGCTTACATATCTGCCCGCAGTGCCTTTTGGGGTAATAAGTGCCCCCGAAATGCCAAAGGTGCCAAGACCGCAGGCATATGCGGCGTGACGTTCTGACCAGCCGCTTGTATACTGCAGCCTGCTGCCGTCAGGGGTGATTACAGCCGCTTTCATACGGTCTGATTCTCTTGACGGAACAACAGCCGAAAAGCCTTCGGCGGTTATGGCAGCATACAGTGCATCGGCAAGCTTTTCAAGGTATGGCTGGGTAACATTTTTTGCATATATGTACTGCGGGGCAATTTCGCCCTTGGGGCAGACAGCGTTTGCTTTTCTCACAGCGGCGGAGTATGGCACAAAGATGCTTATAACTGTTTTTGCGCCCTCAAGCCACTGTGCAGGGGTTACATAGTGGCTGCCGATAATGTGCGGCTGTTTCATCTGCTCAAAAATCGGGTCGTCTGCAGCGGCAAAGCCTATAATCGGTGCATCAAAAAAGGAAAAATCTGCAAGATTTAACAAAGCGGAAACTTCGGCGGATTTTTCTGCAATGGCAGCATCATTCATCAATTTTTCTGCCACAGCAAAAATGTCATTTCGTGTCATAGTTGTCCTCCCGTGGTGTTTTGTATAATTATAACATCTGCAGCTGTAAACAGGCAAGGATTTGCTGACGGACAAAGCCACCAAAAACGTTTAACGGGCAAACAAAGTTTGCCGCTGCAGTCCGCAGACGGCAGTCTGAGGCTATAAAGTTATAGTGTTTTAGTCATTTGTGCAGTGATACTTACGGGGTTGTTTAGGGGCAGCGCCCCTTGTAACAATATGCTGCTGGCGTAGAGGTTGTGTGTATACACACAACCGTGTCCGAAGCGGTTTGGCTGAAAGCCAAACGATGCAAGGATAGC
>JAFSAW010000072.1 GCA_017442085.1 Oscillospiraceae bacterium | reverse complement strand
TATTGGCTTTAAAAATGTACTTCAGTCTGTAATAAGTATAATTCATTTTGCAGGGTTAATCAATAAATTAAGGCTGTTTATCTGCAAATTTATATAAATTACCAATTTACCGCCATTGGTTTTTGTGGTAAAATTTTTTATCGTTGGGCTGTTCTCATCTATATAGCCATTCAGATTAATCGGATTTAACCATTACACATATACAAGTCTGCGAAAGGAGAAAATATGCACACTCACGTTCACGAACACGGCGTTGCCGTTGAACATCTTTTTGAACATATCTTCAGCCATACATTAAGCGACACCTTAAGCCTTATACCCTTTTTGTTTATAGTTTTTCTGGTTTTGGAATATATGGAGCATTCCATGACCGACAAAAGCCTTGCACTTATTGAAAAGGCAGGCAAAGGCGGCCCGCTGCTGGGCGGCATTGCAGGGGCTTTGCCACAGTGCGGTTTTTCTGTTATGGCAACCAACCTTTTTGCAGGCAGAATTATCACCATAGGCACAATTGTTGCGGTTTATCTTTCCACCAGTGACGAAATGCTGGCAATTATGCTGAGCACCAATACAAATCCGCTGAAGATTGCAAAAATAATTCTGCTCAAAACCGCCATTGGTATTGCAGCAGGCTTTGGTGTGGATTTTGTGCACCGCATGCGCATTAAATATCAGCAGCGCCACAATGAAAAGCATCATCACAGCCACGGCAGTCATCACCACCATCATCACAATCTTGAGGGTGAACACCATCACGAAGAACATCACAATCACCACGAATATATAAGCGATTTCTGCATTGAAGAAGACTGCTGCTGCGGCCACGAAAGCCCTTTTATTGCAGCGCTTAAACACACTGTAAAAATTTATCTTGTTGTTTTTGTGGTAACATTTCTGTTAAACCTTGTCATCGACCTTGCCGGGCTGGAAATTATTGCCGAAGTTGTGGGAAAGGCAGGCGTGTGGGCACCAATTGTAAGCTGCGTTGTGGGTATGATACCAAACTGTGCCTCCAGCGTTGCAATAACACAGCTTTATTTAAGTGGTGCAATAAGCCTTGGCACGGCAATGGCAGGGTTGCTTACCGGCAGCGGCATTGCATGGATTGTGCTGTTCCGCGTTAACCCCCACAGCAGACAGAACTTTAAAATTATGGGCATCGTGTTCCTTGTGGGCGCGGCAAGCGGCATAATTATGAATGCACTGGGTGTTGTGATTTAACAGTTTTAAAAAATTAATATAAAAAATGAAATGTCATTCTGAGCGCAGCAAAGAATCTCCTTGTCTGATTAAACCTGGAGATTCTTCGTCACTTGCGTTTCTCAGAATGACATATTTTATTTAATGTTATTTTTATTGTTTATAGTTTACCATTCGGTATCGGGTATTGCCCAGGGGTGCATTATGGTCCTGAGTTCGTCGGTATAGTCACCGCCCAGAATGTAACAGTGGTCATATCCTGTCAGAGTTCCCGCCGGGAAGGAAATTTCTATGTTTTCATTCCACAGAACAATATATTCGGGTTTGAATGCAGCTTTAAATTCTGCCTTCAGATTATCCATATTTTCTACAGAGGCTTTGTTGAAATAAGCATCGTCAATTGCTGTATCAACAATTACATCTATCGCTTTTTCAGGCGTACAGTTAAATATATCAAAGCCGTTTATATGTGCGCCTGTTTTTCTGTCAAATATTTCTCCAAGGCGGATTTCCTGCCCCATATGACCGTTGGTGTGAGGCACTGTAACCGAGGTTAAAAAGCACATTATATTTTCGTTGCTGGCTGACGGAGAAACAGACTGTTCAACATAGTATGTGCCAAAATTCTCCTTATCCTTTTTATACCATTCATAAGCCTGTTCAAGCAGCACATCGGCATCGTACAGCAGGCCACGGTCATCATAATACTGCTTTACAGCAGTCTGTGCTTCTTCGCTGAATGCATCAAAGCTTTCTCGGTTGCCCACATAAACATTGTCGGGGCCGCTGGAGCCGTTTATGCGCATAAGTTTTGTGCCGTCATCAAGCTGGTATACAACATTAAAGCCGTCGTCCCACATGCCCACAGCAGTGCCGTCGGCCATGGTTTTTGCATCGGCATAAAAAACTTCGTCAACCCACATAAACTGCACAACAATAATTTCGTCAGAGGATTTTTTTACTTTTCGGGCATCATAATCTGTTGTGATTTTAACCTTGTCAAAGGCTGACAGGTCACCTGTCATAAGTACATCGCCGTACTTGTCGCCAATATAATTATTGTCGTCCACAACAACCTTTACAGTATAATTGCTGTCGGTGGTTATGGTGTAAACGGGGTGCTTGTATTCTTCGGTAAATTCCACCGTCTGTACAACACCGACAAGATTTGGATAGGACCTGCTGCCGCTGCAGGCTGTAAAAACCACAGCAGCACTTATAAGCAAAACAAGTAAAGAGATAAATTTTTTCATTGCCGCACCTCCGATGTTTTGTATATTTGTTTTATTGTACCATCAAATCTATCCACTTTCAATGCGGCAAAATTCTGTATCTTCAGACAAAAAACAATATCTCAATAAAAATCATAAAACCCGACAACAATATAAAAATAGTGTTGTCGGGTAAATTTATCTGTCAGGCACTGTATCCCCTGTTTCGCGGATTACATCACCGTTTTCATAACAGCTGTCAAGATATTCAAGACGTGTGCTTACATACCGGCACATAGCTTCATAGGTATCTGTGCCGCCGTATTCATCAGGCCACTTTGCATCATCACGGGCAAAAGCACCGCTGTCAGTAAGCCTTGTATGGTTTGCTGTTATTGTATTCAGCACATTTTCTGTGGACAGCACTCCCTGACGCAGCTGCTGCCAGCGCTGTGACATACGGCTGTAGATATCGGGGTGAATTTCTGCCAGCAAGTAAAGTTCGTCTTTGTTTCGGCGCTGTTCATCGGCTTTTTCAGGCTGGTGAATAAAGCCAAGGTTATATCCTATACCAAAAGAAAAGTCTGTATCCCACAGTGCTATGGAAATTTGCGGCTGTGAAATTATATCTTTTATTATATAGTATGTGTTATATCTGGATGCGTTGTCTGCCATATAAAAGGCATCTATAAACAGAGAATTGTCAATCCAGTTGTCTACATCAAGATATTTTACATTTTCACCCTCGCGCAGCTTGACAAGCGTATCAAGGGTTGCTTCGGTTTCTGTTGTGTCAACAGGCTCGTACAGTATATGTCCCTTGCCGCCTTTGGCAAGCTGGATACTTTCGTCCAGTTCCAGATATTTGGCATCCAGTCTGCGCTGCAGCAGGTATATGCCCATATATTCGCCGTTGGTCACAACCTCTACATACTGTGATGCAGACATTTTATAGTTGTATTCTTCCTGTGCCATACCGTTGTTCCACAGGTCCATAACAACCTTTTCTCTCAGGCGGGTATCATCACGCGCAACCGCATTGAGCACCCAGTCATCATCTGCTTCCAGCCCCAGAAAATCCACATCAGCATTGTTGCCTTCTTTGTCCTTAAAGTTCAGCTTCCAGGATTTTTTATCGTATCTGAAGGTGGAATTGCCACGCTGATGCCACTGTGCCGCGCTGCTTTTGGCAGAGTATTCCCCTGTTCCTGCATAGCAGCCATCCCACACCGAAACTGTGCCACTGTAAATATCACGGTCGCCGTTTGCATCATATTCAGTTGCTTTTTTAACCCCTGCAACATCGCCGTCCATATTAAGCACAGGCAGTGCAGTAAACACCACATCACACTGTGCAAAGCTGCCGTCAGCAAAATTTGCTATCAGCTTAAAGGCATGCCCGTTTTTTACTGCCGCAGGCATATCCGCAAGGTTTTCATCCGGGGCAAAATACAGCAATATGTTTTCATCTTCGGAACTTACCACACCTTTAAGGTCGGTATAATAGGTTTCTTCGGTTATATTCTGTGACAGATAAACCGTGTTCGTCTCTCTGTCAACAGCAGCAGGAAAACCGTCGGCAAGCAGTATTCCGCTTAAATCCTGCTGTGTATATTCTGTTATCCGGCTATACTCTTCTTCTGTAAGTATAGGCACGCCCATACAGTGCGATATTTCACGGCTGTAGTATACCGCTGTTACAAAACCAAGAACAAACAGACACAAAAACAGCACTGCCGTGCGCCATATTCTTTTTTTGTGCATATAAACAACCTTTTATCAGCGGTCTACGGCAAGTTCGCCGTTGACTGCCAGTCTGCCCAGATAATATTTTGAAAAAGCGGTCTGTCTGAGTATGCCTGTTTCCAGCTGTGCAGCAATAAAGTCCGGTAAAAATTCGTCGTATTTTACTTCAAGGACATGCACACCTGCCGGCAGCACAGGAACAAGGCTGTGGGTTCTTTCGTCAAAGAAGCTGTCACAGTATCTGCTGGCTGCAATATTGCGGTCAAAGGTAATACGTACATTGCCTACAGGGTGTACAAAAGCTGTGCGCTCATACTCAATAATGGTTTTAGGCATCATTTTTGCACAGCGCATCTGCAGTTTAAGCTCGTTGAGAGGTTTGCGGCTGTCAAATGTAAGCGGTATAGTGCCGTTCATTATCATTTCGCTTTCTTCTCTTGTAATGCGGCAGGAATATTTTTTTGTAACACTGCGCTGTTTTTCCTTTATTTCAAGGCGGATAAAATCGCCTTTAGGATCATAGATACGGATGCGGTATTTTTTTCTCTGGTCAACACCACCGTCATTTTCTTTCATACAGTTGTCGTTGATATCGTCGAAATAAAGGCTTCGTATGGTATAGCAGTCTCCGTCCTGATGAACGTCCTGCTTCATAACCGTTTTAAGCCTTGCTTTAATCACTGCAAGGTCCGCATCTGTAACAAGATATTTGTTTTCTACACGGAACTCCATAAGATTTTCCTTTCCTTGTTTTTTATAAGGTTAAAGATTAAAATCTTACTTCGCCGTCGTGTGTCATAAGGTTAACGCTGATAACACCGTTGAGTGCAGAAACAGCTTTTACCAGTTTTTCTTCTTCTTTTGCCTGCATTTCAACAATCCATTCTGTGCCGTTCTTTGTGATGTTGCGGCTGCGGATTTTTGCTTTTGCAGCAAATTTTTTAACAGTGTTCATAAATACAGCTTCTTCTGTTGCAGCATCTGCAGAAACAACAAGAATGCAAGGTGCCTTAAGTGTTGGCAAAAGGTCAAGTGCAACGATAAGGATTGTTACACAGATGGAAAGAATAATTGCAATTTCAAACAAGCCTGCACCGGAAATAATACCCATACTGATACTCCAGAACAGGTATGCCAGGTCGCCGGAATCTTTAACTGCATTTCTGAAACGAACAATGGAAAGAGCACCAACCATACCTAAACTGATAACCAGGTTGGACTGCATTGCAAGCATAATACCTGCTGTGATTACAGGCATAACTGCCAGTGATTTATTGAAGCTGCGGTTGTAAAATCCGCTTTTTGTTGTTGTTCTGTAAACAGCATAGATAAACAAACCCAATGCAACAGCAACGCCAAGAACTACTATAATATGTGTTGTTGTAAGGTTACCTGCATCAAAACCTTCTAAAACTGATTTTTTAATAGCATCTGTAAAAGTCATTTTTTACTCCTTTTATGTAGTTAAAACATAATTTTAATTTATCCTGTTATTATATAAGGACATATTTTTTATATTATACATCATATAGTGTAAAATTGTCAAAATATATTGTGTGTTATAAAATATATTTATTAATAAATTTACTACAAATTAAAACCGAAGCCCTCGCTGAGGGCTTCGGTTTCTTTATAACTATTAATATTTGTATTAGTAGTTGTTTGGTCTTGCAACATAAGATGTGTGCAGGATTTCGTGAGCTTTGTGGCTGCCTGGTTCACCAAGATATTCTTCGTAAAGTTTCTTGATGTCTGGGTTTTCATGGCTCTTTCTGATAACGTCTTTAGCATCGTCTCTGTAGAGAGCTGCTGCACGTTTTTCAACAAGGTCAACAAAGTTTCTAACTGTTGCTGGCTGGATTGGCTGGCCGCCGCCGTTGATACAGCCGCCTGGGCAACCCATGATTTCGATGAAGTGAATTTCTTCGCCAGCTTTAACTGCTTCGAGAACTTCTTTAGCATTTTTAAGACCGGAAGCAACTGCAACTTTGAGTTCAAGGTCGCCAAGTTTGTATGTTGCTTTCTTAACGCCTTCAAGACCACGAACATCTTCAAAGTCAACTTTTTCGAGTTCTGTGCCTGTTACCCATTCAGCAGCTGTACGGAGAGCAGCTTCCATAACACCGCCTGTTGTACCAAAGATTGTTGCAGCACCTGTGGAAAGACCGAGAGGAGCGTCAAATTCTTCGTCTGGGAGGTGTGGGAAGTAGATGTTAGCACGGTCGATCATACGAGCAAGTTCTCTTGTTGTGAGAGCTACGTCAACGTCGTGGATGCCTTCGCCGGCAGCACACATATCGTCACGGCCAACTTCAAATTTCTTAGCTGTACATGGCATGATACCTACAACAAAGATGTTCTTTGGATCGATGCCCATTTTTTCAGCATAGTATGTTTTTGTGATAGCACCAAACATCTGCTGTGGAGATTTACAGCTGGAGATGTTTGGAATAAATTCTGGGTAGAATGTTTCACAGTATTTTACCCAAC
>JAFSAW010000071.1 GCA_017442085.1 Oscillospiraceae bacterium | reverse complement strand
GCCGAGGCGCTGGAATTTACAAAGCTGGCATATCAGCTGTCGGAAGAATACGACACACCTGTTATCGTTAAAATGTGCACCCGCGTGGCACATTCCCAGAGTATTATGGAAACTTCACCGCGCACAGAGCACACAAAGGAATACAAAAAGGATATTGCAAAATATGTAATGATGCCTGCAAACGCTAAAAAGCGGCATCCGATTGTGGAAGAAAGAACCGCAAAGCTTGTCAGCTATGCCGAAACTGCAGAAATCAACCGCATTGAACAGGGCGAAAGCAATAAAATGGGCTTTATCACCTCCTCCACAAGCTACCAGTACATAAAAGAGGTGTTTGGCGACAGATATCCCGTGCTCAAGCTGGGTATGATATGGCCGCTGCCGACAGAAAAAATAAAGACTTTTGCAGCTTCCGTTGACAGTGTTGTGGTGGTTGAAGAGCTGGACAGCTTTATCGAAAGCCACTGCCGCAACATCGGCGTGGACTGCATCGGCAAGGAAAAATTCTCCCTTATTGATGAATTAAGCCAGGGCAAGGTTGCCGCCGCTATGGGTATAGCAACAGAAAAGGGCATTCAGTTGGAAGAAAACATTCCGCCAAGACCGCCTGTTATGTGTGCAGGCTGCCCGCACAGAGGTTTATTTTACACACTAAAAAAGAACAAGCTGAATGTACTTGGAGATATCGGCTGTTACACCCTTGGGGCTGTTGCACCGCTTTCCGCCCTTGACAGCACAATCTGTATGGGTGCTTCTGTTTCGGGCCTTCACGGCTTCTGCAAAAGCAGCAAAGGACAGCTGGACGGCAATTCCGTTGCAGTTATCGGCGATTCCACCTTTATGCACTCGGGCATAACAGGCCTTGTAAACATCGCCTATAACCAGTCCAACAGCACAGTTATCATTGTGGACAACTCTATAACAGGTATGACAGGCCACCAGCACAATCCTACAACAGGTTTTAACCTTAAGGGCGAGGCTGCCGCAAAGGTTGACCTTGAGGCACTGTGCAGGGCAGTGGGCATAAACCGCGTAAGAGTGGTGGACCCTTACAACCTTAAGGAATGTGACGAGGTTATAAAAGAAGAGCTTAAGGCAGCAGAGCCGTCGGTGATAATTTCCCGCCGCCCATGTGCACTGCTTAAAAACGTAAAACACGCAGGCCCTATTGCTGTGGACAGCGAAAAATGCAAGGGCTGCAAGGCATGTATGCAGATTGGCTGCCCTGCAATAAGTATGGAAAACGGCGTTGCAAAAATTGATGCAACACAATGCACAGGCTGCAGCGTGTGCAAGCAGATGTGCCATTCTGATGCATTTAAGGAGGTTTAGCCATGAAAACTAAAAATCTTATGATTGTGGGCGTTGGCGGCCAGGGCAGTCTGCTGGCCTCCAAGCTGCTTGGCAGACTTCTTTTAACCCGCGGCTACGACGTAAAAGTGTCCGAAGTTCACGGCATGAGCCAGCGAGGCGGCAGTGTTGTTACATATGTGCGCTTTGGCGACAGGGTTTATTCTCCTGTTATCGACAAGGGCGAAGCAGACTTTATAGTGTCCTTCGAGCTGCTGGAGGCGGCCCGCTGGACAGAATATCTTAAACCGGACGGAAAAATTATTGTAAATACACAGCAGATAAACCCTATGCCAGTAATTTCCGGCATGGCGGAATATCCCGCACAGCTTGCCGAAAAGCTTAAGGCTGCAGCAGACACAGACGCATTTGATGCACTGTCCCTTGCTGTGCAGGCAGGCAGCACAAGGGCGGTAAACCTTGTGCTTATGGGCAGACTGTCAAAATATTTTGACTTTACCGAGGAAGAATGGCTTGCCGCTATCGAGGAAAGCGTGCCGCCGAAATTCCAGCAGCTTAACAAAACTGCATTTTCTCTTGGCAGAAATATGCAGTGTTAGGATATATAGAAAATTTGTAGAAAATTGTAAAAGGAGACCAATGTTATGGCAAAGTATTATCAGCAAGAAATCGAAACAATGCCATATCCGCAGCTCAGACAGCTGCAGAATGACCGTTTTATGAAACAGATGAAGCACGTTTGGGAAGACGTGCCTTACTACCGTCAGAAGATGATTGACCACGGTGTGACTATCGATGACATAAAAAGCATCGATGACCTGCACAAGCTGCCATTTCTGACAAAAGCAGATTTAAGGGAAGCATATCCTTACGGCTTAAAGGGCAAACCGCTCAGCGAATGCGTGCGCATTCAGTCCACATCCGGCACAACCGGCAAGCGCGTGGTGGCTTTCTACACACAGCACGACGTTGACCTTTGGGAAGACTGCTGTGCACGTGCAATTATGGCTGCAGGCGGCACAAACGAGGACGTTTGTCAGGTGGCTTACGGCTACGGCCTGTTCACCGGCGGCCCTGGCCTCAACGGCGGCAGTCACAAGGTTGGCTGTCTTACACTGCCAATGTCATCAGGCAACACTGACCGTCAGCTGCAGTTTATGACAGACCTTGGTGCAACAATTCTCTGCTGCACACCGTCCTATGCGGCATATCTTGCCGAATCCATCCACGAAAAAGGTCTCCGCGACCAGATAAAACTTAAAGCAGGTATCTTTGGTGCAGAAGCCTGGAGCGAAGATATGCGCCACGACATCGAAGACAGACTGGGCATCAAGGCATACGATATCTACGGTCTTACCGAAACAAGCGGCCCGGGTGTAGCTTTTGAATGTGAAGAACAGCGCGGCATGCACATCAACGAAGACCACTTTATCGCCGAAATTATCGACCCTGACACAGGCGAAGTTCTGCCTGAAGGCAGCAAGGGCGAACTGGTTTTCACAGCCATCACAAAAGAGGCATTCCCGCTTATCCGCTACCGCACACGCGATATCTGCGTGCTCAGCAGGGAAAAATGCTCCTGCGGCAGAACTCACGTAAGAATGAGCAAACCTATGGGCCGCAGCGACGATATGCTTATCATCCGCGGTGTAAACGTATTCCCGTCACAGATAGAAACTGTGCTTATGCAGCAGGGCTACAGTGCAAACTATCAGATTGTGGTTGACCGTGTAAACAACACTGACACATTTGAAGTGCTGGTTGAAATGAACCCTGAGATGTTCAGCGACTCTCTTGCAAAAATCCACGAAAGAGAAAAATCAGTTGTGGAAGCAATGCGCAGTATGCTGGGTATCTCACCAAAAGTTAAGCTTGTTGCACCAAAATCCATCGCCCGCAGCGAAGGCAAGGCAGTGCGTGTAATAGACAAGCGCAAAATATAACAGGGGAGGATAAAACTATGAATATACATCAGATTTCTGTTTTTCTGGAAAACCGTGCAGGTCAGCTTTCTGAACTGACAAATCTGCTGGCAGCAGCAAATATCGATATCCGTGCAATTTCAATTGCAGAAACTACCGACTATGGCCTTGTGCGTATGATTGTTGACGACAGCAAAAAAGCAAGCGACACTTTGCTTGGACACGGCAACGTGCTGTCCATGACACCTGTAATGGCAGTGGAAGTGCCTGACCGCCCTGCAGGACTGGCAGAACTGCTTAAAGTGTTTGAAGAATACAGCATAAACATTGAATATATGTATTCTCTCTTTACACACCGCGAAGGTCTGGCATATATGGTTATCAAGGTAAATGACGAACAGGCAGTGCTGGACGTTGCAGCAAAAGGCCTTATCAAACTGGCTGATGCAGCATTTCTTGGCCTTAAATAGTTTGAATAAATAAGGTTTGCATATTGCAGATAAAGTTAAAAACCCCCGACACCGTTTGATATGCGGTGCCGGGTTTTTTTGGGATTGCGTCTGAATATTTGAAAGAATATCTGCAGCAGTGCATATTACCATAACTGCATATGCGCTGTGCAAGGGTTGCCTGATATGGCGATTTGTATTATAATATGAGCTGTAATTTTAACGGAGAGACATTATGGCAGGCACATTTTTTGGCAATATACTTGGAACTTTATATTTTTTATACTTTCAGCTGGCAGGCATACTGCTGGCTGTGTTTGCTTTGCCAAAAGAAAAACCGGCGGCAAAACTGATTGCGGGCAGTGCCCTTGGCAGCCTGCTTATGCAGTGGCTGTGTGTGCTTGCGGCTTTTGTTTTTGATTTTACCGCTGTGGCGCATATGGCGGCAGCGGCGGTTGTGCTGCCCGTTTTTGTTGCGGCGGTTTATTACGGGCTGCAGATTAAAGAACAGATGAAGAATTTTGCTGTGCAGATAAAAAACAGCAAAGGCTTTGCGGCGTTGTTTCTGACGGTATTTGTGCTGTGGTGTGTTCTTCTGAACGGCCATATAATCCCCGTGGCTGCAGACGGTGCGGTGCATACGGGGCAGTGTACCTACGGCGATATGAATATGCACCTTGGCTTTATCACCAGCATTGCAAATCAAAGTGAATTTCCGCCTTTGTATTCTATCTTTCCCGACACAAAGCTGGCATATCCCTTTCTGAATGCAAGCATTTCTTCCAGCATATATCTGTTTGGTGCATCGCTGCGCTGGGCGTATATACTGCCAATGCTTGCGGCATTTGTTCAGGTTTGCGGCGGTGCTTATCTGCTGGCATCTGCTGTGTATGGCAGCAGGGCAAAGGCTGTTTTAAGCTGGGTGCTGCTGTTTTTCAACGGCGGTCTTGGTTTTGTTTATTTTATGGGGGCAGCTGACAGCATGCTGACCTTTAAGGATATATTTACAGGCTTTTATACCACACCTACAAACCTTGTGGATTATAACATCCGCTGGGCAAATATAATTGCGGATATTCTGCTGCCGCAGCGTGCATCGCTGTTTGGTTATGCTCTGCTGTTTGTGGCAATATGGCTGCTGTATAAAGCAGTGTGGAATGATGAAAAAGCATATTTTGTATATGCGGCGGTTTTTGCGGGGGCACTGCCATTGGTGCACACCCATTCTTTTCTGGCTATGGGCCTTGTCAGTGCGGCGTGGCTGCTGCTGTGGTTGTACAGAAATGCGGCGGACAAGGCAAAACAGCATTGGTACGGCACAATATTTCTGCTTTGCTTTGCCAGCGTTATGTGCCTGCTGCAGTTTGTCAACAAAAAAGCGGGGCTTTCATCACAGTTTTTCTTTGCTTTCGGATTATGCGGTATAGCTGTGTGTGTGGCATACGGCATATGGCTTGTGGCAAAAAATATCCGCTGCGGTATGCTTAAAAAGCTTTGCAGCGGCTGGGGTGTTTATCTTGCTGTTGTGCTTGTTTTTGCACTGCCGCAGCTGGTGGGCTGGACCTTTGGCCAGGTGGCAGAGGGAGGCTTTCTGCGTGGACATTTCAACTGGGGCAACCTTGGGGATTTTTATCCCTGGTTTTACATTAAAAACATAGGTGCACCGCTGATTGTTATAATTGCGGCAGTCTGCAGGGGCGGCAGACATACTGCCGAAATGGTGCTGCCTGCAGGGGTTATATGGTTTGTATCAGAGCTTATTCTGTTTACGCCAAACACCTATGACAACAACAAGCTGCTTTATGTGGCATATATGCTGCTGTGCATAGCGGGGGCGGATGTTGCGGTTGACTGGTATAAAAAGCACAGAAACCTGTGGGGAAAAGCAGTGGCGGCGGTGTTCTTGACACTTTGCACAGTATCTGCAGTGCTTACCCTTGGCAGAGAAGCAGTAAGCGACTATGTGCTGTACAGCACGGACCATATGGCACTGGCAGAATATGTGGAAAACAACACAGACAAAGAAGATGTATTTTTAACCAATACACGTCACAACAACGAAATTGCATCCCTTACAGGCCGCAGCATTGTGTGCGGCAGCGATGTGTTTTTGTATTATCACGGCATAGACACAACCCAGCGGAATGCAGAGGTGCGGCAGATGTACGAGCTGGTGGCAGAAAGCGGCGGACTGTATGAAAAATACAGCGTTGACTATGTGCTGGTTTCCAGCTGGGAAAATGCGGATTATTATATAGACCGTCCGCTGTTTGAACAGCTTTTTGACAAGGTGTTTGAGCAGGGCAGTGTGGCGCTGTATAAAGTTAAATAATTAAACAAAATGTCATTCTGAGACGTACAATTTAAAGAATATTTTCAGGCTTCAATCCCTCCGTCACGCTTTGGCGTGACACCTCCCTTTACACAAGGGAGGCATAAGATTCTTGGCTGTTGTTCAGAATGACATATATTTTTATATTGTGATTATTCATTCAGCAGAGAGAAGCGCAGATGGTCTTCCCACACACCGTTTACCTCAAGACAGCGTTTTGACAGGCCTTCGGGCATAAAATCAAGTTTTTCCATAACGCGTATACTTTTGGTGTTGCGGGGCATAACATAACTTTCTATGCGGTGCAGCTGAAGGATTTTAAAGGCAAAATCTATAACCTCTCCCACTGCTTCGGTGGCATAGCCTTTGCCCTGACAGTCTGCGGAAATTTTGTAGGACAGATAACAGCTTTTTACACTGCCGAAAAGAATGTTGGAGATGCACACGGTGCCGATGATTTCGTCACTGCCTTTTTCGCTTATCCAGAAGCGGAACTCCTGACATTTGCGGCTGGCCTTGTCTTCTTCTTTGAGAATGCTGCGCATACCGCCATAGGTGTAGTATTCCTTGGGGCGCAAAGGCTCGGTGTCGCGGAGGGCATCGCGGTTTTTTATATTGAAGCGGCAGACATTTTCTGCAAGCCGCGGGTGACTTAATGTCAGGACAAGTCTGTCGGTGAAAAGGTGATACATACTGTACCTCGCTGTAAAAAAATCTTGAAAAAATCTGCACAATATATTAAACTAATATAGTATATAGACTGTGTTCTGATATATTGATACTCAATGTATTATATTACATAAAAGTGTGTCATGTCAAAAAGAACTTGGATGTATCGGGAGGATTTTATGTTTGCCCTTAAAGCGAGAGCAGAAAAGATAATAAAACTTCTGGAACTTACCAGAACAGACGCCTGCGTGGTTAAAAGCGTTGAAAACCGCCGTTATCTCACAGGCCTTGCAACCAGTGCGGGTATGGTGGTTATAACACGAAAAGGCAACAGATATGTGGTTGTTGATGACCGATATGAAGAAATTGCAACAAAGCAGCTGGTTCCGCAGGGTTTTATTGTGCGCGGACTGCTCAACTATGACAACTATGCCGAAATTATGTACGACATAGTGCAGAGCGACCATATTTCCGTTATGCTGCTGGAAAGTGACGGAATAAGCCACGAAGAATATGTAAAGTTTGAAAACAGTATGTATTCCAAGGTTATGCCGCTCAAAGCACAGCTTAACAAGATAAGAGCGGTAAAAGACTTTGAAGAACTGGAAAACATCAAGACAGCACAGCGTATCAGCGAAAAGGTTTTTGATGATATGCTGGAATATATAAAACCGGGTATGACCGAAAAACAGGTGGAAGCAAAAATTGTACAGAGCCTGCTGGAAAACGGCAGTGACCTTGCGAAGTTTCATATGTGCTGTGTGTCAGGGGCAAATTCCAGCCTTATTCACGGTGCGGCAACCGACAGGGTAATAGAAAAAGGCGACCCGCTTCTGCTTGATTTTGGCGCAATATACAAGGGCTACCGCAGCAGTATGTCCCGCACAATCTGTGTGGGCAAGCCAAGTGCGGATTTTGAACGTGCATATCAGGCGGTTAAAACCGCATCCGTTATGGCGGCAAGATATGTAAGGGCAGGTGCAGAGGCACAGACTGTGGACGAAGAAATACGCAGATTTATTGAAGAAATGGGCTATGGCGGCAATTTCCGCCATGCAGCAGGTCACGGCATAGGTCTTGACTATATCGAGCTGCCTATTGTGGGCCACAAATCCACCGAGCTGCTTAATGTGGGCAATCTTATGGTTATCGAGCCTGGGGTATACCTTAAAGGCGAATACGGCATCCGCATAGGCGATTTGTTCTATATCGGAGAAAACGGCACCGAAAACCTGACCAAAACAACAAAAGAACTTATTATACTGTAAAAGCTGAAGCATATGGCCAGTTTTATTAAGTCAACTTAATATGATAAAGTAAAATGTCATTCTGAGCGCAGCGAAGAATCTCTTTGTCTGATTAAACCGAGAGATTCTTCGTCACTTACGTTCCTCAGAATGACATATTTTTATTAATTTAATGGAATTGGCTATATGCTGCAGCTTTTTATTGTGCCATTTGCTTTTTCGTATTGGGATATATAGATTTTTATTAAATGCAAAATCTGACCATTAACCGAACGATTATTGTTATCTGCAATTATATATAATTTAAAAAGCAACTCATCATCTATTCTCAGAGAAAAATTTTTAGTGGACATCACATCACGACCTTTCGGTTATTATTTTACCACTTTGTATTTGAGACTGCGATTTTTAGAACAAATTGGTCTTAAACAAAAACTCACGGAAAATAAGATTCCGTGAGTTTTTATTATGAATATTACGGGGGAATGAAATAAGGGGGCGGAGCCCCCTTTTATAATAAATATGTATTGTCGATTTGTTTGCACCAACCAAGAGGCGCGGTGTGTGCGGATTTGCACACGAAAGCGCCACACAGCAGAGACCTTGCGGTACATATTCCGGCGGGGTCCGCTGCCTGCCAACAGCGGCAGTTTTGGACACTTTTGCTGTCAAAAGTGTCAGGCGAAGCCTTATTTAACGGTATATTTTTCCAAAGCAGCTTTCATTGCAGGGATATCAGCGCCTTTGTCCTGCTGATATTTGTCTGTGGAAAGTTTTGCTTCCAGGGATTTAAGTGTGTAAACATCTGTGTTTTTGCCTGTGAACAGTTCTGCTTTTTTTGCAGGAAATACAACAACAGCTTCGTGCAGGCCGCATTTTGCCTTTTCGGCAGCGTAAAGCTCTTTAAACAGTTTTGCACAGCCATTTGTGGAGGACAGCGGATTTGCAAAATATGTCTTTTTGCCTTCGCCGTCTACAGCAAGCCAGTTTTTGTCTTTTGCTTCACCGTAAATTTCGCCCTGGGCATCACAGCTTTTTACTGCAATTGTACCGTAGTAGCTGAGGACAATTGCATCGAAATCAAAGGTTTCGCCGCCAAAGCACAGTGTTGTTTTGCCAAGCACCTGCATGTCGCGCAGACCTGCAAAGCGCTTGAGGGATTTAAGCAGGTTTGCAGCAATTTCGTCGCTGTTCTGCTTTTTGTTTTTGTTGCCGATTTCCAGCTTGCCGCTGAAAACTGCAAATGCAAGGATGGAAGCAAGCAGAACAACTGCCATAACAGTGCTTACCATAATGCCGCTTTCCATAAGAAAATTTTCGTTCATATCAAGATACTTCCTTCTGTCAGTTTTTATTCAATGGGGGTTTTGCTGGTTATACCGCAGCTTTCAAGGTAATCTGCAAAGCCGTCGGTCATAAATGTTTCGCCGTTTTCTTTAACAAGCAGACATTCTGCTGTCGGGATTGTGTCGATAAAATCCAGAGCTTCCTGTGGTTCCATCATAAAGATAGCAGTGGACAGTGCATCTGCCATACCGCTGTCATCACACAAAATGGAAACACCGTTGTAGATGTTTTTTGGGTACAGAGTTTCTGGGTCTATAAGGTGGTGGTAACGCTGGCCTTCGAGAACAAAAAATCTCTGATAGCCGCCGCTGCATACAAGACTCTGTCTGCCGTGGAGAAATGCAAGATCAATGTTGCCGCCTACCATCTGATAGTTTTCGTCAACGTTAGGGTTCTGCACGCCGATGCCCCAGCGTGTTCTGCCGTCCATAGGGCTGCCGTTAACCCTTACGTTGCCCCCTGCGGAGATTGCAAAGCTTGGGTATTTTTCTGCCAGTTCAGAGCAGATAAGCTCGGTTGCATAGCCCTTTGCCACAGCACCAAGGTCAAGGCTGGCTTCAGGGTCCGTGATGTACACAGTCATATTTTCTTTGTCCAGCACAATGCTGTCGATGGAGGTGTGTTTGTTTGCCTCCTCAAGTTTTTCCATATCAGGCAGGACAGGGGTGTTGTATTCGGCATATTCTCTTACGTCATGCCATATTTTCAGCACGCTGCCCATAGCAACATTTACCATGCCGTTTGTTTTGTGATACCAGTCAAGGCTGAACTCTATAAGGTCAAACAGTTCTTTATCCACCTTTACAGGTGCAACACCTGCATTGTCGTTGATGGTTTTGGCGTTGTTCATACCTTCGTAGTTGTTGTATATGTCAAACAGACGGTGCATGTACTGATAACGTTCCTGTGTGTAAGCCATAAATTCATCATATTCTTCTTTTGTCTGATGATAGGATACAGTGGAGATGATTGTATCAAAGCTGTCCCATATGGAACCGTTGTATTTTGTGTATTCAGGCTCTTTGCTGCAGCCTGTAAAGAGTGAAAGGGATAAAACAGCCGCCAGAGCAATTGCTCTTATTCTTTTCATTCTAAGCATTGGTGTCCTCCGGATATACGGCAATAAGGCCTTTTATTTTTATACCCTCGTCCATAAACATTTTTTCGTGTTCTGTTATGATGTTGTCCGGCAGGGATTTTTCTGTCATATCATAGGTGATAAATGTAAGTTCAAAGCCGCTTTCCTTAAAATATTCAAGACTTTCTGCAAAAAGTTTGTCATCGTCGGTTTTGAAATAGATTTCGCCGCCCTTTTTAAGAAATGCCTTGTATTTTTCAAGCTGACGTGAATGTGTAAGTCTGCGTTTTTTGTGGCGGTCCTTTGGCCATGGATTGCAGAAGTTGATGTAAATGCGGCTGAAAATGTCTTCTTCGCTTACAATCAGTGCAATTCTTTCAATGTCAAAGGTGCACATACGGATATTGTTGGTTGTGCGGTTTGCCATCATATACAGGTGCTGTACGTTGCGGTTGGCATATCCCAGCATATCGCTTTTGATATCAATGGCAAGATAGTTTATATCAGGGTTTTTAACGGCTTTCTGTGCAATAAATGTGCCTCTGCCGCAGCCAAGTTCCAGATGAATTGGCAGGTCGGGATTTTCAAAGGCTGTTTTCCATCTGCCGTAAAATTCGTGCGGGTTGCGGATATAGATGCTGCTTGCGTCCAGCTCCGGCTGTGCCCAGGGTTTGTGACGTATTCTCATAAATCAGGCTTTGCCTCTCTTTCTGTTCAATATGCCTTTAAGAAGCTGGTTTGCAAACCCCAGTAAAGGCTTTACATTAACGGCCATAATGACCACGGTTATAACAATGCTTATCAACACGTTACGGGGCAGGTCTGCTATCATGGCATAGCTCATAGCACCCATAAGTGCTACATTTATAATAAGCTGAATTGGTGAAATATTTATGTTTATAAACTTGCGTGTGTTGACTGCACGCAGGCCAAAAACAATAACATAGCTGACAAAGGTTGCAACAGCTGCACCCTGTGCACCCATTTTTGGTATAAGCAGCAGGTTGAGCACAACGTTTGCCACTGCGCCTGCAGACATTGTTGCAAGGTTTAAGCCGCCGCGTTTTTCCACCATATAGATACTGGTCATAAAGGTGGAGAAGCAGGCAAATATGGTTGCCAGAATAAGCACAGGCACAAAGGTCCAGGCTTCAAAGTAGGCTTCGTCTGCCAGCAGTCTGATAAGCGGTTTTGCCAGCAGTATAATGCCTGCGCCGCCTATAAATACAACACTCTGGTATGCTTTGAACACGTTGGTGAAGAAACGGCTGGTGTGGTTTGCACCGCTTTCTTTTACGGCGCTTATCTGCCAGGCTTCAAGAAAGATTGTGGCAAACACGTTGATAATGCTTGGCAGCTTGTAGCTGATATCGTATATGCCGTTTACTGTGTCGCCGCAGAAATATGCAACAAGATAGCGGTCGCTTACATTGGTTATCCACCAGGCAATGCTGGCAGGGATAAGGGGCAGACAGTATTTAAGCATTTCCTTTGCAACTGCCTTGTTCAGCTTGGAAATGTCAAAATAGCGCCATACGGAAGTGATAACACTTAAAAACACGACGCTTAAAAAGTCTGCGCCAATAATGGCGGCAATATAGCCCATTGCACCCCATTTGAATTTAAGCAGAAATACACACACAAGCACAAGAGTGTTTACCGTTGCAAGAATGCCGTCAAAGGCGTAAAGCTTTGTGTAGGTTTTTGCACGGACAAACTGCTGCACAAGGGTGCGGCTGCAGCTCATAAGCAGATAGAGATAGAGCATCCAGATGTATTTGTGGATAAAATCCACCATATTGAGTAGCGGAAATGCTGCAATAAGCAGCAGATAGCCGGCTCCAAGGGTGAATACACCTGTGGTGAAAACCGTGCGCTTTGAATATTTTTCGTCAAGGCCAAAGCGGATTATACTGTTGGAGATGCCAAGGCTTACCAGCGGGATAAGCAGGTTGGCTGTCTGCATCATCAGGCTTACGTCGCTGTTTTCTGCAGGAGAAAGCACTGCGGTGTAGATTGGCATAAGCAGAAACACCAGAAACTTGCTGCTGAAACTGCTTATAAAAAACAGCACCGTATTGGAAAACAAAAACTTGTATCGGTTCATCAAAACAGTCCTTTTTGATACTATAAAAATAAAATACTTTATTACATACTATAACCAATATATCATATCATAAAAGATTGACTTTTGCAATTTGAAAAAGGTGAAAATTATTGCCCTGCATAACAGAAAATTACTGTTTTTACAGAAAAGTTGCAACACAATGCAGGATATGATAAACTGTTATGATAGAAAGATGTGTACACAAAAGAATTTCCTGCAGGGAGAATTGTATGAAAGCAAGTATTATTATTCCAAACCTCAACGGCGAAGGCTGGATAGAAGATTCTATCCGCAGCTGCATAAACCAGAAGTTTGACGGCGAATATGAAATTATAGTTATCGACAACGGGTCAAAGGACAGGTCGGTGGAAATTATAAAAAAATGCGCGGAAGACTTTGAAAATTTTGTGCTTATCTGCAACGATACCAACACAGGTTTTGACCACGCAGTTAACCAGGGCATTGAAGCATCAAAGGCGGAATATGCGGTTATGTTCAACAACGATGCCTTTGCAGAACCCGACTGGCTGCAGGTGCTTGTGGACACTGCCGACAGTGACGAAAAAATCTTTTCTGTGGGCGGCCTTATGGTGCAGCATTTCAACCGTCATCTTGCCGACGATGCCAGCGACTATGTGCCGCTGTTCGGCTGGACCTGCAAGCGCGGTGACGGCCTGAAGCGTGAACGGTATAATAAAATTGAACGCGTGTTCAGCAACTGCGGCGGTGCGGCACTTTACCGCAGAAGCATCCTTGATGAAATAGGCTGGTTTGACGAGGCATTTTTTGCCTATGGCGAAGATGTGGACCTTGGCTGGCGCGGCAACAATGCGGGCTATAAAAATATCTACAACCCGAATGCTGTGTGCTATCACATCTGCAGTGCAACAACAGGGGGCAGATACAACGACTTCAAAGCAGAAAAAAGCGGACAGAACACCCTTTTGCTGCTGTACAAAAATCAGCCGCTGCTTATGCTGATTGTCAACTTTCCTTTCCAGTTTATCGGCTATCTGCCAAAGGTGGCAATGTACTATGCCCGCGGTTTCGGCAAGCCTTTTATGAAAGGCACACTCAAGGGCATAAAGATGAGAAAAGAAGTGGAAAAATACCCGTTTAAGTTTAAAAATCTTGGCAGCTATCTGTGGGTGGAATGGACAATGTTCAGACACTGCTTTACATATGTCAACTACCGTGTGAGAAGATTTTTGGGCTGGATATAAATTAAAAAACTCTTTTTTTACAGGCAATGTTATTAAGCTGAGCTAATCTCGCGGTAAGCAATTTAATATAATAAAGTAAAATGTCATTCTGAGCGAAGCGAAGAAACTCTTTGTTTTATCGAACCGAGAGATTCTTCGGCATAAATGCCTCAGAATGACATATTTTTTTTACATAATGAAATTGTTTGGGTAAAGTAGTTTTTATTTTAAATAACCTGTTTAAGTAATGTTGTGGGTATGCCGTGCTGTGTGTAAAAATCGCACACTTCGCTGAAATATTTTTCGTTGTCCAGCAGATATGCAAGGCCGTGGCCTTCGCCCTCCATTGTCACAAGGCGTTTGGGGGCTTTGCAGGCATCGTGCAGTTTGCGGCTCATATAGCAGGGCACAAAATCATCACCCTCACTGTGTACAAAAAATACGGGCAGGCTGCAGCTTTCCATAGCTTCAAGGGCGGAATATTCATCCAAATCAAATCTGCCGAAAAGTTTTGCCCCCAGCTTTATAAAAGGGTAAAGAATATCTGCGGGCAGGTGTAGGTCCCTGCAGCATTTTTTTATAATTTCTTCTGCTGTGGTAAAAGGACAGTCGGCAAGGATGCCCTTTACATTCGGAGGCGGATTTTTGCCCGCTGCCATAAGCACGGTGGAAGCACCCATTGATATGCCCGTCAGCAGAATGGGGGTATCTGCCCCAAACTGTTTTGCGGCAAATTCAGCCCAGCATAAACAGTCGCGGTGTTCCTTTATGCCAAAGGTGATAACGTGACCGCCGCTTTTGCAGGTGGTGCGCTGGTCTGCGATAAGTGCATTTCTGCCAAGGGCAAAACAGCGCTGAAGACCGCCGCTTAAATCCCTTTCGGCACTGCCGCGGTAACCATGAAACATAATCTCGGTTGGTGCGCCTTTCTGATATTCGTAGTATGTTCCGTGCAGGGTGACACCGTCAAAGGCGGTTATGTAAAAATCTTCGTGTGGGCGGCTGCGGGCGTCCTTTATCCAGTTTTTCATCATTTCGTGATAAGGGCGGTATACCTTGCCATTTGGCACGGGCAGAACATCCGGGTCAGGCTTTTTTATTCTCGGCACAAAAAATACCAGCAGAAAGCACATCAGTGATAAAATCAGAATAAGAGCAATAGCGGCAGCAGCCACCGTAATAATTGTTGAAAGCATAAAATCTGTCCTTTAGTAAGCATTTTATGAATATATTATATCAAAACATAAAAAATGTATGAAAAAAGTGAGTATCATAAGATGCTCACTTTTTGTGCACAGCATTACTGCTGTGGTTTCTTTCTGAATTCTGTCAGCGGGATTGTTTCGCCGTCTTCGTATTTGATGTCGGTGTTTTCAAGCTGCTGGCGGAAGCTTGCACGGAATGCGGCAACATATTCTTTGCGCAGCTGCTGCTGTTCTGCCTTTTCTGCTTCTGTAAGGCCAACCTCTCTTGATTTTTTTGCAAGTTCGTTTATTCTTTCTATGCGTTTATCCACAAAAAATTCTCCTTTTTAACACAAAAACGTGTTTATAATATTTATTGCAATGATTTTACATTTAAAATTGTGCGTACAATATATATTAGCACATACTTTGTGAAAATGCAAAAAATATATTGATTTATAGCAGTATATGGTATATACTTGATATGTAGTTTTAAAAACTATATGTTAAAATATTGATAATCATATAGGAGAAAATGAAATGTCTGCAAAACCTATGAAAAGATACACAGTGGGGGAAGAAGTTTTCAACAGTGTAAGCCACGGCGTAGGCGCCCTGCTTGCTGTGGTGGGTGCCAGTGTTATTGTTACACTTGCGGCCTGCTTTGGCGATGTTGTTGCGGTGCTTTCAAGCCTTGTTTACGGATTGTCCCTTGTGGTGCTGTACACAATGTCCACTTTGTACCACGCTTTCCCATTTGAAAAGGTGAAGAAAATTTTCCGCATATTTGACCACACTTCAATATTCATTCTTATTGCAGGCAGTTATACACCTTTTTGCCTTCTGGCATTAAGGGGCAATCCAAGGGGTGCATTGGTTGCGGCTGTGGTATGGCTGTGTGCCATAGGCGGTATAATTATGAACACCGTAAGCCTTGAAAAAACCGAAAAGCTGTCGCTGGTTCTGTACATCATTATGGGCTGGGCGGTTGTGCTGGTTATCAAAGACATTGTTGCGGCACTTTCCGGCCCTGCTTTCTGGCTGCTGCTGGCAGGGGGCTTAAGCTATACGGGCGGCATTGTTTTTTACAAGCTTAAGTTCCGTTATATGCACAGCATATGGCATCTGTTTGTGCTTGCAGGCAGTGTGCTGCACTATCTGTGCATAGTTATATATGTGCTGCCTATGAGCTTTTAATTGTGAATAATATACACAGCGGGGTTATATGTATAACCCCGTTTTTGTGTGAAAAAACTTTATTGGTACAAAATATTGATAATTTGTTAACAGTTAGGTCAAATATGAACAGTTTTTGCTTAAAACGTTTTAAGTTATTTAATATTTGTTTAACACACCTTACACAAATAGGGGGTATACTTATAACTGTAAAAGGAAGCAAGCCAAAAGATAAAACCAAAACAAAAATTTTTCTCTCCTCTTAATAAAATATACTTTCCCTGTAAAAACGTCCGCCGCAACGGGCGTTTTTGCTTTTGTAAGGATATGGGATGTTTGTTGCGGAAATTGATTTTAAATGATATACTGATTGCATAAAAGTTAAAAAGAGGTTTTTATGGAACACAAAAACAGCTGCAGCTGCTGTCCGCTGCATCAGAATGCCGTGCATACAGCACTGGAAAATATGCCAAAGGATACCGAGATAGATGCACTCAGTGCATTTTTCAAGATGATGGGGGACCCTACCCGCATAAAGATGATGTGCGTTATGGCGCAGGGCGAAATGTGTGTGCAGGATATTGCTTCGGCCCTGGATATGACCAAATCGGCAATAAGCCATCAGCTTAGCGGTCTCAAGGAAAACCGCATTGTAAAAAGCCGCCGTGAAGGCAAAAACGTGTTTTATTCCATCGATGATGACCATGTGCACACAGTGCTTAATATAGCAATGACCCACGTGAAGCACAAGGCGGAAGAATAGTATAATAAAAGTTAAGGACTGTTTTAAGACAATAAAAAGTAATGTCATTCTGAAGTGTTTATGTCTCGGAATGACATATTTTTTGTTAAAATTAATAAAAAATATTGACAGTTGAATGTACATTCAACTATAATAGATACAACAAGAACAGTTGAATGATTGTTCAACTGTTTTGGGCTGACAATACAGATATGATGTTCTGCGGATATAGGCTGGCATCATATGATATTTACATAAGAAAGAGGAAAAGATTATGACAAAGACATATCGCCTTACAGGCCTTTGCTGTGCAAACTGTGCCGCAAGAATGGAAAGACTTATCGAAAAAATTGACACAGTAAACGAAGTTACACTCAATTTTATGACAACAAAGCTGATTGTTGATATGGACGAAAATGGTGTGGAAGACACCGAAGAAAAAATTATGGCAGCTATTGCAAAGGTAAGCCGTGAAGTTGTGATGACAAGGGCATAACGGAGAATATATATGACAAAACAGAACAAAAAGGATTTGGGCAAAATTCTGCTTGCGGCAGCACTTTTTGTGCTGGGCAATATTGTGCAGGCAGGAGAGCTTGTGCGTTTTGGCTTTTTCTTTGCCGCTTTTCTGGTGGCGGGGCTGGACGTGCTGATAAATGCAGTGCGCAACATCACCTATGGCCAGGTGTTTGACGAAGAATTTTTAATGACAATTGCCACAATCGGTGCATTCTGCGTGGGCGAGTACCCCGAGGGTGCGGCGGTTATGCTGTTTTTTCAGGTTGGCGAGCTGTTCCAGAGCTATGCGGTCAACAAAAGCCGCAAATCCATAAGCGAGCTTATGGATATCCGTCCGGACTATGCCAACGTGCTGACTGACGGCAAAACCGTAAAAAAAGACCCTTACGATGTAAAGGCGGGGGATATCATTGTGATAAACCCGGGCGAGCGCGTGCCGCTGGACAGTGTGGTGCTTGATGGCGAAAGCAGCCTTGACACAAGTGCGCTTACAGGCGAAAGTATGCCGCGTGATGTGGAAAAGGGCAGCGAAATTTTAAGCGGATGCATCAACATCAACGGTGTTATTACCGCAAAAGTGGCAAAGGAATACGGCGAAAGTACCGTAAACCGCATACTTGACCTTGTGGAAAATGCAAGCAATAAAAAGAGTAAATCGGAAAAATTTATCACAAAATTTGCCCGTGCATACACACCTGCTGTATGCGGCGTGGCAGTTGCGCTGGCGGTTGTGCCGTCAGTTATCACAGGCAACTGGTCTGTGTGGGTTTACCGCGCACTGTCTTTCCTTGTGGTAAGCTGCCCGTGCGCATTGGTTATCAGCGTTCCGCTGTCGTTTTTCGGCGGCCTTGGCGGTGCATCAAAGCAGGGTGTGCTGGTTAAAGGCAGCAACTATCTGGAAACTATGGCACAGGTTAAAACTGTGGTGTTTGACAAAACAGGCACACTGACAAAGGGTAAATTTGCGGTGACAGAGGTAAATGCCCTTTGCGGTGACGGGGAAAAACTGCTGCAGACTGCCGCACTGTGTGAAAGTGCATCAAACCACCCTATAGCACTGTGCATAAAAAACACCGCAGGCAAAGTTGATGCAGGCCGTGTGACCGATATAAAAGAGCAGGCGGGCTTTGGGGTTATATGTAACCTTGACGGCGCAGAAACCCTTGTGGGCAACGAAAAGCTGATGCAACAGCACGGAATTTCCGGCGTGCCGCAGCACAGCGGCACAGGCAGTGTGGTGCATATTGCACAGGGCGGTGCTTATCTGGGCAATATTGTGGTGGATGACGTTATCAAGGACGATGCACAGCAGCTGGTGGCAACGCTTAAAGCAATGGGTATGAAAACTGTTATGCTGACGGGGGATATAAAACCTGTGGGCGAAAAAATTGCCGCAGACCTTGGCATTGACACTGTGGTTGCCGACCTGCTGCCTCACGAAAAGGTGCAGCACTTTGAAGAAATCCTTGCGCAGAACAAAGACGGCAAGGTGTGCTATGCAGGTGACGGCATAAACGATGCACCTGTGCTGGCAAGGGCAGATATAGGCATTGCCATGGGTGCACTGGGCAGTGATGCGGCTATTGAAGCGGCTGACGTTGTTATTATGAACGACGAGATAGGCAAAATTGTAACAGCCATAAAGGTGGCGCAGAAAACACTGGCAATAGTAAAACAGAACATTGTTTTTGCAATAGGTGTAAAACTGCTGGTTCTGCTGCTGGTTGCAGTGGGCTTTGCAACAATGTGGTGGGCAGTGTTTGCCGACGTGGGCGTTGCGGTTATTGCAATTTTAAATGCCATAAGGGCACTGAATACAGACAATATGTAAAAAATATGTCATCGGGAATAACCCCCGATGACATTTCTTTTTATATAAAAATAGTGCATACTGAAAATTTGTCTTTTAATATATTTATTTTTGTGTTAAAATATATTGTCTATCTATGTTTACAATTTTCAAAAGGATTTTATGAAAAGATTAACAGCATTAGTTTTAACACTTATTACAGCGGCAGGGCTGATTGTGCCTTTCAGGGCTTCAGCTGCCGATGTTGCATATATAAAAAGCGAAACAGCAGTGCTTATTGAAGCCGAAACAG
This sequence comes from Oscillospiraceae bacterium, assembly GCA_017442085.1. Classification (GTDB taxonomy): domain Bacteria; phylum Bacillota; class Clostridia; order Oscillospirales; family Ruminococcaceae; genus RGIG3102. Next base: position 64 of record JAFSAW010000071.1, on the reverse strand, counting down.
GCGCGGTGCTTTACAACAAGAACAAGGATAAAAAAATGTACCCTGCAAGCATAACAAAGATTAT